>NZ_JAKKRY010000002.1:0-488476 GCF_025653795.1 Shewanella sp. SM73
GTCAGGAGCTGAGCACGTTTAATCGAACGGTTAAAAACACTCTTGCCTGCTTGATTAACTCCACATACTTGGAAGATATTTTTTGCGAGATCAATTCCTATTAGTGTAACTTTCATTTTGGACACCTTTTGTTGTTATTGAACGTGCAAATTCAATATGGCGTAAATGACGCCTACTTCACAAGAGGTGTCCATCCCATCATCCTTGGATGCTCGACCGCCCCGTCCATGGGGCGGACGGTCGTCTCGCMAATCACCACGGCTCACCGTTTTGGCTTTAGCGTAACCTGTAGATTTAAAAGACATACGCAACACAGTTTTGAGACAAAAGCGTGATAGCTCCTTTGCTCTAACTTGTCAGTTTCGGATTAAAATTTCTATGGAGATAACGCCCGCCTAAGGGGCTGGCAACGCATTAACACTAAACTCAAACACAACAACCGAAACCACTTCGGCTCAATGGGACTGGAAACGCTACGCGTTGACAGTCCCTCTTGAGGCGTTTGTTAGGTTTTGGGTTCTACATAAGCAATCGAATCTAGAAAATTTTGCATTGCCCTACTCCTCGGATAAGAAACATAAAATTCACCTAAAGTGAACTCAAACTCAGCCCAACTAGACTTTAATAACCCACGATTTCTCCAGAACGGGTGAATCCAGCAGAATTCAAGCATTGCTATTTCATTACAATGTTTCGTAAAACCAACAGCCCCAACTACATATTGTCTATTGTCATTTACGTCTTCATCAAAAAGATCATCTGTGAACGTGAATACTTGTAGATCGTGCCAGCACTCATCAGTGACATCCATCGAAAATCCATCTGAACACTCAATAGATTGATAACGCCTAATTTGAACAATACATTCTTTTTGCCATAGATCTAGAGTCAATACTTACCCATTCATCAAAGCGCTGGAAACAATTTGCAGCTTGAGGAGGAATTATAAATTTCACTTTCGCATCATCATAAAAGTCCATGATTACCTCACCTAGATGTAAGTACTTACCGAAAAACCTAACGCCGCAAGCAGCGGCGAGCGTTAGCGAGTCCAGTACCAAAGGTGCGATGCTGACTTGCCTTGTTAACTTTTTGCATACTCTACAACTAAAGACAGCGGGAACAATAAAATAGCAACCAACAAGAGATAACAACAAAGATAAAACACACCGTAATAAACGGCATTTGTTAACTTACAAGCTAATTCCAAGCTCCGGCTACCCAGCAGTGAAGGAAAATAACTAGAGAACAGATTAATCGCATCCGCATTCTCTTCAAAGAGCTTCACCAAGAAAAGCCTTAGCGTTGCGATAATCATTGCCATACCAGCAAGACCAAAAGTTGAAAATAATAACCACTCAGCCATTTCAAAAACAGTAACACCAACGAATGCCGCAAGAGTAAGTAACACAGTACCGATAACCCACCAGCGATAGTAGCTTGCTCCCTTTTTTGTAAGGGCCTGATAGCAAAATTTAAGCGGTGCTTGAGGGTGCATTGATCTTCCGTAAAGTTAACGCTTTACTCAGCGGCTGCGTTAGCAGTCCGATGAAGTAACTTGTTAAGGCCCTGGCTACGCAAATATGCTGCCTGAGTCTTGTAATTATTTAGATGTTCTGCTGAATAGGCTGGTAAAATATACAGCCCTAGACTAGCGATCAGCTCGAACATTTCCAAACAATCCTTCTGATTTTTATATTTAAAGTGAATTGTCCAGTTGTCCTCGAGCCAAAGTTCAATACCTAAGCGCACGAATACTAAATTGGTTGCATAAACAGCATCAAACAGGTTTGCAACATATAAGCCTAAGTCATCACTGCCAACAAAACGCGAAAACTGCAACTTTTGCTTAGAATTGCGGCCAATGTACTTATATTTAAGCGGTTTTTCCAACTCAACAAGCTGGGTAAAAAACCTTTTAATGATTCCGTTCCAAGCTCTTATCTGATCATCAGTTGCATCAGCAATAATACTTAAAGAGTCAGTTTCATATAGCCAATGATCAAATACAGTTACCGCTGCACAGCTAAAATCCTCTGCGGTACAATCTTCGTTGTACTTCAACAGAAATGAAAACTTTCTAGAAAGTTCTTCATTTTCATTTTTAGACAGATTACGGAAATTTCTCATTAGGCCTTAACGCCGCGAGCACACGCCGGAGGTCTTGTGCCTTGCCTTGTTAGCTTCTTGCTTCCCAGCCATCTTTACCATGAGAATATAGTTCCACTTTCATGTCTTCATCCCAACTTTCAGGATGAGGTACAAATGCTAAGAAGTAATTATCGCCATCTTCCGGTACAGCACCACTCAGTATTGATAACGCCCAATTTTTTATACTTTTACTTTGAGAGAGTATTAATAGCTTATTTTCTGATCGAGCCATGGCCAATTTACTAAAATCGATTATAGAAGCGCGACTGTCGCTTCTTTGAAATTCACTTTCAATAGCCCATTCCATTTTATTCACATAAATTAGCTGCTTCTTGTTTGACGCAGAAGGTATAGATTTAACATTCACAACACTAATATCAAAAAGCAATTCATTTAATTTAAATTCGCTTCTATTATTAGAATAATCTGCTGAAAAAACTCTGTATTCAGTTTGAACATATTCTTCTCTAAATGATGCTGCGATGTTTTTCACCCAAGCTTTACTTCTCGCTGCATGAAATAATCTAGGCTTAGAATAATTTGAACTTATACATTCTTGAAATGCATATCTTAACGAATTCTGCAATTTTTCTAAAAGCATCGATTTATCCATGAAGCTAATGCCCCCATAATTTGCTGGTTGAAGCGCAGCGTAAGACAGTCAAATTGATGGCTTTGTTACATGCCGTTGCTATGAACAACTTCCCATACTCCTTCCATAATCACCCCAGATGCATTATCTGGATGCATATCTTTCTCTCCAATGGATTCCGCGCATGACTTTCTAATAGGTGAATTTTTAGACCACAAGCCATAATCATTTCTGATTCCCATGCCCCAAGACATATGAAACATTACCAAATCTTCTTTTTTGGTATTTCTCAGTGTTTTGATGCTATCTGCGTCGAGACTTTTTGCAATTTTCTCAATTGCGCCCTCACATGTTATAGGCGAGTCCGGTTCGCTAGCTGGCTTTTCATTTTCAATTGGCTTTGATGTGCAGCCAGCTATTACCAAAAATAGTAAAGATAAAAATATGAATTTCATTTAATCCTCTTAGGCATGTAGCGCCGCCAGCAGCGGCCGAGTGAAACGAGGTCCAGCGACCGCAGGGAGCGTTGCTGGCTGGCCTTGTTATATGCGGTTGGCAACTAAAAGCACTCACTATAAATTTTGACCAACGATACACTCATTGGGTGCTTCTTATCAAAAGCCTCGTAGTACATTTGGACAAACTCTTGCTCTGGTATAACCGCTGACTTTAAGTGTGACGGAATGTTGTGTACAGCATCCATTAAGTCAGCCACGAGTTCTGATTTCGCACCATTTGAGTTATCCCAACTTAGAGATCTCGCGATCAACGTTGCTTGATATAAGACCTCTAGGTGAGCCAGTGCTTCTGGTGAGAACTGAGTTTTCAATTAACTTCCTTTAGCATATAACGCCCGCCACAAACGCGAGCAACTTGTTGCGAGTCGAGCCGCGAAGCGGCGTTTTGGTGGCGATTGTTATGCGGCCTCACTTGAGCTTGATTCCACAATTACCACAATTTTTTGGCGAAATTTGTACCCCTGCTCTTCCTATGGCTCTTGGTGCAGAATTACATGCGGGGCACCTATAGACTTTGTATAAGCCGAAAAAAATCAATGCAAAGCTAACCAAAAATGGAAGCGCTGGATTTATATATATTTCAGTAAATGCGTTCATTAAAAGCGTAAGCCCAAAAATGGCAAACGACACTGCAAAAATCACAGTTAACTTTCGCTCTCTCTTAGCGAACTCCTTTATAACTACATTCTCAGTCATTGCTTTGGCACCGCATAACGCCGCCAGCAGGGGCAGACAAAGCGCGTCGCGGTTTGGCAGTCCCTCTGGCTGGCCTTGTTAACTGTGGGATTGAATAAGCTCATCGACCCACGCTTTAAGTTTTGGGATTACCTCATTGATTTCAGACTCAAAGCCCTCTTTGTCGAAGTATTCCTCAGTTTCAATTTTGTACTGCCAATCCCTACCTTGCTGATGAACTGAATAGGGTATCCCCTCCAGGGCTTCGATTGACTCATAAACTATTTGTGCAAAAGCATCACGATCATTACGATTTTTATCGTATTTCTCTATTTCGTTTAAAAGTCTTTCTAATACGGTTTTATTCGACATTACCAACTCGATACTTTCGTACAGTTAACGCTTTGCTAAGGGGCTGGCGCCACGCGACAGTACCACGGAGCCAGCTTTAGCTGGGGAGTAAACTTGAGCAACTGGTTATATTTTATCTCCAGTAACCTCAACGCGGAACTGATCATAAATATACTTAACCCCTTTGGGCTCAGGTAGAGGATAGCCTACTGCATTTTTGTTAACGCATTGAGCCTGACTTCGATTATGTCCATCATACCAAGCGGATTCAATCACTCCCTTGTCATCTATCTTATAGATTACGCGGCCATTTAGAATTATATTGATAAGTTTCTCCAAGCTAATGGATTTCTTACTATTGATTTTTTAACTACACATTCATCGGTGATTTTGTTTGCTAGGTCATTTAATTCGCTTCTATACTTTGTGTTGTAGGCATCAATTTCAATGATATGTTCTGCTATATAGTCATTTATTAAGGATGGTGTAGTGATGTGCTCTGTTGATGAACCTGTTGCGCATCCTCCAAGAAAGAAAATAATAAATAAAAAATTTTACGCATAACTTTCCTTAAAATATAACGTTGAGCGCATGGGCGCCGCGTAGCGGCGTCCCAGCAGCCGAAGGCTGCAAATGACGCGAATTATTATATTTTTAATCTGGATCAAATTGAAACAAGGATTCGCCACAATTACGACAGGAAAACCTTAAAAAATAGTGCAATTCGTCGTCTTTACCTCTCTGTATATCTGTAAGCTCACGCTCGTCTAAATAGCTAGTTTGGAATAATCGTTCTTTTTGCTCAGCAGAAATATTCTTTATATCTTTCACAGTGCTTATTCCATGATATTCACAGAAATCACCACAATGATTTGGCCATTCAATTTCTTGATAACTTGAAAACCCAGGAGTTCGGTGAAGCAATTCATCGAAAGCACTTTCGCTACATTCTATCTCTTGTGGATTGCTAGGATCGATAATTGCCGGCATCAAAGAGACAAACTCAATTCCGAACATTTTAGCTGCACCACCATCGGCAATGCACCAAGGACAGATTGAGTCTGGTCTATTTTTACTATAAATAGAACCTGAGTAAACGTACCCCTGCTGATGCTTGCAGCAATCACATGAGTTTTTACTCTCTACTATACTCCCAGTTTTTATCGGATCGGGATGGTATTTAAACTTGGGAAAGATCATAACTCACCTTAGAAATATAACGCCGCCATAAAGGGCGAGCGAAGCGAGTCCAGCCCACGGCCTTTTGTGGGCGGTCTTTGATGGCCTGGTTATGTGATTACTCTTCATCGTATTCAAAATCTGAAGCCACCCATTCACTAAAACTGCTACAAACAAACTCACTTAACTCAGGGTCCATGCTTCCATGATCTATAAGAGCAACTTTCGGATCTTGATCACTAAGTTTAAGAATAAATGCCATACCACCGCCATCACTACCGATATTAATATAGTCTGGAGCGTATTCCTTTGTTTGATAGCACTCATTTCTCTCAATAAGCATATCTGGCAAATAAAGGTAAACATCTCCGTCCAGCTCTTTGTCGAAGGACAAAAGGAATTGTCGATAGGTTTTAGGTAGAGTGCACCCAAGATATTTTTCTACTTCGACTATATGATTCATAATATTTTCACATAACGCCTCAAACACCGGCTTGGTGAAGTTGGCGGCTTTTTTGGAACAAAAAAGGTGACAGCTTTACCAAGTCCGAGTGCTTTGACTTGTTAGCACTAGTCCTCATCTTCCACCCATATGCTCATTGCTGAATTTTTGCCGACACATAAAATACCACTATCGAACGTAGAGCTAGTAAAAGGGCTTAAACCGAAAGAACTTGCCCCATGATATTTGTGCCATTCTGCGTTTGTATAAAAGGTGGATTCAGGTGGCGCCATAGAACAAACCAAATACTCTGAATATCTCTTAGCTTCTTCTCTTGGCATAATCTCACAACTATACGCGAGATCGCGCCAAAATATTGCTTCAACGATTTCACAAGCAATTTCAATTGTGACCTCTATGAGATTCTCCTCATTTGGAAAAAGCCCAAAACCACTCAGCAATGAATTAATGGGATAATTCCAATTTGGTGAGAAGTTGATTCTTAGCTCACCACAATCTCTTTTCTCTATTATTTCTGTGATATTCATAGTACGTACTGGGTGCTAACGCTTGCAGCATGCGCGCCCATGGAATGGAGCCGAAGGCGCAATGTAATGGGCGTCGCCGTGCCTGCACTGGTTATGTTTCTTTGGCAAGGTGTACCTCTCCAAAATTCATAAACACGAAAGTGCCTGGAGCGGCCTCAGCACGATATGCGCCGTTTGCTTCAGCAAGGCGCATAGCCAGTGCAGTATATTCCCACGCTCTCATCTCTGTGCAGGTAACCTTTTGAGTCGTTAGTTCCGTTGAACCATGCTCTTCGCCAAATTGCTTTACCCGCAATGCGTTGGCTTGAAGTGTAGGCAATATTGAAGGGTGGTCCCAGCCCCACATGAACGTGTCATCATTGGAATTGAAGGTACCAATAATTTGGACTGGTGATTCTGCAATAGTGCCATCTTCAAACGAAAAGATGATTTGTCCGCTGTCCTGATCTACGTTCCAGGATTTCTCTTCGCCTAGGTGCCACGTTGCTCTGTGAGCATCAGTGGTCATCCTCAGGCCTTCGACGCTACCCGAGATAAATTCTTCGACGTTCATCTTTTTTTTAAATAGTCCAAACACCATCAACTCCCAGAGACATAACGCCCCATTAACGGGCAATAAAATAGTTGGTTAAAATAAGCGACGAAGGAGCAAAAACCAACTGTTTTTTGTCCCTGTTTAATGGCTTGTTATAAATCGCTTACTCCAAGCCTACTTTAATTAATTTTCCATTCTTGAATATTACCCTTAGGCCGTGTTCAATATCAAAAATACATTCATATTCGATATGGGTTTCACCGCCTTCATCCTCAGGAAATATGAACACACCTGGTTCAGTAACATGATTCCAAACATCTCTAGAGTTTTTGATGCGTGGCATTAATTCTTCTGCATATTCCCCTAAGCCAAGATGATAATCAGGTAATACCGAAAGGTAATACTCAAATATTGCTTCTTCTATGCTTGGGAATACATCTGAAATGTTTTTATAGAGCCAATCAATAGACTCTTTATGTGATGGTTCTATAGCACCCGAACCAGATAATCCTAGAGTGAATAAGACGTTTTCACCAAGAACTGGGAAAGTTACTTCCCCTTCAAGGTCATATCGATAATATTATCGGCTACGTCCATAGTTACCTAGATTTATAACGATTAAGCTAAGGGGCCGGCTTCGCCGGTCCCAGCGAACGGAGTGAGCGCTTTGAGCGCATTGTTAGGTGCCATGACACAGGGCATCAACATTACGTTGTAGATCTTCGGGGCTAATATCGAAACCAGATGCTCTGGCCCCCGACCAGTTTATGCCTACAAGCAATCCATCATTTTTTAAGCCTGGAACCCAGCGCTCGCAAAAGACTAGCCATGGAATAGATACAGGCGTGAAGCCGTTATATGCAGGCACATTACGAATTACAGAAAGCGCACGCGATTCAGATGACCAAAATGGCATGGCGCGCCTTCCGTCGCTGGCTGTCGGAGCTGGAAAGCCACCAGCATCTTTAATTCCCCAGACAAGTTTGAACTCTGCAATTTCGCGATAAAAATCGGAGGCATGTGCCGCGCTGATACTCATATGGCACCTAACGTTTGGTTAAGGGGTGGGCTTTAGCCCGTCCAAGTGAGCGCAGCGAACGACTTGAAGCAGTTGTTAGGCCTTTCTGGCCCGATACGGTAGCCGCAACACAGACAGAAAAGGCTAACGCCGCCGATGTGCCGGATGTACTGAGTAAGTTATTTGTTACGGTGCCCGGCATAAAACCAACTCCTTTTGATAATGCCAATAACTATGGCGACGTACTGGCGCCGCGGTGTTGCGGGTAAACCAACCTGGGAGGAATTTCCGGAGGCTGCCTAACGATTGGCTAAGGGGCGGGCTTTAGCCCGTCCCAGTGAGCGAAGCGAACGATTTGAGCGCATTGTTAGGTTTCAACTCCGCCGTTTAAACCAATCGGGATCCGATGCAACGGTTACCTCGAAGCCTAAATCAAGGGAGCGTTGATACCAATGCTGGCTCTTCTTTACACAGGGGCTAACACCCGGAGCACCAGTGATGTAGAGGGTGCCTAGGTTGTGTGCTGCACAGCCGCTGCCTGCTTCTGCAAGGCTCAGTAAAAGTAATTCCGCCCTCGCTCCATCACCGGCAAACAAAGCTTCCATTGCGACATTCATGGGGTCTGAGAGCATTACGGCTTTGATACCTAAAATTTTATTAGTGCGCATGCGCGTTTACCTCATTAGACCAGTAAAAACGCGCACCATTAACTGTTTGTATTGCAAAGAACTTATCAGCTTTTTATCTAATACACCATCCGGAAAAACGCGCATGCGCGTTTTCCAAACCTATTAACTAATTTGGGGAAAGTTTATACGGATGATTTTTAAGGGTTTTATAAATTTTAGGCTGGATAAACGCGCAAACTAACGAGTTTAAAAACACTCAAAAGCATCTAAATTTAAATACGACTGTAAACCATATATTGTTAGTCGCTTTACGGTAGGGCCAAACATTGGGTAAATAGATGAGATTTTGTAGAGCAATTCATTCGTCAGTTTTCAATTCACTAAATGAATGCTAGCCAGCTTTGGGGCAATAGCTTTTTAGCTAAACGAGCAGCGAGAGGGTTAGTTAAGATTGGCATTGGTGTACCTGTGACAGTTGGCGGCATGGCCGCTCTTTCACATCCATGTGATCGCGGCATTCGCACTTCCATATGCAGCAGATGCCACCGCCGAGCCTATAGAGATGCTTATTTTGAAAGAAATAGACGGCGAGTCACTGGGGAAGCAATGACAATTCATCCAACCACCTGACGACAAAGTTATCTTGCTTTGAGACAACAACTTTTCACCAGATAAACAGCTCAATAGTCGTTAAGATTGCCATTGTTGCAACAGTGATCGTTGGCGGCATGACCGCCATTTTATATCTGCCCAATATGGATATAAAAAATATCGCTTTATGATGATAACAACACGCTCAGTTTAATAATCAAAACCTTGCTGTGCCTTGATACCCGCTTCAAAGGCGTGTTTCAGCGGCTGCACTTCGCTGACCGTATCTGCAAGCTCGATGATGGCACGGTGGCAAGCACGGCCAGTGATAATCACATGCTGCATCGGTGGGCGATTTTTAAGTGCGCTAAGCACGCGTTCCACATCCAGATAGTGATAGCTCACCATATAGGTGAGTTCATCGAGCATAAGGCAATCTATGCTCTCATCTTGCAGCAGCTTTTCGGCGGCTTCCCAAGCGAGTACAGCGGCGGCGGTATCCTTTTCTTTATCTTGGGTTTCCCAGGTAAAACCTGTGCCCATTACATGAAACGCAACCCCTGCACCTTCGAGTAAATTGCGCTCACCGCACTCCCAAGTGCCTTTGATAAATTGCACTACCGCGGCTTTTTTACCGTGACCGACGGCGCGGGCCACTGTGCCAAAACCTGAGGTCGATTTGCCTTTACCGTTACCGGTTAACACCAGCAGAATCCCCTTCTCCTCTTGGGCGGCGGCAATTTTAGCATCCACACCGGCTTTCACTTTCTGTTGGCGAGCCTTGTGGCGTTCGGCCTTGATTTGCGCTTGTTCGTTGTCGTTCTGTGCTGTCATGGTCTTCTCTTCACTCTGCGGCTAAAAATGTCTGCTTCTAAAACTTATGCTTCTAAAATTGGCTGTAATTTTTGCATGTCTAAATGCTCAGCTAACACATCGGCTAAACGATCGAGTTGCTGCTCACGTATTTGATTGATATCTATCGCCTTAGCATCGTTTAATCCCGCCCAGCGCAAAATCAACTGACACGCATCAGGGCTATCAAACAGCCCGTGTAAATAAGTACCTAAGATTTGCCCATCATCACTTTGCAGGCCATCAGCAAAGCTCACAGATGTGGATTCAGGGATTAACTGCAAGGGCGCATTCGTTTGTTCAAGCCTAGGGATAAGATAGCTTGACTCACCGCAGTGGATTTCATAGCCCTTCACAGCAACCTTTTGCCCAAGTAACGTTAGCTCACCGCTCACTCGCCGTAACTGTTTTTCGGCTTTGAGTTCTGTGCTCAGCGGCAGGTAGCCAAGTCCTGCGGTATCACCCACACTGTCTTCAATACCTAAGGGATCGGCAATGCTTTGGCCTAGCATTTGATAGCCGCCACAAACGCCTAGCACTTTTCCGCCGTAACGCAGGTGTGTGGCAATATCTTTATCCCAGCCTTGCTGGCGTAAAAAGGCCAAATCGGCGCGCACATTCTTACTGCCGGGCAAGATCAATACATCGGCGGCGGGCAAATGAGTCGCGGCTTGGGTTTGCAACGACACATAGTCAAAATCAATATCGGGATGCAGCCGCAGCGGATCAAAATCTGTGTGATTACTGGTTCGCGGATATACGAGTACCCGCACCTTAAAACGACTCTTCGGCTGCTTAGTGGGCGAATCAACCAGCGCATCTTCGGCATCGAGATGTAAATCATGCAGATAAGGCAACACGCCTAAAACAGGCTTTTGAGTATAAGCTTCAAGCCAATCGAGCCCTGATTGCAACAGGCTAATATCACCACGGAAACGGTTGATCACAAAGCCCTTTACCCGCGCTTGTTCGGATTCTGATAACAAGGCTAAGGTCCCGACCAAATGGGCAAATACGCCACCTTTATCGATATCGGCAATGATAATCACAGGGCAATCCACAGCTTCGGCAAATCCCATGTTGGCAATATCACCTTCACGCAGATTGATCTCCGCTGGACTGCCCGCGCCTTCAACCACTATGGTTTGATACTGACCGCTTAATCGCTCGAAGGATTCCAGCACAGCGCCAAGCGCCATTGCCTTGTAATCCTTAGATTTAGGCCCAAAAAAGGCCGAGGCTTCGAGTGTCGTCAGGGCTTTGCCATGAACAATAATTTGCGCGCCCGTGTCCGAGCTTGGTTTAAGCAGAATGGGATTAAAATCGGTATGGGGCTCAAGATAACAGGCCACGGCTTGCAAGGCCTGTGCGCGGCCAATCTCGCCGCCATCGACAGTGACAGCGCTATTGAGCGCCATATTTTGCGGCTTAAAGGGCGCAACCTTTACGCCCTGACGGGCGAGCAAACGACAAATCCCCGCCACTAAGGTGCTTTTACCCGCATCCGATGTTGTGCCCTGCACCATCAAGACTTTTGCGCGCTGAAGCGAATTAGCAGCAGGATTCATAACAACGGTATTAGCGGTATCGAGTGCATTGGCACAGCCTGTGTTGTCTGTGTTTGAAGAAGGCATAGGGTTAAAAACTTATTTTAGTTTGCAGGGACAAAGATAAAAACTCAGCCTAAATATCACTAAACTGATTTAGATTACAGTGGTTTTAGTGCCAAGGGTAAACCTGCAACCACTAAGGTAACATTGTCAGCCAATGCGGCCACGGCTTGATTTAACCAGCCCGCTTCATCGACAAATTGTCGGCTCAACTCACCTAAGGGTACTATGCCAGAACCGACTTCGTTACTGATCAAAATCACCACTCCCTCAAGCTCGACGAGGGAATCCACAAACGCCGCTTTCTCTGCCTGCCAACTCGCATGAGCTTTATCGTCAGAGGTTGAAACGGCAAAGTCAGTCGCATTCCACTCAGTCGGCGCGGGTTCATCATCGATGTTAATGTTCGATGCAAGTAATTGATTCGTTAACCAAAGGGTTAAACAGTCTACTAAAATCACTCGCCCAGGTTTTGCTAACCGTTTTAGCAGTGCAGTGAGGGCGAGCGACTCTTCAAACAATTGCCATTCGATACCATCGTCCGATCGTCCCGCTTGATGCTTGGCGATACGTGTCGCCATTTCATCATCTAGCGCCTGCGCCGTCGCCACATAGCAAGCATCGAAGCCAAGCGCAGTGTACTGACGCACTAAGGCTTCGCCATAGCGACTCTTACCGCTACGGGCGCCGCCTAGGACGAGGTGGATCACAGTATGTTACCCACAACGAGCAATACAAAATAACACACAATTTCAGATATTTGCTGCGCCGCGCCTAAGGTATCACCCGTGTAACCGCCAATCTGGCGTCTAAAGATCACTATGATCAAACGGCGCAGTCCTATCATCACCAATAGCAATGACAATGCCGCTAACCCCTTGAGGAATAGCAGCACTAATACGCCGCTGGCGATCAGGATAAGCAGCTCATTAATGCCTTGATGTTGCGATAGCGGCTTAGACTTACTGGTCTCGTCATCGCGGACATACTTTTCGCTAAAAATGATACTGGCTGATACCACACGGCTCACAGTGTGCGCGACGATAAGTGCTGAACCCGCCACGACAGGATCGTACAGGGCCAACTCGACTAACAACTGCCATTTCAGCAGCAAAGCCAACATCAGTGCCAGTGCGCCATAACTGCCAAGGCGCGAGTCTTTCATGATCCGCAGCTTGTCTTCAGCCGTCCACCCCCCGCCAAAACCGTCGAAGGTATCGGCGAGGCCATCCTCATGGAATCCGCCCGTGAGCAAGACGCCAACCAACATAGCTAAAAGAACAGAAACGCCAGCGGGGAGCCAGTTCTGCGTCAGCCAAAACACTATGGCGCTTAACAAACCGACCAGAAGACCGACGAGACCGAAATAACGGCTGGCCTTATTCAACTTATCGCTATCGACTTCGACCCACTTAGGCATAGGAATGCGGGTAAAATAGCCCATGGCAACTAAAAATAAATCTATCTCTTTGTGCCAGCTTTCGCGTTCTGACATAAAGCATCCTTAGTGAATTCACACTTGCTGCAAGGTTTAAAATTAAAACGGTTGGCTAAAGGCTATTATTTTAAATAAGTAAAATAAGCGACTTAGCAGAGCACATCATACAACAGCCTCAATCCCCGCATCACTAAAACTCGCCATTTGATTGTAAAAATTTACTGAGGCTTGAATAAGCGGCAATGCCAAGGCCGCCCCCGTACCTTCGCCTAATCTCAGCCCTAGGGACAATAAAGGTTTAGCCTGCAAAAATTCTAACATTCGCAGATGACCTTGCTCATCGGATTGATGGGCAAAAATCAAATAATCACGCACATTAGGGGCGATTTGCACCGCGACTAATGCCGCCGCTGTCGCGATAAAACCGTCCACGACCACCAGCATTTTACGTTCGGCGGCGGCTAACATAGCTCCAGTCATCTGCACAATTTCAAAACCTCCTAGGCAAGCTAACACTGACTTAGGCCCAGTTAAGGCGCTTTGATGCAGCAATAACGCCAGTTCAATCAGCATCAGTTTACGTTCTAAGGTTTCACTATTAATGCCCGTACCACGGCCGACACAATCAATCACATCCAGCTGCATGATCGCCGCCATAATGGCTGCTGCAGAGGAGGTATTGCCTATGCCCATTTCGCCAAAGGCGACTAAGTTACAACCCGCTTGATGGTGACGCTCAATCAAATCGCGCGCCATAGCAAAGCCTTTATCGACGGTTTCAAGCGCCATTGCTGGCTCTAAATGGATTGCACCCGTTCCAGCGCCAAGACGTTGATCGATAATACCTTCAACCCCTTCAACTGGCGTTAAAATACCGCAATCGATCACTTCGAGCTTAAAGCCCACCTGCCGACAAAAAACGTTAATCGCCGCGCCGCCATGGGCAAAGTTTTGCACCATTTGGTGAGTCACTTCGCTAGGGGCAATCGACACGCCTTCTGCGGCAATGCCATGATCCCCCGCAAACACTAACATGGTTGGATGGACTATTTTGAGCACATCCGTTTGTGGCTGCTCCGTTTTTTGCAAATCAGTCGTTTGCACGCGGGCAATCTGCAAGGCTAAGGATTCGAGCTGACCTAAGGCGCCGGGCGGCTTAGTCTTAAGATCAATTTTCTGCAGAATCACCAGATCCTGCGCTTTACTCACAGGGCTTATTTGAAAAGACACGGCTGACTGAGACATCCACACTCCACTTTGTAATCTACATTAAATAACCACAACGCATCCCGCGTCTATGACGAACATGTCCAATTGTGCATTTCCAATCGCGGGTGGGATATCAACAGAAATACTGATTATCCCGCCAGCCTGCGCTTACGACATGACTCTAGGATGACGACTTAACGCTGCGTTTACGTCCTGACTAGGTGCCTACGGCATGACCTTGTATTTACGGCATGACTCTACGCTTACGCAAAATCAGCAAAAAGAACATGCTACCTA
The DNA here is from genome assembly GCF_025653795.1 of Shewanella sp. SM73. Taxonomy (NCBI): domain Bacteria; kingdom Pseudomonadati; phylum Pseudomonadota; class Gammaproteobacteria; order Alteromonadales; family Shewanellaceae; genus Shewanella; species Shewanella sp. SM73. The sequence goes on from NZ_JAKKRY010000002.1 coordinate 14,636, forward strand.
TGGCGGCCGTGATAATGCCCACGGGCAACTCTTGATTCCCCAATAAACAGCGCGCTAATACATCAATCCACACCATAAATAATCCGCCCACCAGCGCCGTTAATAAAATCGGCTGACGACCGGGAAACAGCATGCGTACTGTATGGGGGATCATTAACCCGACAAAACCGATACCGCCGCAAGTAGCCACCAAAATAGCGGTAATCAAGGAGCAGAGCAGCAACATATTGAGCCGCAGCTTAGGCACATTCACCCCTAAGGTATGCGCCGTTTCATCCCCCGCCTGCAACGCCATGATCTGCCGTTTCATGCCTAAAATAATGAATAAACTCGCACCAATCACCAGTGTCGGCAGTACTAACAAGGACCAACTGGCCTTTGCAAAACTGCCTAAACTCCAAAACAGCACAGAGGCTGTCGCCTGCGGACTGGCGAAATACAGCAGCAGACTCGTTAATGCGCCGAACATAAAGGAGGTCGCCACACCAGAGAGCAGCATGCGCTCCACTTGACTATTAAGCCCGAGCCCAGACAAGGCAAGCACTATCAACACCGACAAACTCGCGCCAATAAAAGCGCCCAAGGGTAAGCTAAACCAAAGTAATCCAGACAAGGCACCCGAACCGCTAAAAAGCCCAGAATGTGCCGTCATACCCGCATTATCAAAAAATCCAGAGCCAGTGAATAAGGTCAACATCACCACAGCGCCAAAGGACGCGCCTGAGCTAATGCCAAACAAATAGGGATCGGCGAGCGGATTGCGAGTCACGGTTTGCAACACACTGCCCGCCAGTGACAAACCCGCACCCGCCACAAAGGCGAGTAAAATGCGCGGTAGCCTGAGCTCCATCACAATGCGCTCAGTCATGCCATTGGCTTGAGTGAGGTTGGCCATTTTATTGATAAAGACTTGGATAACATCCATAAAACTGATGTTCGCCGCGCCAAAACTTGTGGCGGCAATGGGGGTTATCAAAGTGATTATGCCTAATGCGACCAGCATCAGTTGTTGTCTCGTCAAAGGTGTCACCATACGCCCCAAATGTGAGATGAAATGCTATTTACTCCCTGAATCATCCGCCCTCGCCTCGCTCAGCCATGTGGTGCGTTAAATCATGGTAACCATAAAAATAGCTGATTAAGGGCTTTTTATGTTGTGGATGGGGCAATACCTGAGCACACACGCCAAACACATCGCCAATTCGCGCCTCGGTTAATACTTCGGTTGGCGTCCCCATAGCGCTGACTTCCCCGTTATGGATCAACAACAAACTGTCGCACAGGGCACTGGCTAAATTAAGATCATGAATAGAGGCAATCACGCTGATGCCAAGGCTACGCACCAATTCGAGGATTTGAATTTGATAGCGCACATCGAGGTGGTTCGTTGGCTCATCGAGGATTAAAAGCTGCGGCTGCTGCACTATGGCGCGGGCAATCAAGGCGCGTTGCTTTTCACCGCCAGATAAGTGCTCATATTGTTGGTGCATCTTATGGCTCAAGCCGACTTTCTCTAAAGCCTTAGCAATACGCTCAATATCACAGCTCGAATTGGTATCGAACATACCCTTGTGGGGCGTTAAGCCCATGCTGACCAATTGCTCTGTGGTGAGATCAAAATAGTGCGGTGTATCTTGCTGCACTACGGCAACGCGACAGGCAAACGCCTTGGGCGACAAGCGCTCAATATCTTGATCAAAAAGGGTAATTTTGCCCTGAGTCGGGCGAACAAACCGATACAAACAGCGCAGCAAACTGGACTTGCCTGCACCGTTAGGGCCAATCAGCCCCAGCATCTGCCCCGTTGGCAGCGTAAAGTTAATATTGGAAAGAATGGTTTTGCCATCGATACACCAGCTCAACTGGCTCACATTGAGCGCGACTGACGGGCTCAATGACGGGTTAGTGTCATTCACGGGGCTGTTAGTTTGGATTGCGGAAAGTTTCACCTAAGCGGCGCTCCTATCGAGTCCAAACCTGTATAAAAAAAGGTTGTACATATTGTCATCTGCTCCCTCGAGTCACCCGCTCGAGAACTAAGGCTGCACGCAGCGATAACAGAAATAGGCAGGTCTCCTGACTCGTAGGGAATAAGATTCGAGATCTTTTTCACTACTCACAGTTGCGGGCACAGTTCGGGCTGACTGACGAGCAGCTCCCCGATTCCCTATTATGTTTGGGTTGATATACTCTTTGTTAACAACGCCACTGTGAATTAAAACAACGGAGCGATTCGAACAAAGAGAGTCTATTCCCAACACCTATTTCTGCGACGTTATCACTCATTGCGCATGTAATACGCTATCTCGTTCAAACGTCAGGGAAAAGCATTATCCTACATCTATCCCATTAGGCAATGCTGTTTAAATCAGAATATTTTCATGTCAGCTTATTCTCGCCAAACGATCACGCCTACATGATAGCGCCGAGATAGTGAAATAAGGCCTCAACACCTGCGCCCACTCGGCCAATCTAAACGCCAATAGCAGGCACCCTGTTCATCTTGCAGCACATTAATAGTCACCACGGCCGCCACGGGTAAATCGAGTTGACTATAAAACCCCACCGCCCGTTCAACCCCTAAGGCACGCGCCATTAAGTGACGGATCACCCCTCCGTGGGTCACGACCCACACTTGAGTGGCTGGCATATTGACAGTGGTTTCATTAACGGCACTGTTTTCATTACCCATTTTATGTGAGTCAAGGGTCAATCGTTCAAACTCGGCGGCGAGTATCTGGTCAATCGTCCCATTCACCCGCGACTCAAAACTTGCCATAGTTTCACCATTGGGCGGCGGAGTTTGCCAAGGGTCTTGCCAATACGCCGCTAAGCGTTCGCCCTCTTGTTGATACAGTTCATCGAGCCGACAACCGTCCCAATCACCAAAATCAATTTCCTGTAAACCCGACAAACACTGCGCCTGCAATGGCCTTGACTCAGATATCAGTGCCGCCGTCGAATGCAACTCGGCGGCAAAAGCGTGGGCAAAATCGGCGCAGCGGCGTGAAATCGAGCTATAAATCGCGCTACACACGCTGGCCTGTGACTCAACTGCTGCCGACATTTGTTGCCAACCCTTTTTGCTTAAAGGCACATCCACACGACCCCGCAAGATCGCGCCGCCTTCACACTCACCGTGGCGCAACAATAACAACCGAACTTGTTTCATATATGCCTTTTTAGTTAGGGACTAGATGCTAGGAACTCAAGCCAAGGGCCTAAATTCTTGATTCTCGATTCTCGCTCCTAATGCCTTTGACTTTCATCTTGCCCTGACAATCATAAGTCGCGTATTATGGACGTCTATACGTTTAAATGTCCAAAACAAATTTTTAAGAACAAGTATTCAAAAAATGTCGGCTGACGACAATAAAATGCACTTAGCATAACAATGGCCGATTTTTGGACTTAACTTAGCTGTATTTAAGGTAACTATTTATGACGATACCCTCTACTAAAGCCGGCCAGATATTGGCAGACATACGCAAACAGCTTGCAGAGCGCATTCTAATCTTAGACGGTGCCATGGGCACTATGATCCAAGGCTACAAGCTGGAAGAAGAGGACTATCGCGGCGAACGCTTTAAAGATTGGCACACTGACGTCAAAGGCAACAACGATTTATTGGTCTTGTCACAGCCTCACATCATCAAACAAATTCACACCGACTACTTAAACGCCGGTGCCGACATCATTGAAACCAACACCTTTAACGCCACCACCATCGCCATGGCCGACTACGACATGCAGTCGCTGTCCGCCGAAATTAACTTAGTCGGCGCGCGCCTCGCCCGTGAAGCCTGTGATGAAGCCTTTGCTGCCACAGGCATTCCACGCTATGTCGCCGGTGTGTTAGGCCCCACTAACCGTACGTGTTCGATTAGCCCTGATGTGAACGACCCTGGCTATCGCAACGTCAGCTTCGATGAGTTAGTGACTGCTTACAAAGAATCCACTAAGGCGCTGATTGAAGGCGGCGCGGATATCATTATGGTCGAGACCATATTCGATACCTTAAACGCCAAAGCCGCGCTGTTTGCGATTGAATCGGTATTCGATGACTTATTCGGTCAGCATTCAAAAGACAGATTGCCGATCATGATTTCGGGCACCATTACCGATGCCTCTGGCCGTACACTGACTGGCCAAACGACCGAAGCCTTTTACAATTCCCTTCGCCATATCAAGCCCTTATCTATCGGTCTTAACTGTGCACTTGGGCCAAAAGAATTGCGCCCCTATGTGGAAGAATTATCCCGCATCAGTGAGTGTTATGTGTCGGCGCATCCGAATGCAGGCCTGCCGAACGAGTTTGGCGGTTACGATGAAACCCCAGAAGACATGGCGAACGTGATCGAAGATTGGGCACGCGAAGGCATGCTCAATATTATCGGCGGTTGTTGTGGTAGTACGCCTGAACATATCCGCGTGATCCGCGAAGCAGTGAGCCGTCACGATCCGCGTATTTTGCCAGACATTCCCGTCGCTTGCCGCTTGGCAGGTTTGGAACCACTGACTATCGACGCCCAATCCCTGTTCGTTAACGTGGGTGAGCGCACCAACGTTACAGGTTCGGCCAAGTTTTTAAAATTGATCAAAGAAGGCAAGTTTGAGCAGGCGCTCGATGTCGCCCGCGAGCAGGTCGAAAGCGGCGCGCAGATCATCGACATCAACATGGACGAAGGCATGCTCGATGGCGCCGAAATCATGCACAAGTTTTTAAACTTAATAGCCTCTGAGCCCGACATCAGCCGCGTACCTATTATGATCGACTCCTCTAAATGGGAAGTGATCGAAGCTGGCCTCAAATGTATTCAAGGCAAGGGCATAGTTAACTCTATTTCCCTCAAAGAAGGCGAAGCCAAGTTTATTGAGCAAGCCACCTTAGTGAAACGCTACGGCGCGGCGGCCATTATCATGGCATTCGACGAACAAGGTCAGGCCGACACTAAAGCACGTAAAATCGAAATCTGTACCCGCGCTTATCGGGTGCTGGTTGATAAGGTCGGCTTTCCGCCAGAAGACATCATCTTCGACCCAAACATTTTTGCCATCGCCACCGGTATCGATGAACACGACAACTATGCCGTCGATTTTATTGATGCCATTAAAGCGATTAAAGCCACCCTACCCCACGCGATGATTTCGGGCGGCGTGTCGAACGTGTCGTTCTCGTTCCGCGGTAACAACCCAGTGCGCGAAGCGATTCACGCCGTTTTCCTGTACCACGCCATCAAAGTCGGCATGGACATGGGGATTGTCAACGCGGGCCAGTTAGCCATTTACGACGATATCGATCCTGAGCTTAAAGTGCGCGTCGAAAACGTGGTGCTTAACTTGCCCTGCCCAGTTGAAGGCTCAAGCAATACCGAGCAGTTACTTGAAATCGCGGAGAAATTCCGCGGTGATGGCGCGCAGGTGGGTAAGAAAGAAGATTTAGAATGGCGCAGCTGGCCGGTGAGCCAACGCTTATCCCATGCGCTCGTCAAAGGCATTACCGAATTTATTGATGAAGATACCGAAGCCGCTCGCCAAGAAGCGAAACGTCCGCTGGATGTGATTGAAGGCGCCTTGATGGACGGCATGAACGTGGTCGGCGACTTGTTCGGCTCGGGCAAAATGTTCCTGCCGCAGGTGGTAAAATCGGCGCGGGTGATGAAAAAAGCCGTGGCTTACTTAAACCCCTATATCGAGCTGGAAAAGGTCGAAGGCCAATCTAACGGCAAGATTTTGATGGTGACGGTAAAAGGTGACGTGCACGATATTGGCAAAAATATCGTCGGCGTGGTGCTCGCCTGTAACGGTTTTGAGGTATTCGATTTAGGTGTGATGGTGTCGGTGGAGCGAATTCTCGACGCCGTGAAAGAACACAATATCGATATCATCGGCATGTCGGGCCTCATCACTCCGAGTCTGGACGAGATGGTGCATAACGTGAAAACCTTCCACCGTGAAGGCTTAACCATTCCGGCGATTATCGGCGGCGCCACTTGCTCGAAAATCCACACTGCGGTGAAGATTGCGCCCCATTATCCCCATGGCGCCATTTATATCGCCGATGCGTCCCGCGCCGTGCCTATGGTGAGTAAGCTCATCAACAACGAGACACGCCAAGCGACCATAGACGAAACCTATGCTGAATACGACGACATGCGTACTAAGCGTCTATCCCAAGCCAAGCGCAAAGAGATAGTGTCACTCGAAGCGGCCCGTGAAAACCGCTGCCAACACGATTGGGCCAACTACACCCCGTTCACGCCAAACGTGCTCGGTCGCCAAATATTTGATAATTATCCATTAGAAGACTTAGTCGAGCGTATCGACTGGACACCGTTTTTCCGCTCGTGGGAATTGCACGGCCACTACCCCGAAATCCTCACCGATAAAGTGGTCGGTGAAGAAGCACAGAAGCTATTCGCCGATGGTCAGGCCATGCTCAAGCAAATCATCGAAGAAAAGTGGCTCACGGCGAAAGCAGTTATCGGCTTATTCCCAGCCAATACCGTCAATTACGACGACATTGAGCTGTACACCGATGAGTCGCGTACCACAGTCGAAATGACCACACATCACCTGCGGATGCAGCTTGAACGTGTCGGCAACGACAACTTCTGCCTATCCGATTTTGTTGCACCAAAAGACTCAGGCGTCGCCGATTACATGGGCGGCTTTGCGGTGACCACAGGCCACGGCATAGACGAACATGTGGCACGTTTTGAAGCCAACCACGACGACTACAACGCCATCATGCTCAAATGCTTAGCCGACCGTTTGGCCGAAGCCTTTGCCGAGCGGATGCACGAACGGGTACGTAAAGAGTTTTGGGGTTATGCGGCCGACGAGCAGTTAAGCAACGAAGCCTTAATCCGTGAGAAATACAAAGGTATACGCCCCGCACCCGGTTACCCAGCTTGCCCTGATCACACAGAAAAAGGCTTGTTATGGGACTTGCTCAAGCCCGATGAGACTATCGACTTGAACATCACCGAAAGCTACGCCATGTTCCCCACAGCGGCAGTATCGGGCTGGTATTTCGCCCACCCGAAATCCCGCTACTTTGGCGTGAGTAACATAGGCCGCGATCAAGTGGAAGATTATGCGAAGCGTAAAGGGATGACAGTGAGTGAAACGGAGAAGTGGCTAGCGCCAGTGCTTGACTATGATCCCGAGTAATCATTGGTACTCGTTAATGCCCAAGTTTCACTTGGGAAATTAGACAAATGTGGAATTAAGGGGCAGAGTCGAAGCCCCTTATTTTTGGTTTTAATGTCTAACTTTAAAATCAAAATAAAAAATCAAAGTCGTGGAATTCCATTCCACACCAAGGCAAGAAGGGGATCAACAGCAATCCCCCTCTTGCATCTCCCCTTGCCGCCCCTAGCGAAGTTACATGCATTAATTACCTGTCTCATACTCCAATAAAAATCGCCTAACGGCTCAGATGGCACATCCATGTGCCCCCGAGCCTGCGCCATCATCCATGATGTCGCCACGGCATTTTTATCTGCGTATTTCGACAACTTCGCCGGGGGATCGGTGAACTTCTGTGGCATTAGAGTTAACTTTTCGCATTGAAAGAGTTATGCCAACTCCACACGCCTTATTGCCCTCAACTTACCAATTTATATAGTAGACTCGAGCTTATTATTGATACTTTTATAAACTAAATATAAGTGTATCAACTCAACCAAAGCGAAATTAACTATTACGACGGTGAAATATTGAAGATGACCCATAGCCCATAAGTTAAATAAAAAGAAAACTTCTATAAGTCGAAATTTAGACCATTTAAAGTAATTTGACGGATAATCTTTACCTATAAGCATAGGTAACAGTTTCAAATTAAAAGTGACTGCAATAGCAATATACACACAGAGCATGCTAAGTAACGAAAATAATAACTTGAAGCTAAAAATATTCATCTGCATAAAAATCGATTCAGACTTAAATTCAACTATAAAATCAACTGCAAGGCCGATAACAAGTGTCAAAGCAAGCACTATGCTCATACCAAAAAAACTAATTTTTTTCATAAAAACTCTTATAAAATATCAAAGTCGTGGAATCCCATTCCACACCAGAGCAAGAAATCGTTAAAAATAATCATCATTGTCAAGCTACTACTGCGAGTCTTTTCTTTCCCTAATTATCGACTCCATTGCATCCATAAACCTCTTCGCATCATCAAGACTTCGAGTTCTCAAGGCGTGCTTTGTGATACGATCTTCAGTATCAACTAATGAGACTACATACCACTGCTTAAACTTGCGCTGCCAATCAAGTAACTTCACACCTTTAATTGTTCTAAAGTAAATACGCTCATTGTTTAATTTCGTTTCAGCCTGACTTTTCCCAACTATTGCTGTGTCAGCAATTATTGCAGCAGAACTCGATGAGTTAGTAACAAAGCCGTAATTCCAAAAAACATATTTATCCGTTATTCCAAATTCATCAGGTTTCCATTCTGAGTGTTGCGTCATAGTTAATTCCTCAACAACATTCAACGCCTCACTGTAACTCATTAGTGTAGGCTGATAAGAAATTGCATTAGAACCACATGCTGTAACGAATAACAGAAAAATCGGAAAAAAAATCCCTCTTATAACCGTAAATAGTAATCTATTCATTCCACACACCCTGCTTAATAAGTAATCACAAATGGTGTCAGAGTAAAACTTAAAAATACTCATCTACCAGTAGTTACAAACTTCGTAGTCATTCTTAAATCAAGGTCATGAGACTCCCTCCCCCACACACGACCAAAAGGTTAAAAACGCCTGTTCCTCTTTTGGAAATCCCTCGGCGTCCTTAGTGAAGTTACCAGCATTAGTTGGTGGCTTCGTGCTTATTTGAAAATAGCTAACGCTTTCGATAAAGTGTCCCTTCACCCGAAAACTATGCCTGTATAATTTCTTCTCATTATTTTTAATAATGGGGTCTTTATTTTTCTTAGCAGAAACCTTACTAGGTTATTTCTTTTTACTTAGCATTTTTTTAGCTTTAGCAACGAAATCATCTTCCTGAGTAATGCGCTTAACTAGTTCAGTTACAGCAGATTCAGAGTATTGATGCCGGTTTGCAAGCTTGGCATGGTAATGATATTCATTGTTAGATTGCTGCCAAGCAAGTCTCTGTATACACGCTTGAATACAATGGTTGTTAAGCTCTGGTCTTCCGGTAAATTTATTTCTTCCTGGGATACATTTCTCTAACTTCAACTGGTCACGATCGGTTTCTAATTTGGTATTTACCAATTGTTGTAGTTTTGTCTGCGAATACGGATGCGACTTATCTAAATCTATCGTCTTTTCTATAACCTTTAGCTTTTGACGTAATTCATTAAGATCACTTGCAGTACCCGAGGCCTTGGTCAATACCACTTGTGCATCCCCTTCACCTTGTGCAAAGACCAAATGAACCTTCAATGGTATTGCAAAGTTCATATCATCAGCTTTTTCAACTTCATACTGAATGCTGGTTGCTAATTCAAGAATTTCATATGCTGCAGCACCATACTGTGTTTTTAATAAAGACATTGCAGGGAGTTTAAAATCACCAACTATAGTCATCATTCCAGTATGTTGAACCGATATAAAAGCCACTTGTGAAAATGCCTCAAATTCAGATGAAAAGTTAAGTACACCTGATTGAAATATTCTAGAGGCAATAGCTTGTAGTTCTGGCATTAAGAGATGTACAGCTTGATCACGCCAATCAGCTACCATTTCAATGTTCTTTCGAACTAAATCTTTATCAGCATACAAACGCGCCAAACATGCCCTCAATGAAATCGTCTGGCGTATACCTTTCTTATTTGCTGGCTCGAAAATACTATCTTCACCGTCACGTTCAATTAAGCGTGCTTTAGAAAGTTGCTCCCACGCAGTACAGAATAGCAAAACAAAGCCGTCTAACTTATTCTCTAATGATGGACGATTATAAAGCTCTAACGCCAACATCATGTTATCGCGAGATTTTTTAAGTAACGCTTTGGAAAGTTGCGATTTACATTTATGACCAAGCTCCTGAAAGTGCTTACTTTGGGATAATCGCTTTTGGAACTCGACAAAAGTTAAATCCAGCGTATTTATTGCGCGGAAAATGCCATCACCGGTCTCTGTGACAAACTGTGTAATCTGGCCTTTGTTGTAATAGGTTTCAAATGTACTGACCTTCCAACCAGAGGCTACGATTAACTCTTCCCTAGAGAAACTTTTCCCAGAGTGCTCAGCATGTTGTAAGAAATTAAAGAATTTCCGCTGACTTTGACGTCCTGCCATATTTATCTCCCAATATCCTGATCAATTGAGTCAGATTACTATTCACTCTGACAAAAATAATTTCAGTATTATTGCCGCAATTAAGTCATTGTTATTAAATAGTAAAAACTTTATATCTTACATCACACCAAAGCTCATTGAATACGCCCATCCCCTCGGAGTTGCCGCAGGGCGAATAGACAAATTGCGTGAGTCTCGGCATGGATGCCGAGCTAGCTTTCGCAGGTGCCGGGACGCATCCTTCGGAAGCGATAGCAGATTTGGCAATGAGCACAAGGGGCTTTCAACTCCGTTGGGGGCGTCTTGGAGCATCCAAGGAGGATAGGACGAGCAGTCCTCCTTGGTCGGGTGTGGGTTGAAGACCCACGACCTTGATTCACCTCGGCCGTTAGGCCGCACTAACTCAACGAACTCAACGAACTCAACGCGAAACGGTTAACCCATAACACTCAGTACAGTGCGACAAACACTGAGCAACAAGAAAATAAGTGCCAAAGCATATTCACCAATTTGCAGGAGGAGTTGGGTATCTAAGAAAGAGAAAAGACACATCGTCCTGATGCAAGTGACTCGAATCGCGGGTACGCGATTAAAGCTCATCCTTGTTAAAAACCTAAGATAGCGACATAGCGTACACTTGTCTATAACTTTAGCATTACAAATCAAGTAATTAAGCAAGCACTGATTTAACAATGTTGATATGAATGCATGTGACTAAACCAGTCGCCATCAAATAGCACTATCTCTTGATCTTGCGGTGGCAATGAAGTCTTGCCGTGACGGGCGGTTTGGTTTTGGCAAGCGAGCCAATTTCGACATGCGAATAAGCCCCAATTTGAGTGCATTGCTCAAGGGCTCAGCGCAAAGAGCACTGAACAAAATACCAGCATAACGTAACTGAGTTGAATCACAGTGCGAACATCACTGCAGAAGCCTGATAACACGGGTTTTACACTCTGATTTAGCTTGGTCAAAACTGCAACGATTAACCGCCTAAATTTGCATTTTCGGCCCTACATGCTAACGTGGCTAATGTAAATTTACATTCAGTGTTTATCAAAGCTATGTCGCAACAATCAATAAAAAGTCGATCGACAACAAGCTTATATCGGGCGATACCATGCAGCGCGGCTGATATTACACGGAAGCACAACTGAGGTTGAGATATGGAACCATCTAATACGTCACGCCGGACCTTTATTAAGCAATGTGTGATTGGCGGGGTTGCCGTATATTCGGCCCCTTTGTTGTGGGAAATGAGTCGCGCGAATGCGGCGATTGTCTCACCTGAACTGGCAGCCCAATGGCAAACTCAGGTTAATGGTCAATCCAAACCTAAGTTTCGTAACGACGGCATAGCGAAAGTCACAGGCCAAAAGGTCTATGGCCGTGATTACCGCGCTATGGACATGGAGGGCTGGCCCAAGCAGCAAGGTTACGCTTTTATCCTTCGCGCCGCCGATGCCTCCCATGTTTATCAAGGCTTTTCCCTCGACCACCTGCCCGCGTCGGCTAAGCCCTATAAAGTGATCACTGCGGCCGATCTGGCCCGTGATAAAATCAAGCTGCCCGATTTTTACGGTGACAACATGTTACTGGCCGAGGGGCAAACCGCCGACTACTTAGGTCATGCGGTGGCGATATTGTTGTTCGACAATTTTCCCGCCTTTAAGCAAGCTAAGTCCTTGCTGCAATTTGACCAGACCTTACTGCGCTTTGGTGAGCAAACGCCGTTTGTGTCGGACTCGAAAGACCCTTACGCCAGCTGGCGCCTTATTCGAGTTGAAGGTGAAAATGGCGCAAGGGAAGATTTATATAGCCCGCTCCACGATGGGCTATTTTTCCCCAGCGTAAAAGATCGCAAGCCTGAATGGTTAGGTAATCCGAATGCCAAAGGGACAGTGTCTGAGCGCGGGCTTTATTATGCGGGTGAGATAGATAAGCAAATTGCTAGCGCCCAAGCCAATCAACAATGGCAAGTGTTAGAGCGGGAATATCGCACCCAGATCATCGATCCTATGATGATGGAACCCGAAGCCTTTAACGGCTGGTATGATGCAACTAGCCAAACCTTTCATACGGTTATTACCTCGCAGTCGCCGCAGGACTTTCAAGAGATGGCAGTGCACATGCTGTTATCTAGCCCACTGGCAGGCAAGGTAAAACATCTTGTGGTGCACTCGCCCTATATCGGCGGTGGATTTGGCGCGAAAGACCATTCGATATTTCCCTATTACGGCGTGATCGCGGCCGTTTATGCCAAAGGGCCAATCCGACTCGCCAATGACAGATTCGAGCAATTCCAATCTGGCCTTAAACGTCATCCGTTCATCATGAAAAGCCGCTTAGCGGTGGATAAATCGACCTTAAAAATCCAAGCCTTAACTTCACAGATGACAGTCGATGGCGGCGGACGAGTCAACTTTACTCCGTCTGTGACCTCGGTTGGTGCGACAGCGATGCAAAGCATTTACTACACGCCGCGCAACGATATTATCGCCACCGCCTATGCGTCGCGTAACCCAGATGCCGGTTCGATGCGCGGTTATGGCACGCTGCAATCGATGACAGCGATGGAATGCATGATCCACGAGATCGCCGACGAGCTAAAGGTTGATCCCTTTAAACTGCGCGCCGCCAACGTGATGGAGTCTGGCCAGCGTAATACTCAAGGTGCGATTCCTAACGGCACTTTACGTTACCGCGAAATGCTCGACATGGCAGAGCAAGCTCCCGTGTGGCAAAACCGCGCGGTGAATAAAAAGGACTATGAGGCCAAACATCCGGGGATGCGTTACGGCGTCGGTTTTGGTATCGCCACCAAAGATTATGGTACGGGTGCAGCAGCGCCAAGTGCGGCGGTTCGCCTAGCTAAAGACGGCAAAATCACCCTAGAAATCGGCTTTATCGAAATGGGCACAGGCACGCAAACCTCCCAAGCCGTCGTGATCAGCGATGCTCTAGGCAACTTTGCCGATGAGGTAAAACTCGCCGAAGTGGATATTTGGGATGCGATGCAATTAGTGCAAACCGATAATCCTTATATTATTTCGCAGCAACGCCAAGATGAAATGGCGGCCAATCCACGCTGGACACCGGTTAAAGCCATGGCATCGTCGGCGTCTATGTCGGCCTATTACCAAAGCCATGTCACCCGCATAGCCGCCGATATTATCTATCGCCACGGCCTATGGCCTGCGGCGGTCTCGATTTGGAACGAGTTGTATTTTAACACACCAATGGGTTCGACTAATTTGCATAACTCACGGGATGGTCGCTGGGTCGATGGCAAGCTAACCGCCTTGGGTTTTCCGCCACTTTCTATCGATATTCTCGCAAAACGCGCCCACGACATGGGTTTAGTGGTCGGCGTGATGGGCCATGCCTTTAATCGCTGGGCTTGGGCCGAAGCCGATTTCGACATTCTTGGCACTAAAGAGCGTTTAGCACTCGATGCGCTGGCGCTGCAATACGGCGAAGGCAACACGACGTTTGCGGCCACTTCTGACACGACTATGAGTATCAAAGCGCGCCAAGCCAGCATGAAGTCTAATGGCTATCACTTGATCGATCGTCAAGCCATGAGTTATCCCAAGGCCGAACTGAACAATGCCATGGTGACTTACTACGCCCCCTGCGCCACTTTGGTTGAAGTGGCCGTAAACGAAGGCAATGGCGAAGTCACGCTACTGAGTTCTCATACTTGGTTAGAGGCGGGCAAAGTGATCGTGAAAGAGTTGGTCGAAGGACAAATTCAAGGTGGCCTTGCGATGGGAATAGGCCATGCACTGCATGAAGGCTTACCGCCATTTGAAGCAGGCGCCGGCAATGGTACGTGGAACCTCAATCGCTATCAGGTGCCGTTAGCGCGGCATGTGGGCGTGTGGGATCAACGTCATACCATATTGCCGCAGTTATCTGATAACGATCCTAGCCGTGGTATCGCCGAAGTGGTGATGATCCCTGTGGTCGCGGCGCTGATTGAAGCCGTGTATCAAGCAACCCATGTCCGCTTTTACGATTTACCCATGACAGCGAAAAAAATTAAGGAGGCCATGGCATGAGCCAGTCTATTAAACTGACCATTAATAACCAAGCCGTAGGCCCGATTGAAGTCGCCGATGGTGTGATGATGATTGAGTTTCTACATGAATACTTGAACCTCACAGGCACTAAGTTTGGTTGTGGCGCAGGCGTATGCCACGCCTGTACAGTGATCGTCGACGACGAGCAAGGCATGAGTGAAGTGGTGCGTACCTGCATCAATGGTGTTGAGCGTTTTAATGGTAAACGCGTCCGCACTGTCGAAGGTCATGCCAGACAAAACTCCCTTGGCGAAATCACCGCCCTGAGCCCAGTACAAGAGGCTTTTTTGGAACATTTCTCGTTTCAATGTGGCTGGTGTACCTCGGGCTTTGTCAACGAATCGACTGCACTGCTTGAGCGATTAGAGCGACAACCTATCGCTAAAGATCAAGTTGAAAAAGTCGTTGAAGATGCTTTGAGTGAACACGTATGTCGCTGTACTGGCTACGTAAAATACTATGCGGCGGTCAAAGATCTGATCCTCAAAACTAAGGGGCTAACCCTGTGATGACATCAGCCAATCTGCGCCATTTACCGCGCCATTTCTCGTATCTTAAAAGGATAAAAAATCTGTTGAGTCACAATCTACTCCTGAGTTTAGGGCTAGGTTTGCTCGCCTGTTCCAGCAGCGTTGCCGATGAAGGTGGCAATACAAATAACGACATCGCACGCGGCGCGTATCTGATGAAGATAGGCGACTGTGTGGCCTGCCATACTGCGGTCGGCGGTCGCGAACTCGCGGGCGGTTTGCCGTTCGAAACGCCCTTTGGCGCTGTGTACTCGACCAATATCACCTCAGATAAAGAAACCGGTATTGGCAAATACAGTTACGAGGAGTTTTTTGATGCCATGCACCACGGTGTTGGCGTCAACGGCAACCTCTATCCTGCTATGCCTTACACTTCCTACAGTTTGCTCACGGACGCAGACACTCAGGCGATTTATGCCTATCTGATGAGTACTAAACCCATCAAACAAGCCAATCGCGACAATGATGTTTACTTTCCGTTTAATCTACGTTTTGGCTTAAAAGCCTGGAACTTAGTCGCCCACGATGCTAAGGAATTTACCCCGAGCAAGGAAAAAAGCGAACATTGGAACCGCGGCAATTACTTAGTCAATGCCCTAGGGCATTGCGGTGAATGCCACACCCCAAGAGACACGCTGTTTGCCATGGAGCAGGACAAGCACTTTGAGGGCGCGATTATCGAAGGGCTAGAGGCATCGGACATTCGCCCCGCCGAGCTTAACAGGCAGAACTGGACCCATGAGGATCTTAAATCACTGTTTACCGAAGGATACTCCCGTAAAGGCACTGTCTTTGGCGGCATGTATCCCGTGGTGTATCACAGCTTTAGCCACTTGACCGATGATGATATGCGCGCGGTTAGCAGTTATCTGCTCGATAACGACGATGATCTTAAACCGGGTCCGCTCACCTTTAACGGCCATAAACCTGAACTGCCAGGCTATACGCTCTACAAGGGTTACTGCGCCGGTTGTCATGGTCAAAATGGTGAAGGTCGTCCTAACGTCGCCCCTGCGATGGCAGGAAACGCCACCTTAGATAAAGCGAGTCCTCATAATATCGTCGCCGTGATACTAAAAGGTATTCAGAGCCAGCATTACAACGCCACCACCAGCTTTTATGCCATGCCGGGATATGCTGATGAGTTAAGCGACGAGCAGATTAAAGACTTAGCCAATTATCTAAGACTCACCTGGAGCACACAAGCTGGTAATCTCGATGTGAAAACCATCCAAAGCTTAAAAGAAGTGATCCTCGAGCACGACTAACCACATAGATATGTGGGATATTTAAGATAAAAGCCGCATAGGTATGTGGGAGATTTAAAATAAAAGCCGACGCTAGCGTCGGCTTTTACTTGAATGATATAGAGCGCGAGAATCGGTCACTCATCGACTTAATCAAAGTAAGCGGAGCTTCACTCCCACTTAGCCACGCAGTCGAGTATCGAAGAAGGCTAAGCTGCGCGCCCAAGCGAGTTCGGCGGTGGCTTTATCGTATCGGCCAGTGGAGTCGTTATGGAAACCGTGATTCACATTAGGGTAAAGATAAGCGACATAATCGGCTTTGTTGGCTTTTAGCTGAGTTTCGTACTCGGCCCAAGTGTCGTTCACCCGCTGATCGAGCCCAGCAAATTGCAACATAAGTGGCCCCTTTACTCGGCTACGCAGTTCCGCAGCGGCAGGCGTGCCATAGAAAGGTACGCCTGCATTGAGTTCATCGGGAATCGTGGCGGCCAGCATATTAACGATATAGCCGCCAAAACAAAAACCCACGGCACCGAGTTTGCCATTGCTTTGGGGATGGGATTTTAAAAACTGCGCAGCGGCAATAAAGTCTTGTTCGATTTTGGCTCTGTCTAAACTGCTTTGCATAGCGCGGCCCGCATCATCATTACCCGGATAACCACCTAGGGAATAAAGCGCATCGGGGGCGAAGGCGATATAACCCTGCGCGGCTAATCGGCGAGCCACATCTTCGATATAAGGATTAAGACCCCGATTCTCGTGCACTACTAATACCACAGCGGCTTTTTTACTGAGATCTAAGGTTTTCAGCTCTCCTGCGGCACTGCCCGCGAGCAATAACTCATCGGGCATGACTAAGTAGCCGCGCCCTTCACCGTAACCATTTGGCGAGGGGAACTTAACATAGCTGGCTTGAATGCTGGGATCGTTAAAGGAGACTTGTTCGGCGAGGGCATAGTTCGGCATAAGTGCGCCCGTGAGCATCGTCATGGTAAAACCTAGCGCCACCAGCCCTGCGAGCCGTCCCATAAACTCACGGCGATCGATAATGCCATGGGCATATTCGTCATACCAGTCAAAGGCTTCCTGCGGTATCGGTTGTACTTTCTGGGCATGTATCTGACTTGTTTCTGCTAAGGCTTGCTTGTCTTGTTGTGTCATCGTTATTCCTCCATTGAACAAGCTAACCACAGGTAACACGTCTTCCCTAGCTTGTGGGTGTTAAGATTTAACTCAAGAGTAAAGTAAGAATCGCACTTAGGGCAACTGACTTTAACGTGTGCCGTTTGGTAAGTTTGTTTTGAAATAGCACACGATCGGCACAAACGGCTGTCGGTTAGGGCAAGGCTAGCTTAAAATAGCGATTTAGATTCTAGAGGGCCTAGCGTGATACAACATAGAGCTAGCCAGATGGTGATATTCCACACTCTGGTGACCAGTGGTAGTTTTACCCAAGCGGCGGCCAAGTTAAAAACCTCGACTTCCTATGTCAGCAAGCAGCTTGGCGCACTGGAAGCCGAGCTGAACTTGCTGTTAGTCCAGCGGACCACTCGCACCTTAGTGCTAACCGACGCGGGCCAACAGTTTGCCCATTACTGTGAGCAAGTGTTTGAAGCGACGCAAAATGCCGATGCGATTATGCTGGATGCCCGCGATGACATTAGCGGTACGATTCGTCTCGGTTCCTCCCAGTCCTTTGGCACCTTACACATTATCCCCGCGCTGGAAGTGTTGCAGCAAAAATACCCCGAATTGCGATTTGAGCTAAGCCTGTTCGACCATAAAGCCGACATGCTAGAAGAAGGCCTCGATCTTTGGATCACTAACCATGAACAGTTGAACGAAGGTTATATCGCCCAGCACCTCGCCGAGACTAACTTTGTGGTGGTCGCCTCTCCCGATTATTTACTCAAGCATGGCGTGCCACACCATCCACAGGCGTTAGCGCAACATAATTGCGTTATCTATCAAAGCAAGAGCCGTAATTATGATCGCTGGAGTTTTGCTAAGGATGACCTAGAACAAACCGTGCATGTGGCGGGGAATTACCGTGTCGATTTAGCCGAAGCCGTGCGCAATGCGGTGATTGCCGGGCGCGGCATAGGCTATGTAGCCACGTATTTACTCAGTGATGAGTTTCAAAGCGGAAAACTGATCCAGCTCTTACCCGATTGGAAACCACTGCAACAGATGCCCGTTTATGTGGTTTACCCGAGGCGGCGCCATTTACCGACTAAGTACAAGGTGATAATCGAGTGTTTAAAGTCCCATATCGGCCACCCGCCCTACTGGGATAAAAAGCTCAAACCTTGGTTAGGTAAGACAGTCACTTAAGCTGCATTTCAAAAAAGTACTGACTACGACACCAGCCTAAAGTCGTCTGTGGCATGATTTCGATTATTGCCACAGGCACAAATATTATTTCCTCTGGGCAACAGTAGCTAAAATAGCTTTTATTCTCCTGCATAAACAGCAGCTTAAACTGTTGCTATTTTCGACTATTTTATCGTAACAGCCCAGTAACGCCCTCGACTTGCCCTTACTGCGACTCGGCCTACAATGCGCGGCTTCTTCCTTAACTCAAAAGAATAACCCCTTATGATCGCGATATTAGGCATGATTAGTATCTTGTTTTTTGCTTGGTTACTGTCAGTGAACCGCAAGAATATTCCCTACCGCACTGTGATTTTAGCCCTAGGCTTACAAATTATATTTGCCCTGTTAGTGCTCTACGTCCCTGCGGGTAAGGCCGTATTGCAATCCGTTACTGCGGGCGTGTCGAGCGTGATAGCCTATGGCAACGAAGGGATTGGTTTCCTGTTTGGCGATCTCGCCACGGGTAAAGTCGGCTTCGTATTTGCAATCAATGTGTTAGGTATCATCATCTTCTTCTCGGCGCTGATTTCAGCCCTGTACCATATTGGTCTAATGCCTAAGGTGATCAACATTATTGGTGGCGGTCTGCAGCGTTTACTGGGCACGGGCCGCGCCGAGTCTTTATCTGCCACGGCGAACATCTTTGTCGGCATGATTGAAGCGCCGCTGGTGATCAAACCTTATTTAAAGCACATGAGCGATTCGCAATTCTTCGCGGTCATGAGCTGTGGTTTAGCCTCAGTCGCGGGCGGCACCTTAGTGGGATATGCCGCTTTAGGTGTCGATCTTAACTATTTGATCGCCGCAGCCTTTATGTCGGCACCTGCGGGTCTGTTGATGGCAAAAATCCTCATGCCGCCTAGCGACAATGACAAAAATAGTGCCGATGAAATCACCTCAGTCGAACTGCCACGCGCCACCAATGTGGTTGAAGCCTTAGCCGATGGCGCTATGTCTGGCATGCGGATTTCTGTCGGGATTGGTGCCACTCTACTGGCCTTTGTCAGTGTTATCGCCCTACTGAATGGCATGTTAGGCGCTGTGGGTGAATGGTTCGGTTACCAGTTAAGCTTCGAATTTTTACTCGGTTATCTGTTCGCCCCTATGGCATGGCTGCTGGGTATTCCTTGGCATGAGGCCATTACTGCAGGCTCACTCATTGGCCAAAAAATCGTAGTGAATGAATTTGTGGCCTTTATTCAGTTAATGAAAGTCGAAGACCAACTGAGCGCCCATTCTCAGGCCGTTGTGACTTTCGCCCTGTGCGGTTTCGCTAATATTTCCACTATGGCAATTTTGATCGGTGGACTGGGTAGCATGGTGCCAGAACGCCGTGAATTTATCGCCCGTAATGGTTTTCGCGCCATTGCCGCTGGCGTATTCGCTAACCTCATGAGTGCGGCCATTGCCAGCGTGATCCTCTCGCTGTAATCCATCAGCTTGGGCTTTTTTAGGCACTCATCTCACCATTGAGTTAACCACTAAGTTAGCCACTCTCGCGCAGCAAAACCGCGATCAACACAAACCCAAATCAAGCAAGCTTGGTTTGGGTTTTCTTTTATGCCTCAGATATTTTTTGTGTATAATGTCGCCAGAAAAAGATTAATGAGTTTACATTTCAATAACATGCGTAGCCAAAGGAGTACGAATGGCCATAGTGAAATACAAGGCAGTTAACGCCGCAATCGGTATAACAGCACTAGGCATAGCCTTAGTGCTCGCCGCCTGCGATAACTCAACGCCCCCCTCCAATTCAGTTAATACCAACATACCCACAGAGCGTGAATATCAGATTATCTCCACCATAAACCTCAATGATGGCTTTGAAACCCGCAAAGTGCTGCAGGCACGACTGCTGCTGGATTACCAATTACAGAATGCAGAGGGTAAGGCGACCAGCTTAACAACGCCGTTAACCCATAACGCCCGTTTTTTTATCCAACCTAATATGCTGCAAATTAGCGATTATGGCATGCCGATTCCGGTGAGTAATATCGACCCTAAAGGTAACTCTAATGAAATCTTTCAGTTGGTTAAAGACGGCTTTAATGTGGAATTTAACAATGGTGAAGTCCGCCAACTGACTCCCATTGCCAAAATGGATCAAAAAGATATCAAGGAATTATTTGACCACTGGGTGAATCTTAATAGCTTGTTTAAACAAGCTCCAACCTTGCCTGTGGTGCTTGAGCCTAGGGTCGGTTATAGCATCAGCGCCCCCATGGATGCGCGCCTAACTTGGACGGTTGAGCAAGTGACCGAAGATAAGTTATTTGCAGTAGTAAAAGGTGAGAAAGACAACTTTAAGGCCTATGGCAAGTTCGAGCTTAACCGCAAAACCGGCTGGTTAGAGAGCATGGCGTTTTTTCAACAGGAAGAGAGCAAAGGCAGTACCCTTACCCGCCGCATCGCCATGGCGCCCAAGGATAGCCCTTATATCATGAACATGCTTTGGCATGCCGACGCTAACTACGATGCCGAGCGTGATATAGATGATCTGCAAAAAGAGCTGTACTCCATCAGCGATGTTCCTCGGGAATATAAAGCCCATGATAAGGACTTTATAAAATCCTTATTACCTGATCAACAAGGTATTCTTGATAATATTGGCCCATGGGGCGCTGACACTCCAGAAGTGCTGCAATTGCGCTTTGTGCATAATATAAGCCCGCGATATGTGGTTGCTAATGTGCATTATGAAGACTTAGCCGCCTTTGATGCCAGTGGAAATCCGATAGACATTCACTTCTGGCAGCACAGCAGAGGTGTGGCGATGAATTTCAACCGCTCGATTGAGTCTTCGGTAGATCTTATCGCCACAGGCTGGGACAACACCGCCAATAAACTCAAACAGATAGATCATATCACCGCCAAGCTAACCCTTATCCCCGAAAGCAATAAGATAGTCGAAAAGTCGTGGGATGAACTGGTCGCGAATCCTTACGCCTTCGGCGATGCGAGCCTCACCATTCAGGTGCTCGACGCCGAGGCAAAGCTATTTAAAGTCGTAACAAAGCAGAGTAACACTCAAAACATTAACCTTCCTTTTCAGCAATTTAAAGGAAAGATGGCCGAAGCCCGTCGCGATGGTGATTATCCCCAATGGTTAACAGTGACGGATAAGGAACTGCTGGGGGAATTAATCGGTGTCGATGATCCTCATCACCTTAGCACCCGCGCCCTGTTACTTAAGCTAGATGAGATCCCTAAAACCGTTGTAATCGTAGAGAACCAGCCACAGCCGGAGTTAAGCCAAACCAAGAACATCCGCTTTGTGACCTTTACCGACTACAACCAAAATCTGGCCAATCCCTTAAGCGAGTTTGGCGATTCGAGCCTCAATAACTTCCTCTATCAAGATCTTGAGCCATCAAACGCCGAAATCAGTGCGATCCAAGGGATAAAACCTGAGACTGAAAATGGCCATAATCTGTATATTCCTATGTCAGCCGCATTAGCGAGTGCCTGTAAACCTGAAATAGAACAAGGTTTTAAAGAGGGGAAACACGAAGTCACTTGGCTGTTTGAGCATAATGCCCCAAACGGACCAGCATATACCCTGATGACGCCCGACCGCGAGCGGCAGTTTTTCTACGATAAACACATCCAAGGAAAAATCCATTGCCAAGGTGATATCAGTTGGCAACCCTTAGAGCAGGCCGCGAATCCACGTCCTTGGTTAATCGATTTACAAGCTTGGCTAACAAAAACCGGTTATGGTGACGAGCCGAGTAAAGATCTTAAGAACTACTTTAAAGTCGAGGATGCCCAGGGCAAAACCTTAACGATTCGACTGCCCGAAAATGCCGAACTACGGATTAAAGAGGCTCTGGTCGATGGCCGCTATTTAAGTGTCGCAGGCCCTGCCGCTAAGGTGAGTTATATGACTCTCTCTCAAAACCCCGTAGACATCCCCTATGAATTCACCTTTAAACCTTTGCCATAAAAAGGAGCGGTTATGCGTCTATTTACAGTAAAACTGCTCCTTGGAGCACTGGTACTTATTTGTATCACTATCAGTGCCAGTGCCAGTGCCAATGCCAATGCCAATTCACAAAAGGTGTTACTCGATGCCCATTGGAAGGTTGTCAAAGATGAAAAACAGGCTCAATACTATCTAAAAAAATCGACCGAAGTTATCGACGGAAATTATAAGGCTGAAGTTTATTACAAAAATAACGATATGCTTTTCTGCGCCAGTGCCCTCGCCGATAACAAAATTGGCAAAACCCTCACAAGCGAACAATTTCGCGGTGCTTATCAATGCTACTTTGAGGATGGCAAGCCGTACGAGCAAGGCTTTCGCAATGGGCAAGGCCAACTTCATGGCTTGCTTAAAAAATACATTGCCACCGGCCAATTGTATGTTGAATCGCACTATGAAAATGGCGTTAAACAAGGCCTCGAAACTGCTTATTGGAATGGCGGCAATATCCGTTACAAAGTGAACTTTCAAAAAGGCAAAGAAGTCGGCATCAGCGAACATTTTAGTCCAGAGGGCGAAGTCACCGCCAAGATCTGCAATGACCCGACCTGTGTGAGCCAATATTTTAATCTTGGCAAACTCAACCGCGAAACACATCGCGTTGATGGCCTATTGCATGGCACTGAGACAACTTGGGGCCTGAATGGGCAAGTCATCTCGACCCAAGAGTTCGTTAAAGACAAAAGGCAAGGTGACTATTTTGAATATTTTGACAATGGCAAAGTCGAGCGTCACTACCAATATCAAGCTGACTATCAGGTCGGTGAGCAACTGACTTATTATGAAAATGGTCAGATCAAATTAAAGGAAGTGACCAACGATAAAGGGGATGCCCTCCAATCCATCGAATACGATGAGCAAGGGCAAATAAAAAAAACCACCGACAGCAAATACCAAGGTAATCGCTGGGTTTATCGTAAGCAGCAGCGCTTTAGCAAGGGCCAACTGATTGAGAGCACAGAAAACGACATACTCAAAAACTGGTCACTCAGCGAAGACTACCAGCAAGGCGAGTTAGTGAGTCGCAGCGAGGAACTCGATAAAAAATTGACTGGCTTACATATTAAATCCTTCGACCAAACTGATGTAAACACCGTTTCCCGCGAGTATTTTAACGAGGGCAAGCGTGAAGGCCCCTATGAAATGGTGAAAATCGACCATAAAACCGGTAAGCGTTGGGTGGCCGAGCAAGGTCAATATTCCAATGACAAGCCCTCAGGCAAATGGAAGAAGCAGCAAGAGGATACCAGCCTCACCTTTAGCTATGATGCCCAAGGCGAGCTCGATGGTGAGTTCCGTAATGAGACAAGTTCTGGGCAATTGCTTGAATTAATAAACTTTAACCATGGCAAACCCGAAGGATTAGTACAACGCTACGCCACTGACGGCCAATTGTATGAAAAGGGCGAATACCGCAATGGGCAACAGGATGGCGACTGGGTGTACACCCATGGTGAGTTCGGTTTCAACCCAATGCCAAATCCTGAGAGACACTATTGGTACGGACGTTTCGATCTAGGTAAACAAGTCGGCCACTGGGAACTGCGTAATACCGAAGACTATGTGCTTGAAATAGCGAATTATGACGAGCAGGGCAGGCTTCATGGTAAACAATACGAATTTAGGGATAATGGCTGGATAGAAGTGATCAATAGCTTCCATCATGGCGAGTTTTTAAATCGGGAAATACCGCCGCCGGTGATTACCTCGGACCATGTTTTCCCTATTTTTTAGCCTAAGCATATTCGCTTAATCGATTAACTTAACCCTTGGCGCTGTGCACTGTATATAAGTGCACAGCCCGATAAATAAACTCAACAGCAAAAAATTAGGATTCTTGTATAGGCTGCAAACCGCGCGGCCTTAAGACCCAGAACAGAGCAAGGAATCAGCATGTTCAATACGCCATTTCGCTTTATCAGCCTCGCGATTGCGGGAGCCAGCTTAACCAGTGTCCATGTACAAGCAGCGCAAAATCTCTCCTCCATGATGGTCGAAATCCGCCAACAGGACGGAATTCCCAGCTATTACAATCTCGCCACTGGCATGCCCTTAAATGGCGATATCGCCATAGTGCGCGATAACCAAGGCTATACCTTAGGGCAGTTTTCCGAGGGGATCCCTAATGGTAAATGGCAAGTATTTCATACCAATAACAGCAAGCTAGTCGAAGGAAACTATCAGCAGGGTTATCAAGATGGCACTTGGCATATGTTCGATTTGAGCGGCGCAGTTACTGAGGAACAGCAATTTGCCAAAGGCGTGCCCACGGGCGAATGGAAGGAATACAACAGCAGCGGCCATCTCAGCCAAACGACGCGCTATCAAGACGGTAAAAAGGAGCAAGTAAAACGTTTCTATGCCAGTGGCAAACTGCAAGCCCAAGAAAGTTACCTCGATAACCTGCGCTACGGGAAATGGGAAAGTTTCTATGAAAACGGTACCTTGTCCCAAAGCCAGAGCTATGCGAACAACCAACTCTCAGGTTCTTATTTAGAACAAAATCCCAATGGACAAGCCACAGTGACGGGCCGCTTCGATGCAGAAGGCCGTCGCCAAGGAGCATGGGAAACCTTTTTCGATGACGGGACTAAATCGAGCAGCAGCCAGTTTAATCTCAATCTGCTCGAGGGTGAAGAACGGACATTTTACCCCAATGGTGAACTCGCCAGCCGCTGTCAATATAGCGCTGGGCAACGCCAAGGGAAATGCCAGCAATATAATGATGCAGGTAAATTACAAGTTGAAGAACAGTATGTTAATGGTGCATTAGACGGGCCACAGCAATATTTTAATGCCGAGGGCATTCTCACCAGTGCTCTCAACTATAAACAGGATCTACTCGCTGGTACGCAAAAGTATTTCCACAACAACGGCCAACTTAAAGAATTACGTAACTACCAAGACTCAAAGCTGACTGACAATGGCCAATACCCGCTTCATGGACCATCGGAGCGTTATGATACCGAAGGCAATTTGCTCGAAAAAAGCCACTACGACATGGGATTTAAGGATGGTCTATTTGAGCGCTATCACGCTGGCAAGCTGCAATCCTCCGAACAATGGCGACAAGGGCAGCGTCACGGTGAATCACGCCGTTACCACAACAATGGCAAGCTGCGGACGCTAGATCAATACGTTGAAGGTAAACCAACAGGGAAATCAGAAACCTATTTTGACGACGGCACAGTGAGTGAGCGCGGCGAACGTATCGATGGCCAATGGGTCGGAAAATATGAGTCATTTTACGATAACGGTAAACCTCGGGAAGTATCTCACTACGCACGGGATAAAAAAGACAATACCAGTCGTTACCCTCTTGATGGCCATTTCGCCCGCTGGTATGCCAATGGTGATCCCAATGAAGAAGGCACATATCAAAACGGCAATAAAGAAGGCCTATGGATACAGTACAGCGAAAGCCTGAAACAACGGGAGCAAACCTTCGCCAATGGCAAACTTAATGGTAACTATGCAGAGTATTACCACGGACGCCGCCGTGTGACAGGGGAGTATCTGGACGACCAAAAAACCGGTCTGTGGACGGATTATCGCTACGAAGAAAAAGACCCTACCTATGGCACAATCCCCGAGGGGAATGTCCAGCAAAAAAGCCATTGGCAGGAAAACAAGCGCCACGGAATTCGCGAGTTTTACAGCTTTAAGCAAGTGGTTTACCGCTCAGAAACCTATGATAAAAATGATAAAACAGGCCCATATGCCGAGTACTATCCCAACAATGGCCAGCTAAAACTCAGCGGGGCTATGGATAAAGGTAATCAAACTGGACTGTGGGAAAGCTGGTTTGAGGACGGGATGCAAGCTGCTAGCACTGAGTTTTTAGACGGTCAAAGCCATGGCCAAACGAAAGAATATTACAGTAACGGCCAACTCAAATTAGAGGCAATTTATGCTAAGGGGTCGCTTGATGGTCAAGTTAAGCAATATCACCAGAACGGTAAGCCAGAACTCGTTGAAACCTGGGTGAAAGGCCAAAAAGAAGGCGATGCCAGCTATTACCACAACAATGGCAAGTTAGCCGAACAAGGCACTTATCTTAGGGATCGCAGGGAAGGTCTATGGCAAAGTTTTTGGCCTAATGGTGAAAAACGCACTGAAGGCAGTTATCTCAGCGATCGAGAATCAGGGGATTGGAATCATTATGATCAACTCGGCAAGCTGATTAAAACAGAACACCATGGCTAGCTTAAAAATGGGGTTTTAGATTAAAAAGCGATCTAGTTCAAACATTTATCCTTAACTCCAAATCTAAAGGAAGTTTCATGCAAAGTGTGCCATAACCAGTGTCTATACTAACGGCCTTTTTTTTCGTTTAGGACAAATTGCCTATGAAGACATTTATGAAAGACGAGTTAGCCCTGCTACTGGGAATACTGACCTTAGTATTCTTTAAAACCGGTGGCGATAGCTTACTCGCCGATGGCACCGCCCTCTCGACCTATATTCCCGTTTCACTCGCCCTATTGGGTGTAGTGACTTGGGCTATTTTCTCTGTGGTACGCCACTCAGATGCACTAGCGATTAAGCTTGGCGATCCCTATGGCACCTTAATCTTAACTTTATCGGTCATTTCACTCGAAGTGGTGATGATCTCCTCCGTGATGCTGACCGGAGAACCCAACCCTGTCATGGCGCGCGACACTATGTTCGCCGTCGTCATGTTGATCATCAATGGCTTAGTAGGCTTTACATTATTACTTGGCGGCTGGCGTTACCATACCCAGCATTTCAACTTAGATGGCGTAAAATCCTATCTCGTGGCGATTATTCCCCTCGCCCTACTCTGTTTAGTACTGCCTAATTTTACCGAAGGTGGCACTATTGGCGGCATGTCTAAAGCCATGTCTTGGATGCTGATCATTATTTCGATTCTGCTCTATGGCGTCTTTTTAGTGGTACAGACGAAGAGCCACAGCCACTTCTTTGTCGATGCCGATCATGAAGACCATGAGGAACACCACGGCATACTGCGCAGTAATGCTTACCATACGATTCTATTAATTGGCTACTTACTCGTGGTCATTTTGCTGGCAAAAACCTTAGCTATGCCCATCAATTACAGCGTAGCTACCCTAGGCGCTCCACAGGCATTAGGGGGCTTTATTGTGGCCTGCTTGATTTTATCTCCCGAAGCTGTGGGAGGCTTTAAGGCCGCGTTAAACAATCAATTACAGCGGGCGATGAATCTGTATTTTGGCTCAGTGCTCGCGACGATTGCACTCACAGTCCCCGCGGTATTAATTATTGGCAGCGTGATAGATCAAGAAGTCCATTTAGGCCTGTCACCCGCCGACATGGTGCTATTAATCACCAGTTTAATGGTATGTAAGGTAAGCTTTAGTAGCGGTCGCACCAATGCATTGCATGGCGCGACTCATATAGTCTTGTTTATCGTTTACTTGTTCTTAATGTTTGAACATGCCTAAACTTTATTAAATCCAAGGCCGAGCGTGATTTATTTGCGTCTCGGCTTTACGCTTTTCTCATCCAGATTGACCCGCAGTAAGAGTACAAACCAGACTAAAGCGCCAACAACAAACCAGATAAAAATCCACACTAACTTATGGCCATTACGAGCCTCAAATGGCTCAAATTTGGGCATAAAAATCGTTTGATGTTCGGCTTGGTAAAGCGGACTTTTTTGTGCGGCGCTGAGCAACTCTGAACGAAGAGAGGATGGAGCTAATCGTTCAAGGTAAACAAAACTCTGGGGGTCCAACTCATTGAACTCATTTAGGGATTTAGCCAAAAACGCTTTGAATTGCGCTTCTTTCTCATCGGGTTCAAGTCGATTACTGATCTCCTGCTGATAAACTTTACCATACCAAGCGAGGGCCTTAGCATGCCAACTGTCTGCACGCTCTGCAAAAATCGGCATAGCGATATACAGTGCCATATTTAAGTGACTACTATGTTTACCTGTAACCTCTAGGCTTCGCTGCAAACCAATTTGCGTCTTATCAATATAAGATTGCTGCAACTGATAATACTGAGTATTTTTATGGAGATACAATTCTTGTATCGATGCTAATTGCGTTAACTTCCCCGTAGCAGTCTTGAGATATTCCTGCGCAACGATGCAAGGAACAGCCATTAATTGCACCGCAATCAATAAATAGAAAAAGCGCGAATTATCTTTAACAAACTTGAGTCGTTTTAGCCTAGGCCTGATATAAATGATCGACAATAGCCAAGACAGTATCTGCGGCAGCCACAAATTAACGATATCTTCATCTAGGCTAAAAAACTCAAGGTTAACCAACAACAGCCAATGGACAAAACTGTAACCAGAAACAAATAACAGGCTGAGAAATAAGAAGGGAAAATAGATAAGTTGAATTTTTTTTAAAAATACATCCACACGAATGTCATCCTTGAGAACATAAAATAACGACTATGGTACGCTCAAATCCATCATAAATTTACCAAAATTGAGTAGAAACTCAAAGCGTTAAAACATAAAGGCCAGATTGATTGCTCATCTGGCCTTTGTGTTTGTACTTTTATAAAGCTGCAACCGAGAAACTAGGTCTCACTCAACTTAGCTAATTGCTGCTGGCTACGTTGTTTCTTGTATTGCTTAGCTTCAGCAGGAATAGGAGTGACTTTGCCAGTCTCTAGCCAGTTACGTAAACGGTTAGCATCCGCAATATGCGTATATTTGCCGTAGGCATCGAGCACGACAAATGCCACTTGGCGTTTTGCCATTTCAGTACGCATCACAAGGCAGTGCCCCGCAGCATTCGTAAAGCCTGTTTTGGTTAGATGAATATCCCAGTTATCTTTATAAACCAAACGATTGGTATTACGAAAATCTAAACTGTATCTTGGGTTGGCAAAGGTAACCGTCTTCTTCTCGGTCGAACTCAGCTGGCCTAGCATAGGATACTTTTCACTGGCCTTGAGTAATACAATCAGATCACTGGCACTCGAAACGTTTTTATAGGATAAACCTGTAGGTTCAACATAGCGGGTATTTTTCATTCCCAGCGCTTTTGCTTTGGCATTCATCGCCTTAATAAAAGCTTTATGACCACCGGGATAATGATGTGCAAGACTTGCAGCTGCACGGTTTTCTGATGACATTAAGGTCAGTAATAACATTTCTTTACGGCTGATTTCACTGCCGATACGAACTCGAGAATAAACACCTTTCATTTCTTTGGTATCACGGATATTTACCGCAAGCTTTTGCTCCATAGGTAACTTTGCATCCAGCACTACCATAGCTGTCATCAACTTAGTGACAGATGCAATTGACATTACTGCATTAGGATTATTGGAATAAAGCACTTCATTGGTTTTTAAGTCCACGACTATCGCACTACGTCCTGCAATTTCTTGCTTTAATGGTGCTTGCTTCGTTTTTGCTGTCGATTGAGTTTTGGTGCTTTTATATGCGACAGAGGCCGAATCGGCTGAATGCGCTGTCGTGGCAACGGTGAGACTGCTGCACGCAAGAATAAAACTACTGAGCAGAAAACGGATCTTCATATAGATTTCACTGAATAGATAAGGGATCGATTGTGCTATGGCACAGGTTTTGGCTAAGTATAGGAGTTCTACAGTGAAAGAAATAGAATGCAATTAGACTTTTATCAGTAAGATCAGCACTTTCTTCTCAATTTTTTTATATAAAACCAGCTTAACCTGTCACCAATCCAGAGCAATAAAGCATCTAGCTCTAGACCTTTCAATTGTAGTAGAGACAAAATCTTAGAAAGATATTTTTTTCAGTAGAATAATTTGAAATGAAAATAATGGGCGACTTTTTGCACTTTTAACAAAAGTCCCTGTACAACAGTGGTTTCAAGCATCTAAATACGTCATTTTAGGCGAATGAAAGCGTTAACATACGCCCTAAAATGTCGCGTTATAGCATCTTATCCGCTAGCGTAAGACAAATTCGAGTAAGGCTTCAGTATCTTCGCTCTCTTGTATCAGTTGGTCTGTCAGCACAAAACCGTGTCTGAGCAGCACTCGCTGTGAAGCTAAATTATGTTTAGCCACATGGGCAAAGAGGGGTCTTAAACTGACTAAAGGCAAAAATTGCGCTAAGGTCTGTGTCGCGATACCTTTGCCCCAATATTCACGGTCAATCCAATACCCTATCAGCGCTTGTCCATCACTTTGCCAATGCCCAATATTGCCCACAAACTTGCCATCGACCAATATCGCCCTTGGTAATACATTCACTTGTCCCAGAATATTTTGATGCCAATGTTTAAAAAACGCCTCTCGATCTCGAGGAGGAAATTGAGCAAGCTGGTTAGCAATGGGATCGCTTTGATGCACAAAAATAGCTTCAAGATCACTTTCAATAATCAGGCGTAAACTCACGCTGTATTGCGTGTTTGGCTGTTTATCTGACTTACTAGACATAGGTATCACCATTAATACTATGTATTTCAACTTGGTACAGCATGCCACATTTTATGAAGGTAAGCTCAAAAAAAAAGCGCATAACCGAGAAGGAGTTAGCGCTCGAAGAGGCAAATTTGCCGAAATTGAGGTGTGTAAATTCAAGCCATAAAACTCACACGATAGCATTCAAAGCCTAGATAAAAATCAATGCAAAAACGGGTGCGCCTAACACCATAGCGATACCAATAAAAATCATAGTCAAACTGGCGATAACGCCCTCTTGCTTGCCGATTTCATTGGCTTTTGCGGCGCCAGCACCATGGGCAGATGCCCCTAAAGCAACACCTTTACCTAACGAAGTACGAATCCGCATAAATTTAAATAACGGCTCACACACCAGCATGCCAATCACGCCTGTGATTAACACCATCATGGCCGTCAACTCAGGCACGCCGCCAAAGGCACTAGTCGCCTCCATCGCAAAGGGAGTCGACACCGAACGTACCAGCAAACTCTTAGACAACTCCACCGGCAGAGGCACAAACTTCACCAGCAGCCAAGAAGACATCATCCCCAGAAACAATCCGGCCGTTACACCTAACCCTATCGTCAGCGGATACTGGCGGATCAAGTTACGCTCACGATAAATCGGCAAAGCAAAGGCGATAGTCGCTGGCGCTAACATAGCCATCAACCAATGGGTGTATTCAAAATAGGTTGGCAGCGGGATCTTAAGATTAAACACCAATAAGGTAATCACTATGGGCGCTAACACTATGGGCGCTAACCACCAGACTCTATGGTACTTATAGAGACGCTTGGCGCCGAAGTAACAGAATATGGTCAGCAATAAGCTGAATAAGGCTAATCCGGTCTGCGACAACACAAAATCCACCACTTTTGAGTCTGTCATCATTAAGCCGCCTTAGCGTGGCGACGGGCTTGCTTTTTGATGTTCAGTTGGCGCTCAAAACGAAACACTCTATCGACCACAAAGCCTGTACCAAACATCACACACACACTGCCCATCACTAAAGTGAACAATATATTGGTGCCGTATTGCTCAAACAAACCTTCGTACTTAATAACGGATATCACTGGCGGGATGAAAAACAGCAATAACTCACCAATCAACCAAGCGGCGCCCAGTTGTACGGCATTTTCAGGAATGAGTTTAAAACCTAATAAAAATAAGAGTATGCCTAAGCCAATCACACTCCCTGGAATAGGAGAATGTGCCCAAGTGGCGAACCAGTGACATGCGAAGGACAGTAAACAGAAGAGGCCGATTTGGCTTAATAACAAAGCCCAATGTCGACACTGACGTATTGCGGCTTGTGGGAATGACATGATTTTCTCGGTTAGAACAAAGTTTTCTATAGGGCTATTCTAGGCTTGCCTATTTGATAAAAAAAATGAATATTAAGAATGTAATGCATGAATTTTAAGAATACATTTAAAGGTGAACCTTAATGGACCTCAAAGTTATCCGCTATTTTATCGAAATCGTCGATGCTGGAGGCTTCGGTAAAGCCAGCGAAAAAGTCCATCTCACCCAACCTGCACTATCAAAGGCCGTACGCCAATTGGAAGAGGAGCTAGACCTCATCTTACTCGAACGCGGTAAACGCGGCACCCAAGTCAAACTCACGCCCGCGGGCGAAGTTGTTTATCGACATGGCAAAGAGTTACTCGCTGGCCGACAACGCATGCTCGCTGAACTCACGGCCCAACGCAGCTTAACCGCGGGCGAACTCAATCTCGGATTGGCTCCTCTAGGTAGTGCCGAAATTTTTGCCCCGATTATTGCCAAATATCGCCAGCAATATCCGCAGATAGAGATGCACTTACTCGTCCGTGGCGGTGTAGAGCAAACCGCGGCAATCCAAAAGGGCGAAATTGAACTGGCCACTGGGATTATTGATTTTGATGAGGGTTATGACGGCATACGCGTGTTTAACGATCCTATGGTAGTAGTGCTGCCTAAGGAAAATCCGTTATCCACCCGACAGATATTGTCATTTAGCGATCTTAGTGCCGACCCTCAGGTGATGTTCGAAACCGAATACACTCTCTACCAATTAGTGCTCAATGCCTGCCGACACGCCGGATTTGTCCCTAAAAACATCACCCGCGTTAGCCAAGCCGATTTCGGTATTGCCTTAGTCGCCGCGGGCACAGGGGTTATGGTATTACCGCGCTCCATCGCGCGGCGCTACAGCGTGTCAGGCGTCGTAAATATCCCGCTGGCGAGTGACGAGCTGCGCTGGGAGTTATCCCTCTTTTGGCGCAAAGACCAAGTTTTATCCTTCGCGGCTCAAGCCATGATCGCCTTAGTCGAGAAGCACTTAACCCATAAATAACCCTATTCTTACCAAGGAACCACTAAGCTTAAACGCACTAGCGTATCGCTATCCCATGGCAGAATAGGCAAATACTCAGCCGAGTTAACATCGACTTTGGCATAGTGGTCTAAATTGTATTGCGTGTGCTCAGCACTCAGCATTAACACGCTATTAGTCCGCCAAAAATCGGTTTGGTAACTCAGCTCAAAGCGATATTGATTCTCTAACCATTTATCCTCGTCTTGCCAGGTTTGTGCGGCCACTTGCATATGTAGCTTAGGCGTCACATTAGCCCCTACACTTCCCATAAAGGTATAAGCAAACGTACCATTGCCAAAATCGCCACGATCGTAACCTCGAGTTCTAGGCACATCGTCATCGATTTCGAGATAGTAATAACCCGCACCCGCATTGAACTGAGCCTGTAATGCTTGCCCATCAAAGTTAGCTGTCAGCCCAGGAAATACCTTCGCTTGTTTCTCAACCGAGCTAACGGTATTACGCTTTCCCTGTAAATCGAACTGCCAACCGAATGAAAACGCGGGATTAACACGATAAAGTTCACCGCTCGCGGCATAGGCAGACTTAAACCACACAGGGATGTGGTCAGGATCGAGTTTATCGACATCTACGTCTAAATAGGCATCCAGCGCCGCCGTCAGCAAAATATCGCTTTGGGTTTTATGTTCTAACAATAGACTCGCATTCACCCCTAAGGTGTGAGAATCCTCGACCACAAAATCATGGCTGCCTAAGCTGTAATGCCACTGAGTTTGCTCTTCGGCCTGCAGTGCACTCGATAAGCACAGGGCTAAGCACACTAATGCTGAGTTGAGATAGTTCACTTTTGACTCCTGAAACATCGTTTCTAGCTTGATAATCAAATCAGCCAGAGGATTAAACTGCATAAAATAGGAATAACACCAACTAAGGTTGCCGTTAAAGAGCGGCTAAGCTAGCCAATTTAATCAAAGAATAATAGGCGATAGTTCAAATTATGACACTCTCATTGAGAAGCCACTAATAAACACCACAGAAGTATAGATAGCCAAAAACCTAACAGTAACAATAGTTATAGACCAAAGCACAATAATTCAACCCAGAAAAAACAACTTACACACAAATTTGTACAGGAAAGCAGCTGGCCTCAATCTTGCGACTGAAAACCGCAAAATAGAAATGAATTTTTAATCAAATTAACAGCATAATTATTGACACTTAATGCTCATCTGCCTATAGTCGCCACACTGATAGTGAAATCGAACAAGAGAGTCTTAAATGAAAAAGTCCATGTTATTAGGCGGCCTGACCTTAACTGCCACCTTGTTGTTAGCTGGATGCGGAAAAAGCGATGACGTGTTAGTCGTTGGCACCAATGCCGCCTTCCCTCCTTTTGAATATGTTGGCGGCCAAAGTGGCGATGAAATCAAAGGCTTTGATATCGATCTTGCCAAGCAAATCGCTAAAGATGCAGGCAAGAAACTGAAAGTCGAAAACATGAAATTCGATTCACTGATCGTCGCACTCAACTCAGGCAAGATTGATTTTATCGCCTCAGGTATGACGATAACCGCTGAACGTCAGGCCAACGTAAACTTCTCTGAGCCTTACTACGAAGCGACTCAAGTCGTACTAGTCAACAAAGATAACGATAGCATTCATACGCTTGAAGATATTAAAGGCAAACACTTTGCGGTGCAGTTAGGCACAACCGCTGACATAATGTCGAAAAAATACACCCAAAATATCACCGCCTTTAATACGGGTTTCGAAGCCATTATGGAGCTTAAAAATTCAAAGGTAGATTTAGTGTTATTCGACAGCGAACCTGCCGCTAACTATCTGGCTAAAAATCCTGAATTAAAGATGATTAAACTGGATTTTCCTGCTGAGTTTTATGGTTTCGCCGTGTCGAAAGAGCAGCCTGAACTGTTAGCGAGCATCAATAAAACACTGGCTAACATGAAAGCCGACGGCCAATATCAGACGCTCGTTTCTGCCCATATAAAGTGATATCAGCATGATAGACGCAATTAATACCTCGCTGTTTAGCCCGATTGGCGAAGATGGCATGATAGGCATACTGCTGATATTAAATGGTTTGAAAGTGACGTTAATCGTCACTTTCTTCGCCATGTTATTAGGCGCAGTGTTAGGCATTGGCACCACCTTTATGAAGATGTCGTCTAAGTGGTATATCCGCTTCCCCGCCAATCTTTATGTCGGTGTGATCCGTGGCACCCCAGTAGTTGTGCAATTAGTGATCCTTTACTTCATCGTGCTTTCAGCCTTAGATGTCGATAAAATCACCGCCGCCATTATCGCTTTTGGTCTCAATAGCGGCGCGTATATTTCTGAGATAATCCGCGCAGGGATTCAAGCCGTTGATAAAGGTCAAACCGAAGCGGCCCGTTCACTTGGCTTGTCCCAAGCAATGACCATGAAATCGATTATTCTGCCCCAAGCGATTAAGAATATTCTGCCCGCACTTGGTAATGAATTTATCGTGCTCCTCAAGGAAACCGCCGTCATTGGCTTTATCGGTGGTGTTGACCTTATGCGCGCCGGTGAAATCATCCGTAGCCGTACCTTCGAGGACAGTGTGCCCTTATTTACCTGCGCCCTTATTTACCTATTCCTGACCTACAGCTTTACGTTTGTGCTGTCGAAATTTGAAAAGAGGTTGAAACAAAGTGATTAAAATAACCAACCTGCATAAAAACTTCGGCGATAACCAAGTGCTCAAGGGCATTAGCGAGCATATTCGTCAGGGCGAAGTAGTGAGCGTGATCGGTCCAAGCGGCAGTGGCAAGAGTACCTTTTTGCGCTGTATCAATCTGTTAGAGCAGCCAAGCCAAGGCGATATCGAGATTGAAGGTCAATTGATCACAGCGCCAAACGCCTGCGTAGATAAACTGCGGCAAAAAGTGGGCATGGTGTTTCAAAACTTTAACTTGTTCCCCCATAAAACCGTCATCCAAAACATCACCTTAGCGCCCATTAGTCTAAAACTGATGACGCCAGCTCAGGCCGAGACCAAAGCCCTCGACCTACTGGCACAGGTTGGCTTAAGTGACAAAGCCAATGCCTATCCGGCCAGTTTATCGGGCGGCCAGAAGCAAAGGGTCGCCATTGCCCGCGCATTGGCCATGGAACCAGACTTGATGCTGTTCGATGAGCCAACATCGGCACTCGATCCTGAAATGGTCGGGGATGTATTAGATGTGATGAAAGACTTAGCGTTAAAGGGCATGACCATGGTCATTGTCACCCACGAAATGGGCTTTGCGCGCGATGTATCCGATCGAGTGATCTTTATGGACGGCGGTTATGTAGTCGAATCAAGCCCACCCGATGAACTATTTAGCCACCCGAAAGAAGCCCGTACCCAAGCATTTTTAAGCAAAGTATTACGCTAGCTTAAGCGGCTTAAGTCCTGTCACTCACGCTCACTGTCATGACCTTTATAAGTACGTGCAGTGAGCGAAGGATTCAAATTAGGATCCCAACATTCAACGTTTATGACAAAGACTAAATTAGACAAGTCAGGATACAATCATCTTTCACAACACCATAAAAATTATGCCTTTGAATTAATAGGTATTGAACAAAAGCTAAATAGCCGTTTATCTGTTCAGGGAGTTTATTGTCATTGTGTCTCCAGCGACACGCCGTGAATATGTCCTTATAGGCTCGACGCTGTAGGATCCCCTCATAATTCATAACCCCAACAACCATGAATTAATGAGAGTTCAGCTAGTTTCTTCGCAGCACAAAGCAAATCATCTGCTGATATGGGGTAATCATGCCGTCGCCGCAGCAGCAGTTCTTTGCCCATCCTGATTGTTGATAGCACATTCCTTTTCTTTATCGTGTTTGCTTGGAAGTGCCGCTGTAATTGCTGTGTTTCCCCGTATAATCCTACCCACCAAAATGCCAGTTGCACCAATAATGCTATCAATAGCAGTATATCCATCCTCGCCGCGTAACGTGTTCTGCTATGACGTAAACCAAAGCCATAAGCGGGACTTTTTAAATCTCTAAAGGTTTCTTCTATTTGCATCCGCTTTTGGTAGATATTGACCAGTTTTTGAGGCGACATGGCTTCCATGGTCAAGTTAGTCACCAGTGCCCAAGGCTCTTTGGCGGTCAACTCATACGTCCATTGCGCAGTATGGTGACAGTCTGTTGTCGTACTTCGCTGACCTTTTCTGCCTTTACTTGGGGCCCTGAACAATACCATCTCACATAACAAAGGTTTCTTTACCGATAACGCCACCCGCCCAACATGTTTTGCGCGACGACGGGCTTGGGGATAAAGCGCTTTTAGTGAAAATTGGCGACCGAAAGGATGCGGCCGATAGACACTCAATCCTCTAACGCGACCCAGCCAATACCAACCGAGCTGCTCGACTTTTCGAAACCATGGATTACGAAAGCCCGCGTCAGTGACTATCAGTGGGGTGATGTTGTCAGGTAATACTTTTCTGAGTTCATTAAGAAACTGATTATGGGCGGTTTGAGTGCCTTGCAGCACTAACGGAAATGTTCGTTCGTAGAGCGTGATAGAGCGACCTTTGATAGCGATAGAGGCGCGTAGCGCAATAAGCTCACGACCTTCACGCATATCTGACCAATCCACCAATATTGTCGGCATCGTATGTGCTGTTAGCAACCACTTTGCATGCCACTGATAAACAGCCATTCTTTCATAGTGAAGATGCGGGTTGCCCAACAATCTATCCATGCGTTTTATTGAGTGCTTAGTATGAGTGCTGGTGCCATCAATGTGCCGCCCTAAATGCGTTAGGGTGAGGCAATCCGCGTTGATAAGTGCTCGGCAAGCAACCATGAGGGTATTGAGTCGCTTTTGATGGATTTCTGGACAATGTTGATAGAGAGATTGATGTAAGATAGTTAACACTTGCACCTTGAAGCCCTGTGATTGATGTTTGTTCGCACTTCCATCAGATCACACTTCAAGGTGTAAGTTCACTCCAATCTAATGATTTATATGTAAATCATCAGGGGATTCTTCAGGGCTCAACCGTGACATCCCTGTCACGGACGGTCACTGGTGACCCAATGCCAATTTTAACTACCAGTTTTGCTATATATACGTAAAAAGCTAGTAGACATAAATGAGTTAGAATTCTTGCTCTAATCTATGATTTTCGGATTAAATTTTCTATGGATTAACGCCGCGCTCTAGGACAAACCGAAGCGCAGCGCAGATTTGTCCCTAGCAGCGCCTTGTTATGCGCTTGCCGCTTCACTTAAATCAATCTCCATTGGAATCTGATATGAATTTGTGTAAAGGCTAGCTTTAAATGATGCCCTCGGCGTGATCAGGACTTTTCCATCTTTTACTGAAATTGTACCGACAAGAGGAAATATATCCGATGGTCCCTTAAGATCAACAAACCTTTTAGTGAAAGTAGCACCTGTTTTGTGGTTAATGTATTTTACAAGCCCATGAGATGCTTCGCCATTTGGGCGCAATTTATATGAAACCAGAACCGAATATGACTTAGTATGTTTTGCCTTAACCGGAAGCTCGACCGCAGAACCAAATCTTTCCACCTCGTTTGAAGCAAGCTTGATTTTTTCGGTTTTTTCTATGCTCAACTTACAAAGGTGCTCAAGACACTCAAAGGTACTGCGAATTACAAATTGTTCAAGTTCGGACTCATTTAATGATTTTAATTTCTCAAAATTTACACCGCAATCTATATACCTAAGCCACTTTTCTGGTGTTCTATCAGAAAAAACCATCGTGCCTTCTGGAATAGCATTTGTGTAGTTTACATATAGGTGATCGAATTCTCCGAGGGATAATCCATTTGCACCAAGTATTGTGGCTATACGAGCACCCCAGTAATGAAGCAGCTTAGGAAATTTGAAAAAGCTAGAACAACTCGAAGGTAGACTTTTACCTTTCTCATATAGGGAGTCGCTAGCGTAATACCTAATATCTATTAATGCTTTTTCCATTTATATATCCGATCTCTCTTCACGCATAGCCACAAACAGCTGCTTTGTATTGGATTGTTTTGCGGTAGCGTAGCAAAACAAGGAACGAAAAAGCCATCAGGCTGGTTTGCATTGTTATGTGTTACTCACAGAATGGACAAAATAAGTTGTTCATGAAGTCTAGTGGATCAATGTTGCAGCTAGGTAGTAGAACCGTAACTCTACCGTGCTTTTGACATTCTATTTCTTGGAAGCCACCTTCTGCTTTTAAAGTACTTATTTCCAGATCGCTCCAGCCGCACCAAGGGCAACATTTTATCTCAGCTTCAGTGATAGCAGCTATTTCCTGCTCCCAGTTACACTCTCCGCAATGGACTTTGCGAATCGTTCTGGCTTCTGTGAGGTTTATTACTTTGGGTCTTTCGATCATTAAGATTCCCTTACACATAACGTTGGGTATAAGCGGATCCGCGTTAGCGAATAATAAATCAAGCCATCCATTTTAAACCAACAACATAATGCACTTTTGGTTTGCCTTCAACCAGCGATGACTTTGTTAAGTAACTGAAATCATTCAGCTGTGTGCTAGGCTATATGCAGGGTGATCATTGGAAGCGAGATATTCCGATAATACCTATTCTTGCTCCCAATTATCCCCTTCTCGGCGACAAACATAGTCATAGTAAAGGGTGGAACTAAAGGGCTGAAATTCCATCTCAATGCCGTTTTCGTAATACTGACCATTTTCGCAGTCCATTCTGTCATTAAGTCGTACTAAGGCATCATGAATACCACCACGTCTAGCATTAATAAGCATCTTGACGAGAATCTCTCTTTGCTGGACAGTTAGTGACTTTAAGAACTCATTTATTTCTGAATTTTCCTGCCTGTTTGGATAGCTCCCTTCTTGCAAGACCCATTTTTCAAATACTCCATCATGTAACTGAGCAAACTCGTCAACAAAGCTTTTCCACAATTCAACTGAACTCATTTTTTCTCCTGAGAGCATAACGCAGTGCCCATGCGCGTAAACTTGTAAATGCCGCGGGTCTCGAATGCCTCACTCTGTTATGTGTCTGCTGCTTCATTAAACAAAATCCTGTTTGAAAACGGATCTGTTACAGTAAAGCAACGATCGCCCCAAGGCGCATCTTCAATACTAGGTTTGTTGTATTTATATGGCTTAGAAGTCACATGAGCAAATAATTGATCAAGTTCACTCACATTCACAAAAACCTTACAGCCAGGAGTACAGTCGCCTGAATGTTCACTCAAGTGCAAAACAAAATTGCCAAGTGAAACTTGTATATAAATCGGGTAGCCATCCTCAAAGCGATGTTCCCAATCTAATTCCATCCCCAGAAAGCCAAGGTAAAACTCTTTGGCTTTATCTTCATCAAAGATCCGCATAATTGGGATTGTCTGAAACTTCATGCCATCGACTCCATCACACATAAGCTTTGTCTAGTGCGCATAAGCACCCAGTTTCAAATTTTTTTTGAAACTAATACCTGCCTTGATCACATTGTTTTTTACTTAAACCTGCTTAAAATGCTGCCATTGAATTTGTATTCCTTAATGATTTGGAGCCGTTACATGAGTGATTTAAGTTTCTTCGCCAAAAAGCGCTACACCACTAAGGCCTTTGATCCAACTAAGACGATTCCTGCGGATAAAATAGCAGAAATCAAAACCTTATTGCAGTACAGCCCATCATCGACTAACTCACAGCCTTGGCATTTTGTGTTAGCGAGTACGGCGGAAGGTAAAGCGTTAGTTGCCCAAGCGACCGAAAACTATGCGTTTAATACCCAAAAAATTCTCGATGCTTCCCATGTGCTCGTACTCTGTGCTCGTGCTCAATTAGATGAAGCACACTTACTGCAAGTGCTCGAGCAAGAAGCAAAGGATGGCCGCTTTGCTAATGAAGAAGCCAAGCAAGGCCAACATAATGGCCGCTCTTTTTTCGCTAATATGCATAAATTTGAGCTGAAAGATGCCCAACATTGGATGGAAAAACAAGTCTACTTAGCGCTTGGCACTTTAATGCTCGGTGCAAGTGTATTAGATATTGATGCGTGTCCGATCGAAGGTTTTGATGCCACTAAAATGAATCAAGTCTTAGGCTTAAGAGAGCAAGGTCTATGTGCCTGTGTGGTTGTCGCATTAGGTTATCACTCAGAAAATGATTTCAACGCTAAATTGCCTAAGTCTCGCTTAGATCAAGAAGTGATCTTCACCGAAATCTAGTCCTTCACTCTATGTAAAAATAAGCATGCCCTTGATTTTATGTGATATAAACAAGGGCATCATGTCTAAAACTAGCCCTCTCTTAACTGCCTTCCCCTAAAACCTAACTGCTGTTAGCGGCTTATTTACGCCGAGAAACCATCTAAAGTAGGAGTAAACCATCACGGTATTGCTCTAAAATTCATCTTTGCCTACACTTTGGCTCTGTGGCATAGTTTGCGGCTCAACTTCGTGAATGATCATTTATCGTCGCCTTTCGAGTCATCTTTGTTGCAGCACAGCGGTTTTATCGGCGCATTGGTAACACTCACAATTTAGGATGGGACAGTCAGTATGTTATTTGCCAAACCCTCACTCACTGAAGAATCTCAATCGATTCGAGTTGCAAACACTAAGGGCGATAACCCACTGATTTGGCCGTTGCTTACGGTTTTACAAGCTTCAAATCAAAGTTGGAAAATCCATCACTTAGCCACTGAATTACAAACCCAAGGGCTGATCCACCAGCTTGATGAAAATCCGGGTAACGATTTATTCAAACGTAACTTCCTGCTGATGAACGCCCTGTTTGAGCTACAGGAAATATTACTGCCCAAGCAATGGCTACAAGTCAAAGCCATGGAAATTCAAATCTTCCGCTTAGTACCATCAAACGTTAACCTGCTGATAATGCAAGATACTTCCCTGCGTGAGTATTACCTTGATTGGAATAACTACGACACCAGCGAAAACGTAGTACGAGAATTACTTGAGGCATTCTGGAGCAATTATAAGAGCTATATTGGCTTAAATATCAATCTGATGAACAAAGGTAACGCGCTGCGAGTTTTCGAATTAGACGAGAGTGCTACCGCCCGTGATATCCGCAAGCAATGGCGTCGTTTAGCACTCAAATGGCACCCAGACAGGCCCGATGGCGATGCGGCGCGTTTTCGCGAGGTGTGCGAAGCTTGGCAGTCGCTTAGGGATATTGCGTAAGAATTTAGCCAGTGGTGATGCAGAACTGAGCTTTAATCAACATGCACCAACTTAGCGATGCGCTCCTGTCTATAGTCCTGCCAAATCTAAGGTAAAACTTCCATTGAGATCACAGATTTAGCCTACTAGCTTCATGCCAATTCAGTCATAATTAAGCCTTTCCATTTAACCTAAACCTATGTGTCAACGCTGCCATTTGGGCTAGCTTAACTCCTAGGTTGAAGCTCACTCTATCTCTTATGTTGACCGTTGAATGTCAACGATAACAACGACTGACATTGTGAATTCAATCCCACCGAATTTGAGGAAACTATGATTAAACAATTAGCCTTGGCTGTAACCTTAGCGATTGCACCATTGAGCACCTTTGCCGCCAATTTTGTTGAAGGCACACATTACACTCAAATCTCGACCAAAGCGCCTAGCAGCGAACCAAAACTCACTGAATTCTATTCATTTTATTGCCATAACTGCTTCAATATGGAAACCAACTATTTGCCTGATATCAAGGCAAACCTCAACAAACAGATAAGTTTCGACAATAAGCATGTCGACTTTATGAATAGCGACATTGGCACCGAAGTGATGCGTTCATTAGCCGTGATCCAAAGCGTTGATAACAAAGACGCCTTAACCCATGCCATGTTTACCGCAATCCAAGGTGCTGAGGGCGCAAACGGCCACGATCACAGTGCACCAGGCCATCAGCACGAGCCGCAAATTAACAGCCGTGATGACATCAAAAAAGTCTTCGCCCAATTTGGTGTCGATGCTGCTAAATACGATGAATTAGCCGATAGCAAAAGCACTAATGAAAAGCTTTCCCTGTGGCGCACCCAGCAGAATGAATTCAAAATCGACAGCGTACCCGCCTTTATCGTGAACGATAAATATGCGGTAAATTTAAACAGTATCAAAACCTTAGATGAGTTAGTTGGGTTAATTAACTACCTTGCTGTTGAGAAAGATGCCGCCCCCGCTAAAACCTCATCGGGTGGCAGTCTAGGCTGGTTATTTCTAGTCTTCGCCGCCGCAATTGGTGTGACCCGTCAGCAACGTCTTAGCTAATTCAAAACAATCGTTGGAATAAAAAATGGCCTCCAAATTAGGAGGCCATTTTTATGCATGTTCAATCCAAGTGATTGTTATAAGCGCTCAATATGGGTTCTGAAGTTTATTGCCGAATAAAATCAAGAATATGGCTCGCAGCCAAGACGAGATGTAGGATCAAGAAACCAATAAAAGCCTGCGCAAAGACTTGATGATAACCACGCCATGTCAGTGCCGTTGGCGTCCCTTGAACGATAAACCAAACTAGGCCCGTAACCCCTGTAGCCACTAGCAACAGCATGCCGATACCTTCTATGGCACTAAACAGCCCTTTGCCACCAGCGACGGGGAATTTGCCTTTAGCAAGTCCAACAATATCTTGCTTTAACTGTGTCCAATCGCCCGCCAACCAGCCAAAGTATTGGTGCCACTTGCAACGCAAGGTATTGCTGAGTAAAAAAAGAATCCCAAGCACAGTGCACGCTAAACCTAAATATACATGCAAATAATCCCAAAAACTGGCGTTATCGGGTATCCGTCGGCCCATAAAAATCCACGGACTGGCACACACGAGCAGGCTCGTCGACACGACAATCCAAACATGCAGTTGCGCCATAATGACTCGGCATAAGGAGCGAAGTTTAGTCATCATACTGCTCATATTTAATGCTCCTTTGCCCTTGTGACTAAGGCATACATACCGCTTTCAGGGCGCGAATAGAATAGGGCTAAATGAAGCACCGAAATTTGATATCAAGCTTAAGCGTTGTGGATCTGCTCACCAAACTCAGTCACTTTCTGCCAATCCG
The DNA here is from genome assembly GCF_025653795.1 of Shewanella sp. SM73. Lineage (NCBI taxonomy): Bacteria > Pseudomonadati > Pseudomonadota > Gammaproteobacteria > Alteromonadales > Shewanellaceae > Shewanella > Shewanella sp. SM73. The sequence continues at coordinate 58,932 of NZ_JAKKRY010000002.1, forward strand.
TGTATTCAACATTGGTAACAGGGTCCGTAGGTCCTTTCGTTAACCACATGATGAAACGGATAATATTTCTATCTAAAGCGTTATAGCCTTGGTAATTCAAGTTACCCCCAAAAACGCGCAGCAATTGTGGCCGCCAAGTGGTTTTACTTAAAAATGCCTGCATGTAAGGATTGGTCTCTGGGGTGTTTTTCTCGGGTTTACGTGCCACTAAGCTGACAGAGAAAAAACCACTGACCTTATCCGTCAATACGGCTTGATGCTTTTCAATAAACTCGTACAAACTTGGGTTATGTTTACCATGGCGAATACTGGCGCCTATGATGATTTTGTCGAACTCAGTGAGCACTGGAGCGGCCTTGATATCGGCAGTAACCACTTCATTCCCCAAAGCCGTTAACTGCTGTGCGAGCTTTTTAGCAATCTTTTGGGTCTGGCCGTGAACACTAGAGTAAATGATAAGAATTCTTTTCAATTTAGCCTCGATTAATCCCAAGCAAAATAACAATAAGCGGCCTAGAAAAGACGGTGCAGGCGACTTAATTTCGACTCTCTATGCCCGTTCGGCATATCAAATGACATCACAACGCTCAGACTAAATGCGCTAAAAGTAGCAATGGACACCCAGAGTCATTGGCATTCCAGTGGAATTTAACTTGGTATGCAAAAGTAAAATGACAATTATGATATTTCATACTAGGTGATTTACCCGCCAATTTACATGAAATAGATCACGGGCTTAGCGCCAAACACCCCAAGTATATGCGGTAGTTTTAACTGCCTCACAAAAATAACGCCTTAGGTATATTCTCGCTTTAGCGTCTTTGTAACCTAGGGAGTTAATTCGCCTAAACATTGTTACAAAATTGAAAGGGATAAGTCACACCTTATATAGCCAACCTAAGAAAAAAGCATTAGCATTTGAACACTTATCGCCTGAGTCCCTTATCCATGAAAGCTATTCAAGCAAAAGATCCTAAAGCACTCTTGCTGTGGATGACCTTTGTTATGTCGCTCGTGTTTGCCGTTTGGCAGGCATTGCTCAACAACTTCGTGATTGAGAAAGCCCAATTCACTGGTGCTGAAATCGGCATGTTACAAAGCCTGCGCGAAATCCCCGGCTTCTTAGCTTTTACGGCAATTTTTGTGCTGCTGCTCATTCGAGAACAAGCCTTCGCCCTGCTCTCGCTCGCCATTTTATGTATCGGCGTAGCGGTAACAGGTTTCTTTCCTCAGGTCATAGGCCTATATCTTACGACTGTGTTGATGTCTGTCGGGTTTCACTATTTTGAAACCATCAACCAATCGCTAACGCTGCAATGGGTCGATAAAAAAGACGCGGCGGGTTTTATGGGTAAAGCACTGGCGTGGCGTTCGGCGGCCGCTTTAGTCGGTTATGCCAGCATTTGGCTAGTAATGACTTGGTTGAAGCTAGACTACCTGCATATGTATTTGATTATAGGCGTATTAGGTCTCATCATTGTGCTAACCATAACATGGTATTACCCCAAGTTTGAGACAACGGAAATACAACACAAAAAAATCATACTGCGTAAACGCTATTGGCTCTATTACCTGCTCACCTTTTTTTCAGGTGCGAGGCGGCAAATTTTTATGGTATTTGCGGGCTTTATGATGGTTGAAAAGTTTGGTTATAGCGTCAGTGAAATCACTGCGCTGTTCTTAATCAACTATGCCGTTAATCTACTGTTTGCGCCTGCTATTGGTCGTTTGATTGGACGTATTGGTGAGCGTAATGCGCTTACTGTGGAATATATTGGACTCATCTTAGTCTTTATCAGCTATGCCCTAGTCGAACAAGCCCATATGGCGGCAGCACTCTACGTTATCGATCATTTACTTTTTGCGATGGCAATTGCGATGAAAACCTATTTTCAAAAAATCGCCGACAGCAAAGACATTGCCGCCACTATGTCAGTCAGTTTCACCATAAACCACATAGCCGCAGTGATTATTCCTGTGCTTTTGGGCTTATTATGGTTAACCGATCCCGCCTTTGTATTTTACATAGGGGCGGGCTTTGCCGTATGTTCGTTAATACTAGCGCTGAATGTTCCGCGCCATCCTGAACCGGGTAATGAAACCTTATGGTCTTGGCCAACTAAAAGTGCGAAATCAATCGCTAAAGTCGTTAAATAAAACGGCATAATAACGAACCAAAGAATTGGCTTAACGAGATGCTCAAACTAAAGAGATGAACATCTAAAGTGAGCTACAACCGAATGTAAGAGTTCACTAAGCCCACACCTCAACCACAGTGCAGGCTCAAGGATTAATAACGCGATGAAGGATTCAGATATTTTACTGTTGGCAGAAGAAGGCGAGTCAGCATCCGAGGTATCCGCTCGCAAAAAAGCCCTGCTACTTGGTCGCCAATTAGGGCTCGCCAGTGAGCAAGAATATCGCCCTGCGAACGCCTCAATTGCCGAGCGAGCTCAACATAGAGCACGCAAGTTATCGAGCGAATATCAGGCCAATGTGGAAACCATTTTTGCCTTAGCCCTCAGTTATACCCACTCAGATGTCACTGGGGTCGATCTTGATCCCGATTGGAGCCATCAATTTTTCTTGATGGCGGAACAAATCCATAACCGTAAGATGCAAGATTTGTGGGCTCGGATATTGTCGAGCGAGATAGTCAATCCGGGCAACTTCAGTCTACGTACCCTAGCGCTGCTCAAGCAACTGACTCACAGGGAAGCACAAATTCTAGAAAAAGCCCTTGGCATGGCGGCTAAGGTGAATAACGAGCAGCGCCTAAAACTCATCAGTGGCTACCGCTTGTCGGGTGGGATTGGCCAGTATTTCCGTAAAACCACCTCAGTCAATTTAGGCTTATCCCAGTTTGGGCTACCTTATTCCAGTATTTTGACCTTAGTCGATGCGGGAATACTTCACAGCAGTGAGTTCGAAACCGGCCTACTCAATAACAAAACACCAATTCAATTTGCCCTGCAAGGCATACAAATGAAGCTTACGCCCAAGAGCGGTAATCTGCTTTTTAGCTATTATCGCTTAACACCGATTGGTGATGAACTCGCCCAACTCGTGCAACCTAAGCCGGATCAAGAATACTTGAAGGCTCTGCAGCTCTTGTTTGCTAAAGACTTTAAAATAGAATAATGCTCACGCCATAAAAAATTATGAATCAATGGTATAAGCAGTAAAACCCAGAAATAACAAAGGAGCCTAAAGGCTCCTTTTAAGCAAGATAAGGGCTAAATGTTAAGCTAGCGCTTTTGCCTTATCGGCATTAATGACATTGATCGCCGTTAAATAATCGATTAATGCACGCACTTGAGTCACTAAATCGCCTTTGCTGGTATCTATGGTTAACTCGGCGGCTAATGGCGCTTCATAGGGTGATGAAATACCAGTGAAATTGCTAATTTCGCCACTGCGCGCTTTCACATATAACCCCTTAGGGTCACGCTGCTCGCACACGCTCAAAGGCGTCGCTACATGCACTTCAATAAACTGCCCCGCAGGAAAACGGGCACGAATACCATCACGTTCTTCACGGGTCGGGGAAATAAAGGCCGATAACACCACAAGCCCCGCATCCACCATCAATTTAGCCACTTCGCCCACACGACGCAGGTTCTCATCACGGTCTTCAACCGTAAACCCTAAATCTTTACACAGACCATGGCGCACATTATCACCATCGAGCAAATAAGTGTGGAATCCCGCCTCAAATAACGCCCGCTCTAATGCACCCGCCAGTGTTGACTTGCCCGCGCCAGAAAGTCCGGTAAACCAAAGTAGTACTGGGTTTTGGCCTTTCTGCTCGGCTCTGGCGGCTTGGTCTACAGGATGTTGATGCCACACGATATTTGTCATAAAAACTCCTCAATCCCCATGTTGACTAACCGCTAACATAAGGGCAATAAACTCAAGCTAATCACTAAAATGGAAAGATGATCGGCACCATAAATATCACTATCAGGGAATACAGCACAGATAACGGCAATCCAAGGCGGACAAAGTCACTGAAGCGATAATTACCCGCATTAAATACCATCAAATTGGTCTGATAGCCGTAGGGTGAAATAAAGCTCGCGCTGGCACCAAAGACAACGGCCATAATAAAGGGCCTTGCATCGACACCGTAATTAAGCGCAATCGCGTAAGCAATAGGGAACGCCAGCGCCGCCGCTGCGTTATTGGTCACCAGTTCAGTCAGCAATAAAGTCATTAAATACACGCCGACAAAAGCGCCAAATACCCCATAACCGTTAATAACTGAGAGTAATCCTTGGGCTAAACTGTTCGCAAGGCCTGTACTCATCATCAAGTTGGCAAGCCCTAACGCACTCCCCACTATCACCACTAATTCCAATGGGAAACGGCGTTTAAGCTCAGCCAGTGTGACTGCGCCTATGGCAAAATAACTGAGCAGCAATATCACTAAACTTTTAGCCAAGGGTAATATGCCAGTGACACTCAGGATGATCGTTGCCGCAAAGCCCAGCAATACCCAACGACCACGACGACTGTCTAGACGCACATTCAAATCTAAGCCACTGATCGCTGCAAACTCTGAACTCAGCTTTGCGCTATTGCTAAAACCATCACCTGGCGTCAATAACAACACATCACCGGGTTGCAGAATAATGTCACCGAGTCCACCCTTCAGCGGATGATTTCCGCGGCGAATGGCCATCACAGCCGCATCAAATTGCTCACGAAAACGCGATGCTTTCAATGAACTACCCACTAAACTGGACGACGGTGCGAGTACAGCTTCAACTAAATTTTGTCCTTTGGCTTGATGTTTACCAAACCAATCTAAACCATCGAATTGGTGCAATAACTCAACCGATTCCACCGCGCCACTAAAGCGCAGCACATCGTCCGCTTGCAACACTAACTGGGGCGGCACAGGGCAAATACAAATGCCACTGCGTTCTAATTCAACCAGATATAACTTTTTTAGTGCCCTAAGTTTGTTATCCACCACACTGCGACCGACCAAGGACGAACCTTTCGCCACATGGGCTTCGAGCAAATATGGCAGCGCTTCTTCACCTGATTCTTCCCGTCTGTCGGGCAGAATGTTCGCCAGTAAGGTCAGTAACAAGATGCCTGCGACGACGATCACCACTGCAACTGGCGTAAACTCGAAGAAGCCTAAGGCGGGTAAGCCGGCGTTTTCTACAAAGGAGTTCACAATCAAGTTGGTCGAGGTACCAATCAGGGTCAGTGTGCCACCTAAAATTGCCGCATAATTTAACGGCAATAATAACTTAGCCGGCGCGTGAGCCTGATTGCGGCGCACAACACCAATCAGTGATGCCACGACCGCAGTGTTATTGGTAAATGACGACAGCAAAGCCGTCGAAAAACCGAGCTTTGCCATTGTCATAGGCAAAGAACTATTGCCTATGACTTGACTCAACTTTCCCAGCAGGGACGTTTTTTCTAACGCCGTCGCGGCCAACACCAACAGGACCAACGTGACTAAGCCAATATTGGTAAAGCTTGTTAATGCGGTATCGAGCGCAACCATGCCAAGCAAATAACAGAGCAAAAATGCAAATAAAAACAATACCGCTGGATTGATACGGCCACTAATTAAGCCAGCCACAAGCCCTATCAAAATAATCGCTAATAGCCACAAGTCACTCACGAATTAAGCTCCAAGCTTAGTGATATCTATCGCTTGCCAATGGGGGAAGTGTTTACGCACTAAGGCATTAAACTCGACTTCAAAGGCACTAAATTGTGACGCTGTTTGCTTGTTAACATGTTGACCCGACACCACCATAACCGCGGCAACCGTCGCATTACTCAGGCGGTCGATTAAGATCATTCCGCCGGTATCGCGTACTAACGAATATGCATCAAACACTATGTCTTCGGTCAGCTCTAAGGTCACACGCGCAATCGCGTTTAACCCAAGAGTGTCCGTCGCACTGCGCGCTAAGGTGTTAACGTCAACCACATAATCGATAGCAGTCACAGAGGCTTGCGTCTTCTTACCAGCCACTTTGATGTCGTATAACTGACCGAGTTGTAATGGCTTTTCATCCATCCACACTATATCAGCGCTGATCACGTTAGCAACGGCTGGCGCAGAATCCGGTCTTGCCAGTAAATCGCCACGGGAAATATCAATTTCATCTTCCAGCGTGATAGTCACAGCTTGGCCTGCAACCGCTTCTTGTATGTCGCCATCGAAGGTCACAATACGTTCAACCTTGCTGCGTTTGCCCGATGGCAAAGCGACTAACTCGTCGCCGACATTAATGATGCCAGAGGCTAAAGTGCCCGCAAAACCGCGAAAATCTAAGTGAGGGCGCGACACATATTGCACAGGGAAACGCACAGGCAATGAGCTGAGTTCACGCTGAGTATCAATGGTTTCTAACAGTTCAAGCAGTGTACCGCCTTGATACCAGTCGCTTTGAGTGCTGCGCTCAACCACGTTGTCACCATTAAGCGCCGATAACGGCACAAAGTGGATATCGAGGTTGCCGAAATCTTTAACGAAATCCGTAAAATCGGCACGAATACGGTTGAATACTTGCTCGTCAAACCCAAGCAAATCCATTTTATTAATAGCAACAACAAAGTGACGAATCCCCAGTAATGACGCGATAAACGCATGGCGCTTAGTCTGAGTCTGCACGCCGTAGCGGGCATCGACTAAAATCACCGCTAAATCACAGGTCGATGCACCCGTTGCCATGTTGCGAGTGTACTGCTCATGCCCTGGCGTATCGGCGATGATGAACTTGCGCTTATCACTTGAAAAATAACGATAAGCCACATCGATAGTGATGCCCTGCTCGCGCTCAGCTTGTAGGCCATCCACCAGTAAGGCTAAGTCAATGGCTTCACCTGTGGTGCCCATCTTGGCGCTGTCGCTCTTGAGGCTCGCTAATTGATCTTCATAGATCTGCGCGCTGTCGTGTAACAGACGGCCGATTAAGGTACTTTTACCATCGTCGACACTGCCACAGGTTAAAAAGCGCAGTAAGCCTTTGTGCTGCTGCAGGGCTAGATATTCTTTCACACCATGGAGGGTAATTTCTGCCGCCATGAGATTGGTTTTATTGACCGCTTTGTCCATCATATTCTCACTCTTGATCTGCTTGGCTGAAGGTCGCGCTGATTAGCGCCACCTTCGCGAAATAGGGTTAACCTTGCCGAGATTAGAAGTAGCCTTGACGCTTCTTCTGCTCCATAGAGGCACTTTGATCTGAGTCGATCAATCGGCCCTGACGTTCGCTCGAACGGGTTAACAGCATTTCTTCAATAATCTTTTCTAGACTGTCGGCCTCAGAATACATGGCGGCCGTGAGTGGGTAGCAACCTAAGGTTCTAAAACGCACCACTGCTTCTTTAATCTGCTCGCCCTCGGCTAACTTCATCCGCTCGTCATCAGCCATGATTAACTGACCACCGCGCTCAACCACTTGACGTTTAGCAGCAAAGTACAAAGGCACTAACTCAATGTTTTCTTGATAAATATATTGCCAAATATCCAGCTCAGTCCAGTTAGATAATGGGAACACGCGAATACTTTCGCCCTTGTTCACTGCGCCGTTATAGGTACGCCATAATTCTGGACGTTGGTTTTTAGGGTCCCATCTGTGGTGACGGTCGCGGAAGGAATACACGCGCTCTTTGGCGCGAGATTTTTCTTCATCGCGGCGAGCCCCACCGAAAGCCGCATCGAAACCGTATTGGTTAAGTGCTTGCTTTAAACCTTGGGTTTTCATGATGTCAGTGTGTTTTGCACTGCCATGGTCGAAGGGGTTAATTCCCTGCGCCAAACCTTCTGGATTGATGTGCGTCAGTAACTCGAAGCCAAATTTCTTTGCCTGCGCATCACGAAACGCGATCATCTCTTTGAATTTCCAACCTGTATCGACATGCAGCAGCGGGAATGGGATCTTGCCTGGATAAAAGGCTTTACGTGCTAAATGCAACATAACGGAAGAATCTTTCCCGATGGAATACAACATCACAGGATTATCGAATTCGGCTGCAACTTCACGAATGATCTGAATGCTCTCAGCTTCCAGTTGTTGTAAGTGGCTTAGTTCACGCCCGGCCATACTATTCTCCGTTACCTTAAATTCGCCGTGTTACCACAGCATGGATTAGCTCAATTTGTTTAACTGCTTAATAGCTTTAACTGTTTGCGGCTTAGTTTATCGACGCGACGGCCGAGACTCTAACCGATTGAGTCAGCTCATCACTGGCTTGAGTCGATTCAATCGCTTCAGGTTTGAACCAATGCAAGGTGTCACTCAGCGTGACAACTTCACCTATGATCATCAAAGCTGGCATTTGTAATTCTGGATCGGCGGCAAGCTGTTCAAGCTCACCTAAACGGCCGATAAAACGACGTTGCTCTTTAGTGGTTGCCTTTGACACTATCGCCACGGGTGTTTCAGGGCTTCGGCCCGCATCGACTAAACCTTGGCGAATAATGCCTGCGTTCAGAATCCCCATATACACGACTAAGGTATTGTTAGGATTAGCATAACCTTGCCAATCCATAGGGCGACTCTCTAACTGACAATGACCAGTGATAAAAGTGACGCCTTGGGCATGGTCTCTGTGGGTTAGGGGAATTCCCGCATAGGCTGACGTGCCGCTGGCAGCGGTAATGCCGGGAACGACTTCAAACTCAACCCCAGCTTCAACTAAGGTTTGTAACTCTTCACCCCCGCGACCGAAAATAAAAGGATCGCCACCTTTAAGGCGCACCACATTTTTACGAGTGTAGGCTTTAGTGACGAGTAACTGATTAATCTCGTCCTGTGCGGCGCTATGCTTGCCCGCACGTTTACCTACGGCAATCTTCTCAGCGTCTTTGGGAATAAGATCGAGGATATCTTGGCTGACTAAAGCGTCGTATAGCACTGCATCAGCGGTTTTAAGGATGCGCCATGCCTTTAACGTCAATAGCTCAACGTCGCCGGGGCCGGCACCCACCAGCCAGACTTTGCCTTTGGCCGCTTGGCCCGGTAAAGAGAAAATTTCCATCAGAATCCCCAAGATCACTTTAGTCTGTAGAAATATAGCGCGTCTTATATTCCATAATAAATAGATAATTATTAGTTTTTATATCATTTAGATATAAAAGAATGAGTGACCACTCACTTAAAGTGGGGAAAACCTTAGGTTTCAAAATCAAAAATGCCCTAAATCCAGGTTAACCCATTGAAATAAAAATGACTTAATAAGATTAAGCTAATTGCATCAAATTAATTTCTGTCCGCTAAGTGCATGATTTTGGGACTATGTTATTGCCAAAAATTCTACCTAAATATATCTCTATGTGACTAAAAATGGCTGACTACAAGATTTGTCATTAAGTGACACAGGATTTTTCCATAACCATAAATTCACTTTCTAATGTTAAGCTGGAAATAACTATCTTTGTTGAGTACGACTGACAAATAAATAAACACATCAAGGAGGGCAGATGAAACCACTTTACTCAGGTATTGCATTGGCAGGGCTATTAGCCTGTACGGACATAAATGCCGAAGAATCATTAGTAAAAGGAAGAGTAAAAGATGAACTTGCCACGGCGGATCTACCTTTTGTGATTACGCCACATAAAGTGAATTACCTTTTACCAGTCACCTACAGCCCAGATCCCAACATGGCACCTTTCACCGAAGATGCAATACTCAACCCCTATTCATTAGATGAGTTTGAGGCTAAGTTCCAAATCAGTTTTAAATTTCCTATTTGGTACAATGTGTTTGGTGATAATGGCCATTTATTTTTTGCTTACACCAATCAATCCTATTGGCAGGTTTATAACAAAGACACTTCATCACCTTTTAGGGAAACCAATCACGAACCTGAAGTCTTTATGCTGTTTAATAACGATTGGAAAATTGGCAGTGTGACCAATTCCTTTTGGGGGTTTGGTGCCGTACATCAATCGAATGGTAAAGCAGGGCCACTTTCCCGCAGCTGGAATCGCCTCTATGCCACTATGATTTTTGATGCAGGCCCACTCGCCTTCTCCACCAAAGTGTGGTGGCGTATTCCTGAAGATGAAAAAACAGATCCATATAAAGCCAGCGGCGACGATAACCCGAATATTGATGACTATATAGGTAAAGCAGAGTTTATTGGCGTTTATGGTATTGATGAACATAGATTCACTTTAACCGTTAAAACGAATCTAGAAGATATCGACAGAGGCTCAGCAGAACTGACTTGGAGTCATCCTATCGTCGGCAACTTACGCTTTTATACTCAATACTTTAATGGTTATGGCGAAAGCCTAATCGATTACAACTATCATAATCAACGTATTGGTATCGGAATTTCACTCAACGATATTCTTTAAGAAAGATATACCCACTTGATCCCGCTATTTAAGATTGTTTGGGTATATAAAGTGACTAAGTACAAAAATCGACCATAATTTGCTGCTAATCTACCAAACCTGCTGCTAAATTGCTCAGATGGACCTGAGTTTAGGGCAGAGCAGGACGATTTACATTGATCCGAATGGCATTTAAGCCGATAGTCGCACACCTTTTTGTGCCCTGAAGCAGCGCCTTAACATCATGGAGGAATATGAGTTTTAGCTACCGCAGCATAGTCATGCTACTCAGTGTCATTATTTTCGCGAGCTTACTTAAGCTCGCGTTTTTCGCTGTGCCAAAAGATAGCGCTGCACCAGTGCTGAATGCACAAGAGGTACGCCAAGATCTCTATGCCTTATTGGATCAAATCGAGCAACACTCAGCGTTTTATGCCTTAACGGCCGACAAAGCCAACCCGCAGCTTAAATTTATGGCTAGCCTTATTGTTGAACAGTATCAAGATATTACTCCCAATGATCGCTTTGCTGCTGAAGTCACTAAATTACTCAATACCCTCAAAGATCCAGGCGCTCAAGTGCATAACTTCGATGCTCAAAGCGGCGATCTCCCGTTAATGCTAAGGCCAGTCAACGACCAATGGTTAGCCTTGGATAACGATAATAATCCAGTCAACAACGACTTTCCCTTTATCACTCATATCGATGGTTTACCTATGAGCAAATGGGTAGCGACCAGCCAAGCCTACTTACCTGAGCCGGCAAAACAGAGTCAAGAAATGCAGTTACCTTGGCTGAAAAAACTTAACCTACTGCGCGAAGACTTAGGACTCAGCATAAAGCCCTATGTGGTTATTACGCTAATTAATGATGATCTGCAAAGCCAGCAGGTGACTCTCGCCCTGCCAAGCCATAAACCGCAAGTTCAATTAGCAACTATCAATGAAAAAGACGAGACTCAAGATATTAATGTGCTCGAATTTATTAACCAATTATCTCAATTTGAGCGCACCGAATTTCAAGACATGCCAAATCAATTAGAGACGGTCAACAATACGACGGTCAAACTTAAGATCAGCGATCTCTACGCCTTTGAATTAGATAAAGAACAACAGCAAGAACTGCTCAAAGGCATGACACATCCATTACTGATCATTGATTTACGTGATGCCAGTGGCTTTAGTCCGAAATTATTGACTATGCTGTCGCGATATCAAGATGCGGATTTAAATAACACTTTAGCACCTAATGTGATGGGATTTGCGCACTATCGCCGCTCACCAGAGCTGAGAAATGATTATCTACAGCCGCTCAATTTTATGCCTCTGGATGCGTTAGAGTACAGTCCTCCTAGGCTCAAATCTCTCACCCGTAACTTACCCTCTGTCGATAAAGAGAAATTCAGCCCTTGGTATGTTCGCACTAAGCCTGCGGTGGCTCCTGAAGGGCGAAATCGCTTAGCGCTACTCGTGAGTCCCCATTGTCGCCAAGAATGCGAGTGGATTGCCTATCGTACTAAATCTTGGTCTAGGGCAAATTTGATTGGTGAAAAAACCTCAGGCGACTTTGCACGTCAGTATCATTTCAAACTGCCAAACAGTGGATTAAACATAAGATTCAGCAGTTCGTTAACCTATGATGCACAGGGGAGACTCCTGTCCGGTATTGGGACTGAACCGGATATTTTGCTCCCTCAGAACAGTGATATTCAATGGCAAGGGCTCGTTAGTTTAATGCGCTCCGCCAAGCCCAAAGCGCAACTTGTTCTGCCAGCACAGCACACTAAGTTGGCTCAAGCTAAGCTAAATTAAGCCAAAAAAAGAGCCAGCAATCTGCTGGCTCATTTCAAACAAATATGAGTTTACTAACGCATTACTTCTTTTCAGTCGCTTTAGAATTGGCGACTGAACCTATGACCAAGCCTTGCTTATTCACATCGAAGCTCATTTGAACTCGCATGTTGTAATCTTTAAGCATTTGCATTTCTTCAGGGATCGGCTCACCGCTCATTTCTAACAGTGTTAGCACTGGCGTAAACATCTTGCCGTAATCAGCAGACAAGCTGTACATGCCATTCGCTGACAGTTTCTCGCCTGCTAATTTGTTGGCTAAAGCTAAGCCTTTATCACCGCTATACACCACTAAATGTTGACCTTTAATCGCCAGCATTGGCTTAACACCTAACTCTGGAGGCAACATCAATATTGGAGATAAATCAGTAGCATCGCCGTTATCGGCTAATTGCACTTCAGCCAGCATAGGGGCGAAAGGTTTGACCATATTGAACAACATGGATGGGTTTTCGGCGCTGAGGCTGACTAAAGCATCTAAACTTTCTAACTTAGGCTCTTGATCTTGTGTGCTCATTTTAAAATCGAGCAATGAAACGCTCATGCCTTTCACACCGTTAGCCATACCAGTGAACATGCCTAGCATAGCTGGGCTCTGTTGGCTCAACTCAGCCTGCAACTCTGCCAATGGTGCACAGGTCAGTTGCGGCTTTTGCAGATCATCCCAAATAGCCGTTAATGAAGGGGTAATTTCATTGATATCTAAACCTATACCCATGGAGAAGATAGTGCTGTCGATATCCGCCAGATGCGATGGAATAAAACCACGCATCTTTTGCATTGCCGCAAGAATAGGTTGATTCTTCGTTTCGACAACAAATGAAGCCGCCATATGGCTTTCTTTTTCAGTCACAGAAAACGCCGTTAAACCAGCAACGGTACGCGGCCAGTTAACGGCAATCGCTGTCAGTTCGGTACGACATTCTGGTGTTCTGATTTGAGCTAATGGATCTTCACCCTCGCTTTCATCAGCAAAAAATTGAGTCAGTTGCTTAGCTAGCATATTGCTATCTGCAGAGGTCAATGCCTTTACAATTTCCACATGGTTAATAAAGCTAATACTGTCATCTTTAAAACCATGGGTCTTAATAATATCTTCTAATATGCCAGAAGCGGCTAATGACTGCGGCGCCTTCTTAATACCAAATGCCATTTCTAATAACTCAGGCTCGGTAATAGAGGTGCTGAAAGTCATCGTTAATATGCCATCTTTCTGGGCAAATAACAGTTCAGCTTTTTCTGCTGAGCTTTCATCCGATAGTGCATAAGCGCGATAATCAACATCGCCCACTTTACGAATTTCGTGGGTTACACCACTGTCTTTTTCGGCTTTATCTAATACAGCCCAAAATGCTTCGGCCTGATTAACATCAATCTTTAATACTGGCAAAGCACCTAAAGTATAAATATAAGGTTTAACTTCATCGGGGAAACCGAAGGTTTTTAACAGTAAGGCAGGATCTTTCATCCCATCCATATACTGCTGATAAATGCTAACGAAGAACTTGCCCATAGGGCTATCCTGCACACCGAGTTCATCAAGCGTATTACTTGGATATTGCTGATAATTTCCAGAAATAGACTGTAAATACGCTTTTAACGGGAAGGGTTTTAACTGGCCCGAAAATATCGGCGTATCGGCAGGCACATAGTCGAGCAAAGGATTAGCAGAAGCACTAGAACCCGCGCCATTCTGCATATACCAATAACCACCAGCACCTGCTGCAATAATTGCCGCGGCAATCACAATCTTTTTCATTTAAGAAACTCCATTTAATGACATTCAATTTTATGAAAACAATACCTAAAGAACTCACCTTAGGTATTTAAATATTTATCCGCTCTTACATATCCCTTATGCAGATAATGCAAAATCAGAAAACGCAACGACTCAGCCCTACGCAATACAAACCCAGTTTAAAATGCTTAGGCTAAGCGAAACTAAGGTATAAAATTTTCCCGATAATTTAACATTAAACCGACACAGAAGCGAACAGGATAGGAGTTCGCAGCATTAAAAACGCATTAGAATTAACGTTTATTAAACATAACTCCAATCTTATTTCAATTCGGTAATAAAACATCTCAAAGTCATCGACGATTAAGCAAAGAACTCAATGACAAATTAAGCTCATCTCACTCAAACTAACTCACCAGAGCGTCATCGTGCTTCGTGGACTTTTTTAAGCGTGACATCACCTAGCTGGCGCATTTGCTTACGGATCCAAGCTGAGCGCTGCTGCACATAGGATGACGGTGGAGACACCTTATAGCGCCAAGGATTGGGTAAAATGGCTGCGAGTAATGAGGCCTCGTATTGGGTGAGTTTTGCCGCTGACTTTCCAAAATAATGCTTTGATGCCGCTTCGGCGCCATAAATGCCTGGACCAAATTCTACAATATTTAAATACACTTCAAGAATACGCGACTTATCCCAAGTCAACTCCATCAATAACGTAAACCAAGCCTCCAATCCCTTACGAAAGAAACTGCGACTCGACCACATAAAAAGGTTTTTCGCCGCCTGCTGACTTAAGGTACTTGCCCCACGGACTTTGGTGCCTTTTTGGTTGTATTTCAGCGCCGAACTTATCGCGGCTAAATCGAATCCAGTATGCTCAACAAAACGTTGATCTTCCGCAGCAATCACAGCCAATTGTAATTCGGGAGAAATTTGCGCTAAATCGCGCCATTGATGCCTGATCTCACCGATAGGAGCAGGTGGAAATAAGGCACGCTCGATACGCCAAGTCCACATAGGAGGATCGACGAATCGTAGTAGGATCACTAATAAAATTGAGCAAATAAATGCCCAAACTAATCCCTTAAATAACCAAGACAATAAACGACGAAAACCACGCTTTCGTCTCTGAGGTGCTGGGTCACTCGACTTGTTAACACTTGGACGCCTGACATGATCTCGCATCGCATATAAAGGGGCCGTCATTTATACCATCTCATCCACACACTCTCATTTCTTGTTTCTCATCTATCCAGTCAAGCCATCCCATTGCAAGGATTCTTTGGGGCAACCTAGGCTTACAGAAAATATTCTAAAGCTTTACGCGAGTTGCAAGCTGATCATGCTACGAGAGTAAAGGAAACACCAAGGATATCTTACTCGATAATCAAAGATAGGTTGAGAAATAACCATAACAAGAACAAATCACTATTGGAGATTGACTGGGGTCGACTTAACTTGACCTCGGCAGCTTTGACGACAGCTGACCGAGGTAATGATGGCTGATTAACGAGAGCTAGCAAGTCAATCAAACTGCTTGATACTCGCAGGTGCGAGTCAGGTTTTCAACGCTTTCACTGCATCCAATTAAGCCATATCGATACACAGCAAACCCAGCCCATAAATACCGATATACAACAACTTAACCTCATAAAAGACATGAATCATGCCAATTAACGCAGTAAAACGCTTCAAAACCATCTACGGGAACTTCAAAATATAGCGCAGGCTTAACCAATGTGCATAACTCTGTGAGTAAAAATGTACAACATTTTTAGCATTTAAAAATGAATGCAAACTAACTCTATGAATATCAATCTATCTTAGTTAAATGACGCTTAAATGACATCACTTAGCTTCCTCGACAGTCCAGAGTATTAAATTCAATCCCACTTATCTTAAAATGATAAAAAAACGCCCCAAACTAAGTTGAGGCGTTTAATATTTAAAATCAATAAAATGACTAGATTTCGTAGTGCAGACCACACTCACGTTGTAGGCCATTAAAGCGAGTTTCTTCCTCTGTCATGCCTAATTCGAGTGGTTTACTCGAATGGGTATCCCCCACAGAAACATAGCCTTGGTCCCAAAGTGGATGGTACGGCAAGTCAAATTGCGTCAGATAGAGGTGAACATCTTTATTCGACCACTCGATAATTGGCAGTAGCTTAAAGCGCGTGCCATGAATCGCCAGTATCGGCAACGCCTCACGGGTACTGGCTTGGCTACGTCTCAGCCCTGCAAACCAAGTGCCTACCTCAAGCTCGGCTAAAGCGCGTTGCATAGGCTCAACTTTGTTTAACCGGTTGTATTGCTCTAGTCCGTTTACCCCTTGCTCCCACAACTGGCCAAAGCGCGCCTCTTGCCATGCCGATGTCATCACGGCTTGGTACACTTTTAAATTCAGTGATAAACGCTCTGTCAGCTCGTCGATAAACTGATAAGTCTCAGGGAATAAATAACCCGTATCCGTGAGAATAACCGGAATATTCGCCTGTGCCTGACTCACCATATGCAGCATTACAGCGGCTTGGATCCCAAAACTTGAGGACAGCGCATGATTACCGGGCAAATAAGTTAAGCCCCATAGCACTCGCTCTTGTGCGCTTAATCCACCTAAGAACTGATTAATACGTTCAAGCTCTATCGCTTGCTCTGCCTTAGGCGCACTCAATAATGCCTTGAGTTCGGCAGCGCTGACCACAGTCGGCACTTTATCACTGGTTTTTTGCTCAATATCAGCCATGAAAATCCTTAGCGGCATCGATCACCGCCTTCACTACGCCCACGCGGACGGTGAAGTTACCAAAGGTTTCGCCTGCATCACGCTCTACGGCATAGCGGCCAAACAGGGTATCCAATTCGGCGAGAATGTCCGCCTCTTGGATATTTTCTTTATGCATTTTGTTCAAACGAGTCCCTTCAAAACTTGCACCTAAGTACAAGTTATAACGGCCCGGCGCTTTACCCACAAGGCCAATTTCAGCGGCAAATGGGCGGGCACAACCATTTGGACAACCCGTCATCCGCACCACAATAGCTTGCTCGCTAATGCCGTGTTTTGCCTGCAGCGCATCGATATGATCGATAAACTCAGGGAAATAACGCTCGGCTTCCGCCATCGCTAATGGGCATGTCGGCAACGCCACACAGGCAATCGAGTGACCGCGGGTTTGCGTCAACACTTGGCCCAGCAGACCATGTTTACGGGCTAAACCTTCAATGGTAGCTTTATCTTCCGCTGCGACGCCTGCGATGATCATGTTTTGATTCGAGGTCATGCGGAAATCGCCTTTGTGGATCTTAGCTATTTCACGCAGTCCCGTTTGCAGGGTTTGGCCCGGTAAATCTTTAATGCGGCCGCTTTCGATAAATAAAGTTAAATGCCATTTACCGTCAACGCCTTCGACCCAACCATAACGGTCGCCGCGGTCGCCAATCACAACATCACGCTTAGGCTCAAACTTCACCCCAGCACGCAGTTCGACTTCGGCTTTAAACTGCTCATAGCCATGGTCGACGATAGTGTATTTAAGGCGTGAACGTTTACGGTTAACACGATTACCCCAGTCGCGTTGCACTGTCATGACAGCTTCGGCAAACTTCATCACGTCGTCAGTTTTGATAAAACCAAAATCGTCAGCCAGACGTGGGAAAGTCTCCACCTCGCCATGGGTCGAGCCCATGCCGCCGCCCGCGGTTAAGTTAAAGCCAACCAACTCACCGTTTTCAGCAACGGCGATAAAGCCTAAATCGTTAGTGTAAACGTCAACATCGTTATCGGGAGGAACCGCAACCGCCATTTTGAACTTACGTGGCAGATAAGTTTTGCCATATACAGGTTCAACGGTTTCATCTTCGGTCGAAAGTAGCTTTTCTTCATCTAACCAAATTTCGGCGTAGGCACGAGTGTGTGGCAACAGATGATCTGACAGTTGTTTCGCCACCGCATAGGCTTGCTCGTGCAGTTTCGATTCCACCGGATTAGGATTACACATCACGTTACGGTTAACGTCACCACAAGCGGCAATCGAATCCAGCGCTTCACGATCTAAGTCTTGAATAATGGTCTTCAAGTTACGTTTAGGAATACCATGGTATTGGAAGGTTTGACGGGTCGTTAAACGTATGCTGTTTGAGCTGGTTAAGGTCGACGCAATTTTGTCTACGCCTAACCATTGCTGTGGAGAACAAATACCGCCAGGTACACGGGCACGCAACATAAAGCTATATAGAGGCTCAAGTTTTTGCTCTTTACGTTCGTTACGTAAATCGCGATCGTCCTGTTGATAGAAGCCGTGGAATTTGATCAACTGCTGATCGCCGTCACTGAAACTGCCGGTTACCGCAGAATCTAAGCCTTCTTTAATCGTACCGCGCAGGTAATCACTGTCGGTCTTTAGGTATTCGTTTAACGCTAACTTTTGCTCACTCATGGCAACTGCCTCTTCAAATTCGGTTCGCTGACTGCACAGGTCATCACGTGTGCAGCTTTGGCTATTCTTATGCGTTTCTTATATGCGCAACGGTTGAGATTAATACACGTCTTTTTGGTAACGCTTATCGCTGCGCAGTGTTTCAAAATAGGCTTCGGCAGCTTCGGGATTCAAACCACCGACTTCAACAGCCACCTCAATCAAGGCTTGGTGAACATCTTTGGCCATACGTTCAGCATCACCACAAATGTACAGATGCGCGCCGTTTTGCAACCATTGCCACAGGGCTTGGCCTTGTTCTTTAATACGGTGCTGCACATAAACTTTATGGGCTTGATCGCGCGAGAACGCCACGTCGATACGGCTTAAATCGCCATTTTTCAAATACTGTTGCCACTCAGTTTGATACAAGAAATCCTGCTCAAAGTGTGGATTGCCGAAGAATAACCAGCTATCACCTTGGATCCCTTGGGCCACGCGCTCCTGCATAAAGGCACGAAACGGCGCAACACCTGTACCTGGGCCAACCATAATAACTGGTGTGTCTGGATTCTCGGGTAAACGGAAATGCTTATTCGACTCAACATAAACCTTAACCTGAGTGCCTTCCTGCGCAGAGGCTAAG
This sequence comes from Shewanella sp. SM73, assembly GCF_025653795.1. NCBI lineage: Bacteria > Pseudomonadati > Pseudomonadota > Gammaproteobacteria > Alteromonadales > Shewanellaceae > Shewanella > Shewanella sp. SM73. The sequence goes on from NZ_JAKKRY010000002.1 coordinate 77,914, forward strand.
AAGTGTGACGCGCCGCCAAAACGGGCCGCGCCGTGACGCTCATCTTCCACTAACGCTACGGTTAAATGGACTTCGGTTTCCACTTCACTTTGGCTTGAGGCGATAGAGTAAAGTCTTGGGGTTAATGGGCGCAGTAACTCAAGCAATCTTGCCGCGCTTAACGTGACAGCGCTATTTGTTAACGGATACTGGGCGACTAAATCCGCAAATTGATGCTTAAGGATAAAGTGGCGCACTTGTTCTTTATCTTCGCTCAATGCCAGCAGCTCAGCGCTGCCGCTCAGTTCGGCCCATGCTTTGACTAATCCAGGATACAACTGAGTCAGCTCTTTCTTCTCAAGCAAAGCTTGCTTAAGGGTCAAAGATTCTGTGCCTAGGGTCACTAACTCATCGGCGGCCAACGACAAACCCGCTAAGACTTCATCGACTAAGACTTCGTTATTACTAAACCACACACCAAGGGCATCACCCGCTTGATAGGTTAAGCCTGAGTCGCCAAGGTCGATTTCAACATGGCGCACATCTCGGTCTGAACCGCGGCCGGTAATTTTTTGGCTCACAAGCACTTCGGCGCTATAGGGGTTTTGCTTAGTAAATTCACTTTCGCCAATCGCTTTAGCGGTGCCGATGGATACCACACTGGCGGACGAGGTTTCGATTAGCGGCTTAACGGCCTCTAATACATCGGCGTGCCACTGGCCCGCGGCAGCTTCATAATCCACATCACATTCAATTAAAGGTAATAGTGATTTAGCACCGAGTGCCGCTAGGCGGGCATCGAAGTCTTTACCGGTTTGGCAGAAAAATTCATAGCTAGAATCCCCCAGCGCCAGCACTGAGTAATGTAAATTGTCTAACTTAGGGGCACGTTTCGATGCTAAAAACTTGTGTAATTCAATCGCATCATCCGGCGCTTCACCTTCACCATGGGTGCTGACCACCAATAAAAGCACAGCTTCTTGCTTTAATTGGCGAACATTGTATTCGCCCATTGAAGCCAGATTGACCGCATAACCTTGCGCCTGCGCCTTATCGGCGAGCGCTTTAGCGACACCACGGCCATTACCCGTTTGGCTGCCATAGAGAATAGTCACAGTTTGAGCCGTTTGCGTTTGCGCGACGGGCGCTAATTGGCCCGCATTAGCTGTGGCAGCAAGATAGCCACTCACCCAGGCCAATTGCACAGCACTTAACTCAGAAGTGAGTTGTTTTAGCTTCTCGACTTGTCCTTGAGACAATGGCGAAGCCAGCGATGAAAGTTCTTTTAACAACATGAGACGGCCCTATGACAGTGTAATGTCCACAAGCTTATCGCGGTTTAAGAAAAGCAAAAAAGAATAAAATAGGATTTTTAATTCCATTTTGGAATATACAAAGTGCAAAATTTAAGCTACAAAAGTGTGCACTGGTTAAAAGTTTTTGATCCGACCAGTGCAGAAACGGCCTGCTTGAGAAATATGCACTTGTGCCAAGCTAAAGTATTGCCACAATGGTCATGAGCCTGTCGAACAATAATTTCTGTTGCCCACAGAATAGTTTGTTTTAAAAACAAAAAGTGTCCATCCTAGATTGAATGCCCTAACTGACTCGAATCACCCGCCGAATAAACGCTGGTGACGACAGATTTTGCAGTTGAGTACGATGAAGGAAGAACAGCAGGCGGAACGATTATATAAACCATCAGGGAGTAGTCATGCAGATTGGAATACCGAGAGAAAGTCTCGCCGGTGAAACTAGGGTCGCCGCGACCCCAGCCACCGTTGAGCAGCTTAAAAAACTCGGCTTTGAAGTTGTTATTGAGGCCAATGCGGGTCAACTGTCAAGTTTCGATGATGCAGCTTTTGAAGCTGCGGGCGCGAAGGTGACAACAAACGTTTGGCAAGCCGATCTGATCTTTAAGGTCAATGCGCCAAGCGACGCCGAAATTGAACAAATCAAAGACGGGGCGACTATCGTCAGCTTTATTTGGCCCGCACAAAACCCTGAGCTGGTTGCGAAGTTATCTAAACGTAAGATCAACGTGATGGCAATGGACATGGTGCCACGCATCTCCCGTGCCCAGTCACTTGATGCCCTCTCCTCTATGGCAAACATTGGTGGATATCGCGCCGTTGTTGAAGCCGCACATCAATTTGGCCGTTTCTTTACTGGCCAAATTACCGCTGCTGGTAAAGTACCGCCCGCCAAAGTGTTAGTCATTGGTGCTGGTGTAGCTGGCCTTGCCGCCATTGGTACAGCTGGATCGCTTGGCGCCATAGTGCGCGCCTTCGATACCCGCTTAGAAGTGGCCGAGCAAATCGAATCTATGGGCGGCCAATTCCTTAAACTGGATTTTGGTAACGAGGAAGGTGGTTCATCGGACGGTTATGCTAAAACCATGTCGGATGAATTTATTGCCGCCGAAATGGCACTGTTTGCCGAGCAAGCCAAAGAAGTCGACATCATCATCACCACAGCGCTAATTCCTGGTCGTCCAGCGCCTAAGCTCATCACCAAAGCCATGGTCGATAGCATGAAGAGCGGCTCAGTGATCGTCGATTTAGCCGCTGCGACGGGTGGTAACTGCGAATACACGCAATCGGGTGAGCTGTTTGTTACTCCTAACGGCGTAAAAGTGATTGGTTATACCGACCTTCCCGGTCGTCTACCGGCGCAATCCTCACAGCTTTACGGCACTAACTTAGTCAACCTGATGAAGTTAATGTGTAAAGAAAAGGACGGCACAGCCTGCATCAACTTTGATGATGTAGTCATGCGCAATATGACAGTGATTAAAGAAGGTGAAGTGACCTTCCCGCCGCCACCGATTTCGGTTTCTGCGGCGCCAGCAAAACCAGCGGCGAAAATCGAGCCTAAAAATACCCCCCCAAAGGCGCCATCTAAGCTCAAATACGTGCTCGCCGCCTTAGGCGTTGCAGGATTTGCTGCGGTGGCATCGGTAGCACCACCAGAGTTCCTGTCGCATTTCACAGTATTCTTGCTGTCCTGCGTTGTTGGCTATTACGTGGTATGGAACGTATCTCACTCACTGCATACGCCTTTAATGTCAGTCACTAACGCGATTTCGGGCATTATCGTGGTCGGCGCCCTACTGCAAATCGGTCAGGGTTCAACTTTGGTCACTGTACTGGCGTTTATCGCCGTGCTGATCGCCAGTATTAACATCTTCGGTGGCTTTACCGTCACTCAGCGCATGCTGAAGATGTTCCGTAAGGATTAAGGGGGTTTAACGTGTCTCAAGGACTGGTAACAGCAGCTTACATTATTGCCGCCATTCTCTTCATCTTCAGTCTCGCGGGACTGTCGAAGCAAGAGACGGCAAAACACGGCAATTTATTCGGTATCTTAGGTATGGCAATCGCCCTACTGGCTACCATTTTCAACCCCGATACTAACGGAATTGCGTGGATCTTAATCGCTATGGTGATTGGCGGCGCGATTGGTATCCGTTTAGCACTAAAAGTCGAAATGACTGAAATGCCTGAACTGGTTGCCATCTTGCACAGCTTTGTGGGTATGGCCGCGGTATTGGTTGGCTTTAACAGCTTTATCGACTTACACCCACAGGAAGTCTCACAAGTCGTGGTGGCTGTCGGTGGTGATATCAATACGACCCTCGCCGCAGTACAAGATGCGCTAAGTGAAGCGGTGAAGACCGCCAGCAAAGAGCACCTCACTGGCGCTATGCTTAACATTCACTTAGTCGAAGTCTTCCTCGGGATCTTCATCGGTGCGGTGACCTTTACGGGTTCTATCGTTGCCTTTTGTAAGTTACGCGGACTGATTTCATCTAAACCTCTGATGCTGCCACATCGCCACAAGCTAAACCTAGTCGCAGTGCTAGTGTCTTTCGCCCTGTTGGTATACTTCGTACAGACAGGCGGCACTATGCCAGCACTGCTGTTGATGACCTTGATTGCTTTCGCCTTTGGCTGGCATTTAGTGGCATCCATTGGCGGCGCGGATATGCCAGTGGTTGTGTCTATGCTGAACTCCTACTCAGGTTGGGCAGCGGCAGCAGCAGGCTTTATGTTGTCGAACGACCTCTTGATTGTGGTCGGCGCGTTAGTGGGTTCATCGGGTGCTATTCTGTCTTACATCATGTGTAAGGCCATGAATCGCTCATTTATTTCAGTTATCGCGGGCGGCTTTGGCACAGATGGTGTGGCCTCGACTGCCGATGAAGAAATGGGTGAATACCGTGAAACCAACGCCGAAGATGTGGCGGATATGCTGAAAAATGCCACTTCAGTCATCATCACTCCGGGTTACGGTATGGCAGTGGCGCAGGCGCAATATCCTGTTGCGGAAATCACTCAAAAACTACGTGATCGCGGCGTGAAAGTGCGTTTTGGTATCCATCCAGTTGCTGGTCGATTACCAGGCCATATGAACGTACTGCTCGCTGAAGCGAAAGTCCCCTACGATATCGTGCTCGAAATGGACGAAATCAACGAAGACTTTAAAGACACAGATGTCGTGCTCGTTATCGGCGCCAACGACACGGTTAACCCCGCGGCAATGGAAGACCCTGGCAGTCCAATCGCAGGTATGCCAGTGCTGGAAGTGTGGAAAGCGCAAAACGTGATTGGCTTTAAACGTTCGATGAACACAGGTTATGCCGGCGTGCAAAACCCGCTGTTCTTCAAAGAAAATACCCAAATGCTGTTTGGGGATGCTAAGGCCAGTGTTGAAGCCATTTTAAAGGCACTTTGAGTTTGATTTAATATCAACAGAGTAGAAATCGCTTAGGCGATAAACACTATTCTAAAGAAATGAAGGGAGCCACTGGCTCCCTTTCTTTTCACATTTTTTTAAGCCTATTAAGTTAGTCTCTGCGCCAATATGATGCGAGGCTTATCTGCCCACAATGCTGATACGCTTAATGTAAGCTAAAACAGTAAGTTAAATCTAAAGCTGGTTTAAGGAAATTATAAATGTTGCTTGGGCTGTTTATCCTATCTGCCGTATTAATCAAAACCTCATTACTCGGGCTTGGCTGGATATCGATTACCATCGGCCTGAGTGGGTACCTATTTTGTCGATGGTTTAATATCAAGTTAGATATCAAACTGATTGATAAATTTAAACGACTCTTTATCACTGGCGCGGCCCTGCATCTTCTCGTCTATATCGGCTTAATCACTAAGCTTTTCCTTATCGATAGCTTTGAAGACTTGCCCACATTCCTGATAAGTCACTTAGTCTTCCACCACGCAATCAGTGCCGTGATTGCTGCCGCATTAACCTTCTTGGCGATTCGCATCTATCTACAACAGCAAAAATTAACTCAAGCCTATCGACAGGAATTAAGCTAACTCAACAAGGTTTTGATGACAAATACCGACGGAGAAAATCTGACTAGATTCATCGTTAGCTTAAGTGCCATAAAATAATGGGGACTAAAGCAGATCAGGCAAAGGTGTTGTCAGCAACACTGAATTCATCAATGGATTCAAACATCAGGGATAAGAATGACCCCTGATGTTTGGGGGGGAGCTAAGCCAAGATACGTTAGTCGACGGCAATATCGTTATCTTTAAGCTCTTTTGACAGGGTTTCATAATTCGTTTTGAGTTTTGGCAAAGTATCTTCTTTGATTTTACTCAATACATTTTGCAACTGATCCTTACCGTAAGAAACGCTATAGTGACGGGTTTCAATATTGCTAATGATCTTCTCAGACTCTAAATACAAACGACGAATATCAGACAAAATATCACTCGGTGTTTCTAGCGCATTGGCAGAATAGCGCATGTTATCCCAGACAAATAATCCCATCTGCGGATGCATTTTCACTAAACTATTACTACTCACAGTCTCAACTGTGTCAGCGTAATGACTCAAGATTTCAACATTGTCACTCACTTCGTCATATAGGGCATGACGCAGATGATAGTTATTCTGCATATTGCTCAGGGCATCAAATTTAATTGCCTGTGACAACCCTTCTTGCGCGGCTAAATACACGCCAACAACAGTCGCAATGATTATAAAAATCTGACTCACCCAAAAACTGGTTTTGATAAGCTCAGTGTTATCAAGCTTAATGGTGCGTTTAGGCATATCAGCCTCATTAGAGATGGGTGTCATGTCCATATGTTTTATCCTGTCAAATCAAGAGTACAAGGCAATATCACTAACTTAAATCATTATTGAGTGGTCATCCTACACTATTGGGGTATGACTTACCTCAGTACAAATCACGATTTTTACCCACAAAAAAGGAGCCATTAGGCTCCATTTTTATATTCATTGGTCAGTCTATTATGCTGCTTTTGCCACATCAAAATTGGATAGCAACATCACAGCTGTACGGCCTAATAAATGGTTGATCGTGCGATCGCCCGCTAAGCCTAACTCAGCAATCGCTTGCTGACGCGCTGTACTCACCGCTCTAAAGAGGGTAATTTCATTATTCGCACCACCACAAAGACTAAAGAACAGTCTTAATACTGCGCGGTAATGCTCTTCCTGCATTGCCTGCATCCAGGATGTTTCCAATGCCTCTTGGCTAGAAAAATCCAGCGCAGCAACAAATAGATTGCCGATACGACTATCTAAACGAACAAGAAAATCGCTTTTGCGTGGAAAATGGTGACTAATACCTGTGCGACTAATACCCGTTGCTTCAGATAACGTAGTATAAGACATAGTCTCAAAGCCGATAGTCAAAATTTGTCTTAACGCTTCATCCATAATTTGATTTATGGTTTGCTCAGTTTGTACTCGCGAGCGCTTAGCCATAGTAATGTCTCCCCTCTTATTTTTAGGGGGAAAGCTTACCAAAGCCGCTCAGGGATTACTGCTGTTCACTGGGCCGTAACCAGCGTATTTCACTTTTGTTCAGCTAGGGTTCAGTTTAAAACAGGCTTCACCACTGATTTAATTAACACATTCATAACATTGAATTTTGTACCAACCAGTTATGTGCTTTTTCTTCGCCCATGAGTAAAACGAACGTCGGTTGGAGATAGTGTCCAAGATCAGCTTTTCGCCAAAATAGATATTCAGGAAGGGGTTGCAATACACTCGCGCCAAAAGTGCGTTGCATTAAGCTCGAATACTCACCTAATAATCTCGGCTCTAATTGCTCGGCTTTAGGGTAAAAATTCGTTAAAAAGTCCCGATACTCGGCAAATTTAGCCACTTGAGCAACATCGTATCGATGCAACACTTGTATCAATATTGGCGAGCTCCAATGCGACAAATATTGCGGACTTGTTAATGCATCAAGGTTGCGTCTGTGGTATTGCTGCCACGCCAAGGCAAAATCATTTTTCTCCCGTGCGATACGCCAAACCAAATAAATGTCAGCTAGCCATTCATGTTGATATGCACTCAAGTGAGTCGGTAACACAGAGCCTTGCAGAGCAAGGTTCTCCAAATGACCGAGCTCATGCCATAGGGTTAATTGCGGCTGTTCAAGCAAAGGTAATTGATAGGTCACCATATCGACACTGGCTAACTGTACTTGTGGTGTCAGCAGCTCATTCACTAAGACTAGGCCCGCAATCTTATTGTCATCGACGGGCATGACCATGGCACTTCTGCGGCCTAAATCAAGCCTAAATTGTTCGAGTGTTGCAGGAAGCTGCACCAACACTTGCTCTGGCAATAATGCCAAGCAAGTGCCAAGCTCTGGTAAAGAGCAAATCAAAGCCTGCTTATCGGCAATGGGCGTCCAAGTCAGGCTAGATGCGAATGCCAGAGCGACTAAGCTCACTGATTCGCCATAATATTTTGTATAATCGCCGTGGTTGAAATACCATCCTCAAAGCCCAGCACTTGCACTTGGCCACCGGCGGCAATCACTTCAGCGCCACCAGCAATATCCTCAAGCTTATAATCACCACCTTTGACCAGCAGATTTGGCAGCAATCGAGTAATGATGCGCTGCGGCGTATCTTCACTAAAAGGCACAACCCAATCGACAGAAGCTAAGCCAGCGAGCACAGCCATACGACGATCAACCTGATTAACTGGACGGCCTTCACCCTTGAGGCGTTTAACCGAGGCATCATCGTTTACCGCGACGATCAAACGATCGCCCAAAGCTTTCGCCTGTTTAAGATAGCTCACGTGGCCCGCATGTAAAATATCAAAGCAACCATTAGTCATCACCACACGTTCACCGCGCAATTTGGCTTGCTCTAAGGCGTAGGCCAGTTGATCTTCACTCACCACCCCAAAACCCGATTCTCCATGGTGCAAAGCTAAAGCTTCGATAAGCTCAATGCGGCTCACGGTAGAAGTGCCAAGTTTACCTACCACAACGCCAGCGGCGGTATTCGCAATCGCACAAGCTTGCGGTAAATCGGCGCCCGCGGCTAATGAGGTTGCTAAGGCTGAAATCACAGTATCGCCAGCACCCGTCACATCATAGACTTCACGGGCAACGGTAGGAATGTGCAACTCAGGCGCATTAGCGGTCACTAAGGTCATGCCCTTTTCAGAGCGGGTCACTAAAATGGCATCAAAATGATGTTGCTTGAGTAAGCCACGGGCTTTTTCCAGCAGGTCGGCTTCAGAGGTCACAGTGCCAACAACAGCTTCAAACTCGCTCATATTTGGGGTAATGAGTGACGCACCATGATAACGACCAAAGTCACTGCCCTTAGGATCGACTAATACCATCACACCTTTCGAACGCGCTAATGCAATAAAATCTCGCGGCTGATCGATAGCGCCCTTTGCATAGTCGGACAACACCACGACATCGACAGAATCGAGTAAGGCCTCGGATTGTTTCAATAAACGCACGCTATCGGCCTTGTCGAAGGCTTCTTCGAAATCGAGGCGGATAAGCTGCTGATTACGTGATAACACCCGCAGCTTAGTGATGGTTGGTTTATCAGCAATACTTAACCATTGGGGTTCAACCCCTAAAGTTTGCACACCGAGCGTTAGGGCATGGGCAGTATCATCTTGGCCGACGAGCCCGGCAAGTTGGACTTGCCCCCCTAAGGTCGCGATATTGAGCGCCACGTTGGCCGCGCCGCCGGGTCTGTCTTCGACTTGATTAATCTTCACCACAGGTACGGGGGCTTCAGGAGAGATACGTCCCGTAGGGCCAACCCAATAGCGGTCTAACATCACATCGCCGACGACTAACACTCTGGCTTTTTCAAATGCTGGCAGAGAAACCTTCATAGTGCTCTTATCTTTATGCAGAAATTAAACCGTGATTGTACCTAATTTTCAGCAAAAATTGAGTTAGAATGAGCAGTAATTTTCAAAAGTAGTGAGTATTTTTGTGGTCGAGAAAGCCGAGTTTTCATCTTCTTTATATCATCCTAAGCATTGGCCCATGTGGTTTGGCGTATTTTTGATGCGTTTAACTCAGCTTCTACCGCTTCCTTGGCAGATGGCGCTGGGGAAGGGATTCGGTCGCTTAGTAATGAAATTCGCAGCTGGCCGCACCCACACAGCGCGCCGTAACTTGACCCTCTGTTTCCCTGAAATGACGGAAGCACAGCGAGAAGATTTACTCACGCGTAACTTTGAAGAAACGGGCAAAGCCATTTTCGATACCATCAATGCATGGTGGTGGCCCGATGAAAAAGTGCAGCAGCACATGAGTATCAAAGGCGAAGAACACGTACAAGACACGTTAAATGCTGGCCACGGAGTTATCCTCTTTGCCGTGCATTGTTTGCCGCTGGAAATGGGCGCACGTATCTTCGGCCAATTCCAACCCGGCGTGGGGGTTTATCGCCCACACAATAATCCAGTGATGGAATACCTGCAGGTCAAAGGCCGTTTACGCTCGAATAAAGGTCTCGTTTCTAAACGCGACTTGCGCCAAATGATACGCTGCCTACGCAATCCCGATGTGATTTGGTACACGGCCGATCAAGACTTTGGCCGATCAAGCGCGGTATTTATCCCATTTTATGCCATGCCAGATGCGGCAACGATTACCGGTGCCACCACGTTAGCTAAACTCGGCAAAGCTAAAGTCCTGCCTTTTTTTGTGGAACGTACTACAGATGATAAAGGCTATCGAATTGAAGTGATGCCACCGCTGGATAATTTCCCCGGCGAAGATGAATTAGCCGACGCGATTCGCGGTAACAAGATTATCGAATCCATCATAGATAAAAACCGCGCCCAATATATGTGGTTACATCGCCGCTTTAAGACCCGTCCCGATCCAACGGACAAATCTTTATATCAATAAGCTCAATTAGCTTTGAATACAAAAATGCCAGCAAATAAGCTGGCATTTTTTATGGTAACTTTCGATAGTAAGGACCATCTAGCACATAGGATTAGAGCGCATTCTCAGTCGGTAAACGAATACCTACGTTAGTGACTTTACCTTCATACAACCCCGCCACCACCCAATGCAACGACTGCCAGTGGAACTGATCCCCAAGTACAGGATTGGCGCCAAGCTGAGATACCACAAGGTCTGCGACTGTCATATCATCAGCGAGATTATCTAAACTCAAACCATAAATAGGCGCGAGATCCGCAAGCTTAACGTCTGTTTCAATAAAGAAATCACCGAAGAATCGTTGTACTTCTTTATTTTCTGGCGCTTGGCTAAAGAGGTTACTCAAGGCTTCTAAACTTTTCTCCTGACCCAGCACACAGAGTATATCGCCCGCCTCGAGACGAGTGCTACCCGATGGATGCAGCAAAGTGTCATCCCTAAATACCGCCGCAATCCGTGTCCCATCTGGCATAGCCAAGCGCTTTAGTGGCTCACCAATACACCACTTACTTTCACTCAAACGATAGACAAAAACTTCCCATTCGCTGCTCGGGTAAATTTCAACTCCCGAGCGCGAAACGGGTAACGGCTTTGGGGGCAGTTCCACCTTAGCTAAACGCGCTGCAGTGGTCAAAGATGCACCTTGAACCAGCAACGACACTAATACAACGAAGAAGGCTAAGTTGAAGTACAACTGAGCACCCGGTAAGCCCGCCATCATAGGGAATACAGCTAAGATGATAGGCACAGCGCCGCGTAACCCCACCCAAGAAATAAACCAGCGGTCGCGACTGCTAAAGCTCTTAAAGGGCAATAGACTGATCCATACGGCGACAGGGCGAGCAAATAAAATCATTCCGAATGCCAGAGCAAAACCTGGGATCATGATATCGACTAAATCTGAAGGGGTAAGCAATAACCCTAATACGAGGAACATGCCGATTTGACTGACCCAAGTCATACCATCCAGTACGTTCAAAATCGCATGACGGCCACGGGTTGGCTTATTGCCGAGGAACAGACCCACTAAGTAAATCGACAAAATACCGCTACCACCCAGTTTGTTGGACGCAGCATAAATAATCAGACCACCGCTTAAAACTAAAATAGAGTACAGACCATCAGCTAACTTGCTTAAATTGACGAGCTTCCACAGCATCCAGCCGCCGCCTAAACCTAAACAGATCCCCAGACCAAATTGCTTAATAAAGCTAATAAGCATAAAGCTGAAGGACAACTCACTGTCGACATTGGCAAGAATGGCAATCAAGGTTACGGTTAAAAATACCGCCATGGGATCGTTACTACCGGACTCAATTTCTAAGGTCGCACCAACCCGCTCGTTAAGGCTACGCCCTTTAAGCAGGGAAAATACCGCAGCGGCATCGGTCGAGCCCACAATCGCGCCCACCAGCAAACCTTGCAACCAATGCAAGTCGAACAACCATGCGGCCATCATGCCGGTAATACTGGTCGTAATGGCAACGCCAAAAGTCGCCAACGATAATGCAGGCCATAGCGCCACCCTAAAACTGGCAACGCGGGTGCGCATACCGCCATCGAGTAAAATAATCGCTAAGGCTAAGTTACTGACTAAATAGGAAGTTGAATAATCATCAAACTGGATTCCACCAAGGCCATCTTCGCCAGCCAAAATACCCACAGCGAGGAAAATCAATAAAATAGGGATGCCCAAACGGGAAGACATAGGACTAAGTAAAACACTCACTGCTGTAAGCAAGGCGCCAATCAGAAAAAAACTATTGATGGAATCTGCATCCACAAACGCCTCCTTAATACAGGTTGTTTAGTTAAACGATAGACAAATCACCGAGGTTAAAAATGACTCAACTCACAATTTTATGATTTTATATTAGCACAAAAATATCGAATTATTGGAGCGTTAAATATTAAATTTCAATCATCTACATAAAAAATGTCATAAAACCAACTTTCTATTAACCTTTAGATAAAGGCTAACGTAAAATCTAAAGGATAGCAGAACATCGCCACACGACTTAATAAGCATTAAAATAAATGAATATCAAATAGTTAAAAATAACAAACTGAACGTAAACTCAAATCATTCAAGCAAAACTCAGCTCACAAACCTGTATAAACTAACGGTATCATAGCCAATTTAGTGCCAGATAAAATAATGTCGTGTAAAAGGTGAATATTTGAACATTATTCTTAAGCTAATTGTTTTAACTCCATTTATTTGCCAATGAGATGATTTAAACTCACTTTATCCGATGAGCAATAGCCTTGTCAGAAAAGGACCGCACACTGTTTTCCCAAAACAAATCAATTCAGTTCCAGTAACGCCATACATGCTCGCCATTCAAACAGACACGTTTTAGATTGGTTAACACTACAAATATTTTTCATCAAGCAGATCAAGCAGGAAGGCATACACAAGACAATTGAGTACAACAGGTTTTAACGACAAGACTAAATACTGACAATTGACGCCGCCAAGGAAAACCGTTAAAACAAAAAATTAAGCGATAAATACGCCGTACTGATCATATTTCAGTTGAAATAATGTCCAAAATAAGGAAGGATGCGAGCTTCGCGCGCCAGTGCATTTTGCTCGTCAAATTGCCGCTCTCGTTTTAAGAGAGAAAGCTGCGTTAAACACGCTTTTTTATTAACAGGAATCGTAGTATCCGCTTATGAGTATGCTTCGCACCACAGCTTTATTATTGACTTTGGTTTTCCCTAGTCTGTCCGCTTTAGCAACGGAATATCCTTTACCAGCCGCCCAAAGCAGGCTAATTGGCGAGAACCAGTATTATACGGTTCCAGAGGGTAAACACACTCTCGAAGATATCGCAGCCAAATACCAACTTGGTCTCAGTAACTTACTCGAAGCTAACCCAGGTGTGGATCCATTTCTGCCAAAACCAGGTAGCAAATTGATCATTCCATTGCAATTGATCCTGCCAAACGCTCCCCGTGAAGGCATAGTGATCAACGTGGCTGAAATGCGGTTGTATTACTATCCAAAAGGCAAAAAGACTGTTGAAGTATTGCCTATTGGTATTGGCCAAATTGGTAAAGACACACCAGAAAACTGGGTGACCACTGTACAACGCAAGCGTGCGAACCCAACTTGGACACCCACACCGCGCATTCGTAAAGAATATGCTGCTAAAGGTGAAATCCTGCCAGCGGTATGGCCAGCCGGTCCAGATAACCCTATGGGACTGTATGCGCTGTATATCGGCAACTTGTATGCGATTCACGGTACTAACGCGAGTTTCGGTATCGGTTTGCGTGTCAGTCAAGGTTGTGTGCGTTTACGCCATGAAGATATCGAGCATCTATTCAAGACTGTACCAGTGGGAACCCGGGTACAATTTGTGAACCAGCCGATTAAAGCAACCGAAGAGCCAGACGGTAAACGCTACTTAGCCGTGCATCAACCATTGTCTCGCACTGTGGCGGAGTTTGAATCAAATGAGCCCGTTGCGATATCACTGCCAAAAGAGATCGCTAAGTTTATCGCTAAAGCTGACACTGATTCTTCTGTGATCAAGAAGCTACTCGATGAACGTACTGGTGTGCCAATGCGAATTAATCAATAATTCACTGGCGAATACCACCTAAAAAAATACCCGCAATCTGCGGGTATTTTTTTGTCATGTCAGGCTATTCACTAACGTAATAGACTAACATATCAATCACATAAAGGTGCACACAGGGCCAAGAAGTGAGTCATAGCAGCACTGTTTGCTAATACGCGTTGATCGAAGTTTTGCAACGCAGGCGTTTCAGTACAAGCACCGACACGAGCACCACTTCGTACTAAACAAGCTTCAAAAGACGTATCAAAATGATTGAAGATCAAACCATCCTTAACAGGACACCCATCAATCTCACCGTCTACCGCAATCGGGAAATAACCACCTAAAGTATCGCGCAGATCGAGACTAAAACGTCCTGGCACTTGGCTTGGCTCAAAAGAATACACATAGGCTTCACGACTCAAGACATCTTCATGGCAAGTTAAAATACCGTCTCGACTCGCAGCAAGCAGTAACTGTGCGTGTTCTAACAATAGCTTACCTTCAACCGATGTATGTTCATTCGCTTTAGGTTTACCGTTCTCAAATACAAAACCACGATTTGGGTTTTCGCCGTATTTATTAAATCTATGACCACGACTGAATCCAGTAGGATTGACGAGAGGCAATAAACTCAAGTTCACCCGTTCAAATAGGTCTGCTGAAGCTTCACTCAAAAAATGCAACAAACCCCATGGGCCTGCAGATTCTTCGCCATGAAATCCTGTGCTGATCAATAAAGAAGGTAAGCCTGACTTAGCGGCCGGTGACTGATACAAGCTAACATCGTATTTACCCACTTCACCCAATGTTTTCTCAACCATGCCCAAACGGGTCATTTCCTGCTCAAGCAGCAGATAGAAATTATCAATATCAGTGCTTTCACAGTTAAAAATATCGCTTTTCCACTGAAAGGATTCGAACGGAGATCTGCTTACCATATCTTGTACTTATGCCAGAAAAAGAACTGTGCCATCATAGCAGTTCTTTTCAAAAACTGAATGCTATTCAACTGATTTCGATGAAATCCGAGCAGTCGTCGACAGTGGTGCAATCTGTATCGATACCTGCGAATGTATCAATTGCCTGTCGTTAATGGTATCCAGCTTGAGTAAGACATTTAACGAATTAAAAAATAAGCTCGGCAGGACGCACTTATGAACACTCAAATCACCTTTTTTATCGCCCTTTCGGCCAGTGTTTTCAGTCATACGCTACAGGCCCAATGCCGCGCCGAGCAAGATGCGCAAGCCTTATATGCGCTCGAAGCGAATATAGAGACCTATACGCTACAAAATGGCCTAACAGTGCGATTACAGCCCATGGCAAATAAACAGACAGTCACAGTCGCCAGCCAATTTAATTTAGGCGCCCGCAACGAAGCCCAAGGTCAGAGCGGTTACGCCCATCTGTTTGAGCACATGTTGTTTAAAGGGAGTGAAAATGCCCCCGGCGATACCTATGCTCAGCAGTTCAGTGCTTTAGGTGCACGTTTTAATGCCAGCACGCATTTTGACTACACCAACTACTATGTGACGCTGCCAAACCAAGCATTAGAACTGGGCTTATATCTCGAAGCCGATCGCTTTATCCGCCCTAGCCTTAATGCCACTACGGTTAAAAATCAGCAGGAAACCGTACTGCAGGAAATGGCACAAACCATAGATAATCAGCCCTATATCCGCAGCGCGATGACGTTTTTACTCGAGCAAGTAAAAGGCACTCCCTACGGTCACGGTATTATTGGCAGTCGCGAAGATATCTTGCAAGCCACACCAGAAAGCCTAACGGCCTTTCACCGTGCTTATTATCGTCCCGATGCGATGCAGCTTTCCCTTGTAGGCAAACTAAGCCCACAAACCCAACAATGGATTGAGCAAAATTTTGCGGCTTGGTCTAGGCCAACGATTGCTGAACCTAAATTTTCTGAGTTAACAATCCAGCCTAAACAAGTACATGCTGAGTTAGTGGATGAGCGCGGACCTTGGCCTGGATTACTGCTTGCTTGGCATACCGTAGGTAAAGATCACCCCGATGCGGCGGCAATTCGGCTGCTAGAAGGCTATTTATTTCAAAACACCGCCAGTGCACTCGCTAAACTCAGTCTGCATAATCCCGAACAAATGCTCAGCTACTCCCTGCCCTTTGAGTTAGAAAATCACGGCATAGCGAATATCGTCTTGGTTCCACGGGCACGGACCTCACTCGATGCCTTAGTGCAAAAAGTATTGGGACTTGTGGCACAAACGCAGCAAGATGCTCTGGATGAAACAAGTCTTTGCACACTTAAACAAGTGTGGTTAAACAATCAATTACAACAACTGGATGACACACAGGCCTTAGCCATCAAGCTTTCCGCAACGTCGGCTCAAGATAAAGACCATCCCTTTACCGCGCAGTGGCAACGGATCAACGCAGTCACGGCCGACGATATCCAAAGCGTCGCAAAACGGTATTTCAACCAAGATTATGTCCGAGTCGACCTACTGCCACCTTGGTATATTCGCTGGGGTAAAACGCTACTGGAATGGCTGCCTAACGATATGAGTGACAGTTTAGAGGATGCGGTATTATGACGACTCAGACAATGTCAAAGCAGCTACAAGGCTTAATGTTCTGCGCTGTGGCTTTATCACTAAACGCCTGCCAGCAGACGCAAATCGTCTTCACGCCGAGCGAACCGCCGAGTTTGGCCCATTTTGAAACACCAAACTCTTTAGCCCATTCTTTGCCTAGCTCTTTGAACAATCATTTACCCAAAAGCGGCGTCATTATCCCAGTAACGGATGAAATTTTTACCGATGAAGTCCATACCGAATTGGATTTACCCTATCAGTTACATCGCCTTGCCTCAGTTCAAATGAATAGTAGTGTGAGTAAGAGGGTCAGTTTAGCGGCTGTGAGCCCGCAAGTTCCCTTCAATAATCCTGATATTTTACAGATTGCCTTTCAAGAAAAAGCCCGCGCACTTGCCATTAGCCGCGCAGATCCCTGTCTTGAGACTTTCAATATGCGTGTCAGCTTGCACAGCATTAATTTAAGCCTCACTTGCCCCGACGATGTTAACCATATCTACGGCTTACTACTGCAATTTTGGCAGCCAGATGCCTTTGTTGATGCGACAACCGCCCCCGTCGATGTCGACAATATTCGCCGTCAACTCAAGCTCAATAAACACTTAAACGCCTTTAGTGGCGCCGAGATAGATAAAGTGTGGCGCGATAAACTGCTCGGCCCTGAACATCCCTACAATAGAGTGATCAATAATAATGCATTGTTCGATTCGCTCAGCCTAAGGCAACTGCAACAAATCCAACAGCAGGCGGTAACACAAGCACAGTGGCATCTTTTTCTACCCAACTCTTTGGCAAATAACGCTAAATTTGACCTTCAAGCTAGCCTTAAACTGTGGCCATTATTGCCTAATTCAGTGCCGAAAGTGGATAAACTAGAGACAGTAAAGCCTCAGCAAATCAAGAGAATTTACCTTATTGATGCGCCTGGCAGCGTGCAAACCCAAGTCCGCCTAGGTTATGCCATAGATCATGTCCTAAGTGATGCATCAACTCAGCAGCAACTGAACCCACAGGAAGTCGCCTTAAGCTGTCGCAGTTTATCCGCACTCATGGGCCGCAGTTTTTCGGGCAGACTCTACTATGATTTACGGGAAAAACGCGGCCTCACCTATGGCATTTATGGCCAGTGCGCCAATGCACCGCTCTCCAGCAGTATCAAATTTTACGGCAGTACAGCCATAGAACACACAGGCGCGTTTGTGGTGGGCATACTCGATCACCTCGCACTCGTTAAGACGCAAGGTGCTAGCCAAGGTGAAATCGATGCACTTAAAACCTATTTGATCGGTGAAGATTTGCTCAGCCAAGACAACAGCATTCAACGTGAAAACCAATATATCCACCAAGTCGCGACAGGATTAACTCAAGTTGATGTGCAAAAGCTGAATGCAGAGTTGCAAGCTCTAACGCCCGAAAGGCTGCAGCAGTTAGCCAACGGGGCGTTTAGCGGTGAGCCATTGATTATCTTGCGGGGCGATGTTGCTCGAATTCTTCCTGACTTAAAAACCAAGCTACCAGAGTGGCAGTTTGAAAGGGTCAAGGTTGGCCGAACTGACAACTAAAGCCAAATAATCCTTCTAAAAGATTCAAATGCGCGATCGACAGATTAGAGCTTATTGGTCGCATTGTCGCTGGCAGGCGGTGCGCCATTATCCCCCTGCGTCATCTGTTCATGGCCTTGTTCCATTTGTTGTAAATCTTCCATCGCCGAATCCTGCTGCATGGCCTGCGGATCAGGATCCGCTGCCGGTAATACCGCCATATTGTCGGCATTCGCGCTATTTGGCGTAGCAGGTTGATCAGGAGCCATACCATTTACGGCCTTAGACCCCTCGATTGCCGGAGACACCTCAGTTTTCAACGTGCTGTCACTAAGATTAGGTAACCACTCACGCAATTGCTCGGGTCCAAAACTAAAACCTAACGCTATGACGACAGTTGCCACTGCAACATACAGCCAAGGGCGAATCGCCAGATTATCACCTCTTAGCAAAGTGCTTTCACTGGCATATAAATGCGCATCCGAGCGTTGAGCTATTGGCGCGAGTGCTTGTAGCATGTCCGGCAAGGCATCGAGTTCAGGACCTTTAATACGCTGACCAATAAACTGCCCACCTTCGTAAATCTCCATCTGATGACTGGCGACTTCACCGTCAACCACACCAGAACTGGTAATAATCAACTTATTACAACAGACTCTTCCGCGAAATACGCCGCAAACCCGCAGCTCATGACAACTGACTTCACCAGATATTTCGCCGCCAAGTTCGATCTTAATTTGTCCTGCTGATCTAATCTTGCCCTGCAATTTACCCGCAATGAATGCCGCGCTCTCTAACTGAATGTCGCCCTCAATCAAGGTTTGTGCACTGATAACCGTAATGCCATTGCCCTTACTCGCCATAGGATTCATTCCATATCATTATTTTTGTGACAAAGATGTTATGGTAAAAGTCCTCGAGAATAAAGCACTGGTTTCGCTTAGTATTTAACCTAAGCTTCAGAGCGGGACTTAAGTCACGTCAGCGACTATGTTACCCTGCGCATCTTGCCATATGGCTCCCGAGTACCTGAATATGAGTAACAGGATGCCTCAAAAAGGTGAGTGCTGATATCGCACTAAATTAAGCCTAAAGAGCGCAGGATCTACTGCAACAAACACCGAAAACAAACCGCCAACGAGACCCCGACATGGCACATTCAAACTCCGCTAGCTCGCAATCGATAACCCCAATCGTGACACCACTTGAAGCGTATCGCGCCAAGGTGAGCATAGATCTCATTGACGATCCCGCGCAGCAACAGGCGGTGTTGGCGCTCGATGCGCTATTTAAGCAGTTGATGCTACGACCATATTCAGCACAGTTTCCCCTTATCAACAAACAAGCAATCAAAGGTCTGTATCTGTGGGGCGATGTGGGTCGGGGCAAAACGTTTCTGATGGATTTGTTTTTCGATTGCTTGCCGAGTGAAGGTAAGTTAAGACTGCATTTTCACCGATTTATGGCGCGGATTCACCAAGCATTACGCGAACATTCGGGTAAACGAGATCCGTTAACTCTCATAGCTAAAAATCTCGCAAAAGAGTGCAAGGTGCTGTGTTTCGATGAGTTTTTTGTCTCGGACATTGGAGATGCCATGATACTCGCTGGGCTCTTTGAATGCCTATTCAAACAAGGTGTGGTGCTGGTCGTCACCTCAAATATTCCCATAGAGCGCTTATATGAGAATGGCCTAGCTAGGCACAGATTTTTACCTTGCATCCAACTGCTGCAAACACACACTCAAATGCTGCATCTCAATGGCAACCAAGACCATAGGATGCACGCCAGCAATCCTTCATTAAACAACGAGATTGGCATTGATAGCGCTGAAGTTAATTCCTCGATTTCCCGCAATATAGGCATTACCGGAACACTCGATTTTGAGCAGATTTTTGACAAGCTAGTGAATAGGTTAACGCCAAATACACCCAATATGAGCGCTATTGGCATTAGTGATAGCAGAATGAGTAATGCTAGCCTCACCATCTGCAACCGTGAAATTCCAGTGATCCGCGCCGCTATAGCACCAACAGGCAACTCAGTCGCTTGGTTCGACTTTTATGCCCTATGTGACGGCCCGAGATCCCAGCTCGATTATATCGAAATAGCCAGTCGATTTAAGATCTTAATGGTAAGCGGCGTTCCCAAATTAGGGGGGGAAATCAAAAGCTGGATCCGTGCCCGCGGCACAGAGGACGGTACAGGTGATAACCAAGCCGCAGCCACGGGCGAGCGCAAACTCTCCTATGCGGCCAACGACGACCCAGCACGGCGTTTTATCAGCTTAATTGATGAGTTATATGATCAAAATGTCAGCTTATATCTCAGCTGCGACGTGCCACTGAGTGAACTCTATCAAGGTGGCGCACTCAGTTTTGAATTCCGCCGCACCTACAGTCGATTAATAGCAATGAGTCGAAGTGAATGGCCGTAAAACATTAGCGATTTATCGCTCTGTTGAGTTAGACCAAACCCCTAATATTGATAAGCAAGAAGTTAGCCATCACGATAAAAATTCGAGGAACAATTAGTGACAAGATAATTCATGCATTCAGAATATAACAAGTCAAATACGCTATTTGCAGATACAAGCCTAGAAAGATGAATAAGTACCTAAATTGAAAATCTGCAATCATAGACAAACTAGTACAACAAAAAAAATTATAATAATTAAAAATCAAATACATAAAATAGAAAACTCATCTGCCATAATCGATTCAATTCACACAACTAAATGACTCATTACGTTCAATTTGCTTCTAGCTGTTGCTAACCTTGAGTTTTAAGGTACGGTGTAACTTAGTTTCAATTGTTCTAATTTACAGCCTATAGGTTTAAATCGATCAAATTTACAACCTGCAACATAAAAGCTGAAAAATATAATCTATAGTTTATGCAATCAACTAAAGACTCATGATTCTGAATAAGCGCCATGACACTTAGTTCGAAGTATTCGCTAGAAAATATTAAGAACTGCCTTAAACGGAACTATTTTAAATACAGGGACGATTAACTTATGTGGTTACGACAATTTAAGATTGGCTCACGATTAATTGCTGCGTTTGGATTACTTGCTCTTGTGTTGCTACTTCAAGGAATCATGTCATTACAGACGATGTCATCCATGCGATCCACTGCAGAAGAAATTGAAGATAATACCCTACCTACGCTGGTCAGTCTGTCGAGCATCAACCTCAATGTGATGCGCGCTAGGGTGTTTACATTTCGCCTGTTATTAGCAAATTCGGCAGCAGAACTTAACAAAGGACTCGATACATTAAGGCAAATCCGCCAGAGTATTAAAACGGATCAAAAAAACTATGAGCCTTTAATTAGCCTGCCAGGTGAGCAGGAGCTTTATCAAGAATTTAGTGGCAGCCTTGATCTGTATTTGAAGCATCAAGATGAGATGATCAGCAAGCTACAGGCGAATGATGCAGCCGAAGCTAAACGGATCATGGATGATGTCATGATAGTGCAAGCCGAAAAAATGACAAAGACGCTCATTAGCATTGGCAGCTTGAATACTGAATATGCAAAGGAACAAGGTCAAATAACTGCACAAGCCTACGACGAGAGTAAATGGCTAAACAGCATTATGATAGTGGGCTCCTTAATCGCTGCATTTGTAGTGGCAATATTTTTAACTCGCAGTATCGTGCAGCCAATGAAGGAAGCTGTAGGCATTTCAGTGGCAGTCGCAAGGGGGGATTTAACGCAGAAAATCAGCACAGAGGGTAAAGATGAAACCAGTCAACTGATGCAATCATTAGCTGAAATGCAGCAAAACCTGCGCGACACTTTATCCCATATAGCAAACTCCTCTAGCCAGCTCGCCTCCGCCGCCGAAGAACTCAATTCAGTCACTGAAGATGCTTCCCGCGGCATACAGCAACAAAATGATGAAATTCAGCAAGCGGCAACTGCGATTACCGAAATGAGTTCGGCAGTAGATGAAGTTGCCAATACGGCGGTGCTCGCTTCAGAAGCCTCTGAAGAAACCGCCCGCAGTACCGAATTAGGTAAAAAACAGGTAGATCAGACAGTCGCAGCCATTATCGACATGAATCAGGATGTGACACAAAGTTCACAGGTTGTTCAAACCTTAGCGATTCAAGCGAGGGATATAGGTAAAGTTCTCGATGTGATCCGCGCCATTGCTGAGCAAACAAATTTACTGGCCTTAAACGCAGCCATTGAAGCGGCGCGAGCGGGCGATACAGGCCGTGGTTTTGCGGTTGTTGCTGATGAAGTTCGTGCCCTAGCCCATCGCACTCAGTCCTCAACCCGTGAAATTGAAGACATGATTAACAAAATCCAGCATGGCACCGAAACGGCTGTGCAATCGATGCAGCACAGCGGCCAAAAGGCTGAGCAGGCACTCTCAGTCGCAAGATTAGCAGGGGATGCATTAAACACGATTAATCGCCAAATCAGTACGATGAATAACAGCAACATGGTCATCGCAAGCGCCGCCGAAGAGCAAGCGAAAGTCGCACGCGAGGTCGATAAAAACATTGTGAATATTAGTGATCTTGCCAGCCAAAGTGCTGCGGGGGCACAGCAAACCAGTGCCTCGGCACATGAACTCTCAAGACTCGCCGTTGAACTGAACAATCTACTGACGCGATTTAAAGTCTAGAGTATCGCTTTATAATGGAATCTGAGGGTAATGGCGCAAGATGTGTTCAACAGTTACCCTCAATGCATAACGCTATGATCTAGTTTAATAAAGCTTCCATAATACAAGCGAGACTCAAGAGTGCTAGGACCGAGTTTGCGGTGCATGATTAAAGTGCATAGCCAATTCACTGATATCAGTGGCAACCCATTCTGGCTCGATACACTCGACCAAATGCGCCGCCATAAAGTCCACCAGTTGCATGGCGGCATAGGGCAAACGGCGATCTTTACGGCCAACTAGATACCAGTTACTTTCGAGCGGAAACCCCGTAACAGTTAGAATTGCAGGTTTTTCGCGCCCTTCTTGCAAGGTATGCGCCGAAATCACCGACAAACCTAAGCCCGACGCGACGCTCAAGCGTATCACCTCATTACTCTCGATTTGCATAGTGTCACCGAGCGTGATGCCTTGTCCGCTGCACCAAGACTCGAACATTAAGCGGGTGGCTGACCCCGGTTCGCGCACGATAAAACGCTCATTCTTAAGCTCGTTAAAATTCACTTGTTCACGACCCACTGCCCAATGCTCCTTTGGTGCAATCAGTTGCAGCGGATTTTTAATGATGCGTGCAGATAACACGTTATCGCCACTTGGAGGATGACTGAACAGGTATAAATCATCTTCTTGACGTTCAAATCGACCTAATACATGGGCACGGTTACCAATGTTTAAGGTCACTTTAACCTGTGGAAACTGCCGATAAAATGCCCCTAAAATTCGTGGTAACACGTATTTGGCGGTAGTGACAATACCGATATTGATGTGACCGACACTGCCACCTTTAGCCTGCTGCATAAAAGCATCGAAATCCTCAAAACGACTCAAGGTATCGCAAGCTGCGCGGTACAACTCATTACCAATCAAGGTCGGTAACATGCGGCCATCACGACTCTCGAGTAATGGCTCGCCCAACACATCGGCCAGTTTTTTTAGCTGTAATGACACTGTGGGTTGAGTTAAATGCAATGCCCTCGCCGCTGCGGAAATATTACCTAACCGCACCACTTGCACATACACCTGCAGTAACCGAAAACTCAAATGCCGCAATTTAAGCTGAGTCGATGACGAACGCTTATCCATAGACAATTATCTATACCTAGGTGGTAAACAATTTATTTTTCAATATAACTAATTAGGTCCAAAATCACCAGCCATCAGGATCACTCGACAAACAAGCGCGTTTTGTACCGCTTAAAAGTCAAACTTAATGAGATACCCATGCCCGATATTGTCATTGCATTTTTCGCCTTAGGCCTGTTAGCTGGCCTAGTGAAATCAGATCTTAAAGTCCCCCCCGCGATCTACGAAACCCTATCCATACTGTTAATGCTTACCTTAGGTTTAAAGGGCGGAATGGCGCTCCACGGTCACACTCAAAACTTAGTGATCACTGAGCTGTTAGCGGTTGTTGCCTTAGGTTTGATTATCCCCTTGGCCTTATACCCTGTACTAACTCGGCTGGTTCGCATTGGCCATACCGATGCCATTAGTATTGCCGCCCATTACGGCTCCGTCAGCGCGGGAACCTTTGCGGTGGTGATGGCTATGGTTGAAAAATCTGGGCTGATCTTAAGGCCAGAAACGACCCTATATCTCGTGCTGCTGGAACTACCTGCTATTGTCGTAATGCTCTGGTTACACAGATACTTAAGTGCCAAAAAAGCAATTGAAACATCACCCAAAAATGAAAATCAATCAAGCGTGTTACACGAAGCCTTAACCAGTCGTGGCGTTGTATTACTCCTTGGCGGTGTGGTGATAGGTTGGCTTTACGGCCCAACGGGACTTGCGCCACTTACACCTGTGTTACTAGGAGGGTTCAAAACCTTACTGGCATTATTTTTACTGGAAATGGGCTTAGTAACGGCCAAAGTGTGTTTACCGCTACCACTTAAGCAATGGCGCTTATTAGTGTTCGCCGCCGTAACGCCCTTTGTATTGGCTTGGTGTGGTATTGGTGTAGGCGTTTGGCTGGACTTACCTTCAGGCAGCATTTTAGTGTTAGCGGCATTAAGTGCCAGCGCATCTTATATCGCAGCGCCAGCGGCCATTCGAGCCGCAATCCCCGAAGCCAATATAGGTCTGGCTATGCTAGCCTCACTTGGGATCACATTTCCGGTTAACGTGCTAATTGGCTTACCCTTATATCAACATTGGGTAACGCTCATTACAGCTTAGTACTTCTTCGCCGAATAAAGTCCAATGAAAAGGGAGACATTATTGTCTCCCTTTTCATTGGCATAAGCGTAAACAATTTAAGATGCATCACTGTGATGTGTGGCTTTATTCTGATACATGGCTTTATCGGCGGAATCTAACAGATCCTCCAAGCTCATATCTGAATCCGGTGTCCAATGGGCGATACCTATGCTGGTCGCCAATCTATGTTGCTTAGGATGCTGTTGATTATATTGCTCAAGTAACTGCTTAAAACGCTCGATGACCCGATTGACTGTATCTCTATGCACAAAACTTAGCAGCACCACAAACTCATCGCCGCCAAGCCTTGCGATCACATCCGACTCCCTAAAAGCGGTCATTAAGATATGGGCAAAATCATATAACACCTGATCGCCCTTGCGATGACCAAAGCTGTCATTCACTTCCTTAAAAAAGTCGAGATCGAAGAATACTAAGGCCGCCTCAGATTCGGTACGTCGACAACTCGCCAGTGACTGATGGGCCAGTAATTCAAAACCACGTCGATTCGAAATAGCCGTCAAGGGATCTAAGGTATTTTGCGCGATAGAGAGTAATTCAGCCTCTACCATTTGTCCTAAATCCGTTAAGGTTTCAATGTCTTCAGCCGTAAAATCCCGCGGTTCAGTGCCGATTAAACACAAAGTACCCACCCGATATTGCCCGTGAATGGTGAGGGGATAGCCGGCGTAAAAGCGAATATGCGGCTGCTCAGTCACCAGTGGATTGTCACTAAAGCGCGGATCTTTGAGGGCGTCATTCACGATAAAAATATCGTCTTGATTGATTGCATGGCCACAAAATGAGATTTCCCGTGGTGTTTCAGTCACCTCCAATCCTTGGCGAGATTTAAACCACTGCCGCTCGGCATCCACTAAGGTCACAACACAAATCGGCAAAGAGAAAATTCTGCGCGTGAGCCGAGTAATACGATCGAAACGTTCTTCGGCATCAGTGTCGAGCACATTGAGTGCGCGTAACGTGGCCAAACGTTGCAGCTCGTTTTCAGGGATAGTAGGTAATTGCATGGTGCTCTCTGCTAACTGCTCTCATTAAACTCTAGCCTAAATGGTGCATTCTTGCGGTGTTAAGGCTGATATTCGTTTCAGCCTTACTCCCTTTAAATGACTGTATAGATGACTGTACTATTCAAGCACAGCGCGATAGATATTGAGCACTCGCTCGGCATGTTCCTCAACCTCTAACACAGGTAACTGCCCCGCCTTTTGTTGCAGAGTCAGGCGATGATTTTCATCCCGCAGTAAGCAATAGGTCTGAGTTAAATGCTGGGCACTCATCATTGGCAAGAGTTCAAGCTCAGCTAATACCCCAAAAATCCGCACATTGTCGGACCAAATCGTTAGCTCTGGATACTCGTGGGCATTAGCCAGCACTAAGTACTGGGCAATAAACTCAATATCGGCAATCCCGCCTGGACTCTGCTTTAAATCAAACATGCCATCACTGACTTTAAGCAAGTGATCGCGCATCTTCTGACGCATCTCACGTACCGCTTTTTGCAGCTCAGCTTTATCACGGGGCTTTTCCAATACTGAAGCGCGAATATGACTGAATTTAACCGCTAAACTATTGTCGCCAAAAACAAAACGCGAGCGCACTAAAGCTTGATGTTCCCAAGTCCACGCCTCATTAGCTTGGTATTCGCCAAAACGCTCAATCTCACTGACCATCAAACCCGAGGCGCCAGAAGGACGCAGGCGCATATCCACTTCATACAACTCTCCCGAAGTGGTGCGAGTCGAGAATAAATGCAGAATGCGCTGGGCGAGTTTGAGGTAAAAATGACCAACTTCAATCGGGCGATCACCATTGGTCAGGCCGTTCTCTGTTTTATTTTCACACAAGAAAACTAAATCGAGATCGGAGCCGTAACCCAATTCAATCCCGCCGAGCTTGCCATAACCGACAACGGCAAAGCCTGTGTCACTGCCCTCAAGGTGAGCGGGCACGCCGTGGCGCACTGAAACCTGTTGCCACGCCTGCATCACCACTTGTTCGATAATAGCTTCGGCTAAAAAAGTTAAGTGATCGCTCACTTGCATCACGGGTAAAACACCCGTGACATCGGCTGCGGCGATTTTAAGTTGTTGTGAAAGCTTAAATTGTCGCAGCGCTTCCATTTGCTGCTCCATATCATCCTCGGGCACGCGCATCATGTACTGACGCAGCTCGCTCGGATAATCGTCGATGGAGGTCGTGTCATAGAGCTGCGACGGATCGATAAGCTCATCGAGCAACATGGGAAATTTAGCCAACTGCGCGGCAATCCAAGGACTGGCGCAACACAAGCTCACTAACTGCTGCCGCGCACCAGGGTTTTCACACAAAAGCTCAAGGTAAGTGGTGCGAGTTAAAATCTGCTCCAGCACCTTAGACACGGGCTCAAAAGCTGACGATGGACTCTGTTGATTAATCAATTCTTCCAATAATCTTGGCATTAATTTATCTAAGGTTTCTCGCCCGCGTGGACCAATCGAACGCTTAGTCACTGTTTCGCGCCAACTGCTGAGCATAGGGCACAGCTTGTCATCATCAATTTGCTGTTCGGCCAACAACGCGATCCCATCATCAAGGTCTTGCATGTTCCACAGCTGCGTCGTCCAATGTTCAGCTTTTTCTTCGCCTTCTTCGCCGCCCACTGTGGCTTTAAAATGACGATGGATTTTGCTCATTGCCGCTTCAATATGAGTGCGTAAATCAACCTCATTAGCCATATCGAGTACATGGCACAATCGAGCCCAATCCAATGGATTATTCGGTAAGGTTTGGGTTTGTTTATCGTCAATGGCTTGCAGCAGATTCTCAACCCGGCGCAGCAGTAAATAACTGTGTTTAAGCTCATCCACCGCCAAATATTCAAACTGCCCTAAGCTGTAAAGCGTATCGATAGCACCGAATAAACTCTGCTGACGCAACGCAGGCTCACGGCCGCCACGGATCAATTGGAAACTTTGCACCACGAACTCGACCTCACGAATACCGCCTGCACCGAGTTTAATATTGTCGGTCAAATGACGGCGCCGCACTTCTTGCGCGATGAGTTGCTTCATTTTCCGCAGGGATTCAATTGCCGAAAAGTCGATATAACGGCGATACACAAAGGGTCTCAGGAGGCTGTGTAGTTCATCGGAGAAATGGTTCCAAGGCCCGAGCGCACGCGCCTTGACCATGGCATAACGCTCCCAGTCTCGTCCTTGTTCTTGGTAATAATCCTCAAGACCGCTAAAACTCACCACCAAGGGGCCACTTTCACCGTAGGGACGCAAACGCATATCCACGCGGAACACGAAACCATCGACAGTGACTTGATCGAGCAAGTTCACTAACCTTTGCCCCATGCGGATAAAGAATTGTTGATTGTCTAAACTGCGACGACCGCCGACGGTTTCGCCATGCTCAGGAAACGTGAAAATCAAATCGATATCGGAGGAGAAATTAAGCTCGCGGCCGCCTAACTTACCCATGCCTAAAATCAGTAGCGGTTGCGGATTCCCTTCTTTGTCCATAGGCGTGCCATATTGAGCGCACATATCTTTATAGAGCCAATCGCGGGCGCAGATCACTAACGCTTCGGCGAGCGCCGACAGATCAAGCAAGGATTCCTCTAAACTGGCATAGTCTAAAAAGTCACGCCAAGCTAAACGCACCATTTGATAGTTACGAAACCGTCGCAGGGTGGTTTTAGCCATCTCCTCAGTGGTCGTGCTAGCCAGTTCTTCATGTAAATCAACATCAAAGTTTTTACGATCAATCAGGCTTAACTCGCCCGCAAACAGCATAGCGATCCACTCGGGATGTCGGCATAGTTGAGCCGTCACATAATCACTGAGTCCCAAAACCGTTTTGAGTTCTTGCTGCTGAGCAGGCGTTAATTGCGCAAGTCCTTCGGACCATGCTTCCTCTAATCGCAGCCAATTGCGTTCAGCGGTTTGATTAATAAGAATAGACAATGACTTATTACTGTCTTTTTGCATGGTCATAATAATCCCTAACAAATTTAGCTATCGACATATTATGTCGTAAATGATATAGATTGACGCCACATCATGTTATGTTCGACGAGACTTGCAGCTACCTGATGTAACACACAAATAAAGGTTTACACTTTTATCTGTGGCATTTAAGGGTACTATAACCTGCGCGGCAGGCATATTGGGCAAGCGGATTATTATTGCCTGCAAGTATTTGAGTTTTATTTCATTACCTTTTGGAGAAAACATGGCAGGAATGCTAACCCGTGTTCTCACATCGATACTTTTTTTAGCCGTTTCGCTATCGCTGACGGGTTGTGGCGATGACAGACCGGATAAAATCGCGAAGTATCAACAACTCACACAGCAACGACTCGCTACGCTCACGACGATGATCGATGACGGCCAGTTGCGTAACGCTAATCTCTTAAAACAATACACGACACTGCTAAAGCAACAGAAACCCGATTTAGCACCCTTACTCGATGAATTAGCAAAGGATTCTGGTACTCAAGGTCCCATGTATACCTCGCTAAAACGTCGTTTAGATGAGTCGAAAGTGGCGAGTAACTTTGCTGATCTCGATCAACAGCTGGCCGAAGCAGAAAATCTTTATCAAGCCGCAGATCCCAGTCTGTTTAACGATATGTTGTCTGATCCCGTCAACGTGGTCGCCGATATGTCCGACGGCAAACTGGCTCGCGTAAATGCGATTAGCCGTGAGGCCGCAACATTAGCCAATGGCGGTGAAGATTTTGGTCCAGGCAGTCAATTAGTTGGTAATCCCTCTTACGGCAACTGGCAAACCGACTCGAGCGGCACTTCGTTTTGGGCTTGGTATGGCATGTATTCGATGTTTTCGAATGTCTTCAATCGCCCAGTTTCCTACGATCGTTGGTCGGGTAACCGAGGTTATAGCTATTACAATGACGTAGGTCGTTATCGCTATACCTCACCCAAGCAAGCGGATGCGCAAAATAAGACCTTCGAACAAACGAAAAAACGTTTCGACTCACAAGGCAAGCGCTTTGACAGCCCTTATGCTAAACCGCGAACTGGTGGCACGGCGTTATCCCGTGAAAGTACCAGCGCACCTAAGGCCAGCACGACAAGTGCGAGCAAGAGTTCGAACAGTAAGTTTCGATCTAACTATGCTAAAGACAGCAGTTTCCGCAATTCCAGCAATCGCACGACCCGCAGTGTGCGCCGGGGCAAGTAACTAAGGATTTCCAATGACATTATTTCAGGATTTCGGTATCACACCAGAGCTAGCCATCATTCTGGCTATCGATCTCACCATAGCCGTGATTTTGCTAACGCTAATGCGTTATTTGCAAGGTTGGAGTGTAAAGGTCAATAGCAGTAAGGAGCTTGCAGAGCGGGATAACTTTGCCTTTGGCATAAGTACCGCTGGCGCAGTTGCCGCCCTAGGCATAGTGCTTACAGGCGCTATCACAGGCGCTGCGGCACACTCTTATCTTACCGAAGCGATTGGCATGAGCTGCTATGGTTTATTCGGTTTAGTACTGATTAAACTCGGCCGTTTTCTCCACGATAAAATAGCGCTAAATGAGTTTGATAAAAACGAGCAAATCATCAAAGGTAATGTGTCCGTCGCTATTGTCGATGCTAGCGTTGCTATTGCTACCGCCATTATCATTCGCTCCGTCTTGCTGTGGGCAGAAGATTTAACGGTCGATACCTTCATTGCCATCTTCAGCGCCTTTGCGATTTCGCAGTTGATGTTAGTGCTACTCACGCGCTGGCGTGAAAACCGTTTCGCAAGCCGCAACCAAGACTCGTCTATGCAGCAAGCCTTAGCCCAAGGTCATACAGCGTTAGCGCTACGCCATGCGGGTTACATGATTGCTATGGCACTGAGCTTCAATGCCGCTAGTCACTTTATTATTTATAATCCAACGGCTTATGTGACTAACGTGATCGGTTGGTTAGTGTTCTCAGTCATTATGCTGATCGCGCTATCCTTACTGCTGTTCGTCGTGAAGAAACTGGTATTGGCCCGTATCGATTTAGCCGATGAAGTGGAAAGACAACACAATATCGGTATCGCCGCAGTAGAAATGGCGATCAGTATCGCTATCGCACTTATTCTTACGGCACTGATGGCTTAATCGAATGCAAGAAATTAGCTTAACTCCCTCGGCGGCTAAACCTAGCCGCCTAGGTTGGTTCGATGATGTTCTCTTATTGGGCATTATGGCCGTATTAGCAGGTTGCGGCCTGATCTACGAATATCTTTTATCCCACTATGCGGGCCGCATTTTAGGCGCATTAGAAGCCGCCATTTACACCATGATAGGCTTAATGATTGTCTCCATGGGGCTAGGTGCCTTCGCCGCGCGTAAGATCCGTGATGCCTTTACCGGTTTTGTGATTTTAGAACTTACAGTTGCACTCTGTGGCTCACTCGCCATTTTAATCACAGCAGCGGTGATTGGTTTTGGTCAACAACTGCCATTAATCATTGCGAATACCTTAGGTTTACCGCCAGATCAACTGCCCGAAGGTGGCATGATAAGCTCGCTGCAAAAACTCAGCGAATACTTACCCTATGTGTGGGGTGTGTTATTGGGCCTGATGATTGGTATGGAAATCCCGCTGATTGCTAGGGTTCGCCAATCCCTTTCCGACGAGCATTTACTGCATAACGCGGGCACCATTTACGGAGCTGATTACATAGGCGCAGGCATAGGTGCCGCCATTTGGGTTGGCTTTATGCTCGCCATCGATATCCAACTCGCCGCCGCCTTAACCGCCAGTTTCAATCTATTGGCAGGTTTTGTGTTTATTTGGCGATTCTGGCCTAAAATCCGCCGCCCTAAACTGCTTTTGAGTGGGCATTTTATCGTGACTGGTGTCTTACTCGTATTAGCAATCCACGGCCCACGCTGGGAGCAAGAATTCAATAATTTGCTCTATAAAGACAAAGTGGTTTACGCCAAGGCGACACGTTTCCAACAGCTGACCTTCACCGAGCGGTTGCGCGGTAACGGTCTGCCGCCCGTTTATGCTTTATACATCAATGGTCGCTTACAATTTTCTAGCATAGACGAGCACATCTACCATACGTTTCTCGTTCATCCTACGCTCGCGGCCAGTGCCCGTCACAACAAAGTGCTGATCATTGGCGGCGGTGATGGACTCGGTCTCAAACAAGTACTGCGCTGGGAGCCTGAACAAGTCACGCTGCTCGATCTCGATGTGGGCCTAGTGCAATTATTTAAATCGCCCGATACAGATATGCCCGATAGTCTCAGTCGCGCTATGTTGGCGCTCAATGGCAATGCACTGAACGATCCCCGTGTCACAGTGATCAACGACGATGCATTTAATGGTGTCGATAAACTGATTGCCACAGGCGTGAAATACGATGCGATTATCGTAGACTTGCCCGATCCGAGCCATCCCGATCTTAATAAGCTCTATTCGGACTATTTCTACCGTAAATTAAAGGAACTTATGAGCAGTGATGGCGCTCTGACTGTACAGTCAACATCGCCTTACCATGCCCCTAAGGCCTTTATTTCGGTAGCAAAAACCTTGGCATTGGCGGGATTTGACGTCAAGCAGTACCATCATAATGTGCCCAGTTTTGGCGAATGGGGCTGGAGTATTGCAACCTTAGGCGGGCTCGATGCACAACACAGATTAGCGAAGTTAACTGAGTTGCCCATCAAAGATGACTGGCTCACTTTAGGTTTAGTGGATGGCGCCTTTGAGTTTCCAGCCAATTTTTATCAAGATGCCGCCAACATAAAACCCAATGAATTGGGTTCATTGCAGCTGTATCACTACCATTTGCAAGATTGGTCCGAGAATCAAGGACTGGATCTTTTTTAATAGGATGAGATAGTACTTGACATATTATGTCTCGGTGCTATCTTTGAACACAGACATAATATGTCAATAAGGACAAATATGAATATCCATACCATTGCCAACCACCTCAACAGTCTTGGCAACAACAGCCAAACTGGCTTTCAATTTGATTGTTATCCAATCGATGGTGAAGTCGAAGTGTTGCAAGTGAATGTGGTCGGCCGTGAAGAAATCCCGGTATTTGTATCGGTAACGGACAACCAAGTACTTTGCATCAGCTACCTGTGGGGCGAGAACGAAGTAAATCAAGAACGTCGCAGTGAAATGTTTGAAACCATGCTAGAGCTCAACATTCCAATGCCCTTGTCAGCTTTTGCAAAAATTGATGACAAATACGTGGTTTACGGTGCGCTATCACTACAATCTAGCATGCTCGAAATCGAGCAAGAATTAGCAGTTTTATCTGATAACTGTTTAGAAGTTATTGATGAATTGGTCGACTATCTGAAATAAGGAGCCACAAAATGGGCATTCTGAATAAAATTTTAACAGCGTTTCGCGGTGGTGCCACCGAAGTTGGCCAAAGCATCGTTGACGCAAACTCAACCCGTATTTTCGAACAGGAAATCCGTGATGCAGAAAAGCATTTAACCAATGCTAAACGTGAACTGACCGATGTCATGGCAAAAGAAATGCAAGCCAGCCGTGAAATTGACCGTCTGAAACGTTCGATTGCAGAACACGAAGGTTATGCGACTCAAGCATTGGACAAAGGTAATGAAGCCTTAGCGATTGAAATTGCTGAAAAGATTGCTCAGTTAGACCAAGAGTTGTCTGAGCAACAAAGCGCCAACGACAGCTTTAGCGCCCATGCTGCACGCTTGAAAGACTTAGTGAAGAAAACCGAACGCCAATTGTCTGATTATCAACGTCAGTTGAGCATGGTTAAAACCACCGAAAGCGTCCAAAAAGCGACGGCAACCATTACTGACTCGTTCGCGTCTAGCAACTCTAAGCTGCTGAACGCTAAAGATTCACTAGAACGTATCAAGGCACGTCAGCAACAATTTGACGACCGTTTAAAAGCGGCTGAAACCTTAGCCGATGAAAACAGTGATAAGTCGTTGCAAGCCAAACTAGCCGAAGCAGGTATTGGTGAGCAAAAGTCAAACGCAAATGCAGTGCTAGATCGAATCAAAGCACGTAAAAGCTAAGCAATGATTGACCGAATGCCGAGTCTCAGTGGGATCATCACCCCCTACTGACCTCGGCATTTTTTTGTTTCATCCTCATTAAATAAAAATGACCACTATTGCCCGTGAATATCCGCAGCCAATCAATATGAGGCCGCACGCGAGCATAGTCAGCAGGAGTCACTATGGGATTTTTCAATAGTATTTTTGGTAAGAAAGCCCCGCCACAGCGCGAGCTCAATCACCCGTCCCAGCTCAATGTCGGCGACATGATCTCAATTGATGATAGTTTTGCCCTGCCACCACAACTCCGTGGTCAACAATTAAGAGTCGAAGCCGTACATACTTACGAGTCTGAACGTAAACAACACTCCGAGTGGTTACTCAAGGGACATGGTAGTGATACTCTCTTTTTGAGCATTGAAGAAGACGACGAAACCTATCTCGCCTTTTCGATTAAGGTTTCTCGCGCCCAAGTGGAGCAATTATTCGATCTCGAGCAATTCAGCGCCCTGTTCGAGGAACCGGGTCATGCCGAGTTAACTACGCAAGTATTACCGGCCGACTTAGCTGAACAACTTGAACAATGGCTTGGAAAACAATACCACCAAGTGACTTTTGCCGCTTTTGGCTATTTCCATCGTCAGGATTATCGTGGCCAAAAGCCGCCACAGGATGCCAATGGCGCCACAGGTGAGCCCTTTGAGTACTATTTATTACTTGATGACAATGAAAGCTGCGCCGTCGAAGTGGAAGTCTACGAAGGGGGTGATACCGATGTTGTCTTGACCCTATATCGCCCGCTAACGGATATTCGGGAATACTGGCCGGCGAAATAACACGAAAATAAGATAAAGTGCGTGCTCGCACTTTATCAATAATCCCAATACAATCTCACAGATAAGCGCTAGAAACGGTTGATAGCAATAGGTAATACGCCATGAGTAAAACCAAACACCCTCTGCCCGAGCAATGGTTAAAGAACCAACAAGCCGCTAAGGCGACACAGGTTGCCTTCGATCTCGATGAAAAATTTCAATACTCTATTCGTAAAGCCGCGTTAGATGCAGGCGTTAGCCCTTCTGATCAAATTCGCACTATTTTAGGTCTTAGCGTATCGAAACGGCCAACGCGTCCGCGTCTTACCGTGTCACTCAATGCAGATGACTATGTGCAACTGGCAGAGAAATATGGTTTAAGTGCCGATTCACAGCTAGAAATTAAACGTCGTGTACTCGACGATTTAGTCCACTTTGTTGATGAAACCTAAAGCAACGCTGATCTCAAGCGCCAACCCTTCTTACCATTGGCTGGCGCGATTAATCGATTTATAGCCCTTTTATTAACTCAGTCAATTTACTCACAGCCTAAAGTCTTTTACTTTAGTAGTGATATTCGCCGCACTTAACAGGGATCATGTTTGGCATGACAGATAAAACCCCATGGTCGCTTCGCACCCTTGGCACTCCTTCTCCATTCGAAATGGCGATGATGCTATTGTCCTTGCTGTCGGTGATCATAGTACTTGTCATGACCTTCGGCCGCTTAGATAGCGAAACCTACCGCTTACTCTTCTTTGTCGATACCAGTATTTGTATGATTTTTATGATCAACTTCTTTGTTGGGTTGATCCGTGCTCGCGATAAACGCTTTTTCATTAAACACCATTGGATTGATTTTATTGCCAGTATTCCGGCAATTGAAGCCCTACGTATGGCACGGCTTTTTCAAATCCTACGGGTAATACGCCTGATCCGCATGAGTCGCTCACTGTTGCTCCCACTGGTAAAACAACGTAAACAAGCCACCTTAGCCAGTTTACTGGTTGCTATGGTGACGATTCTGACATTAGCTTCCGTCATTATGCTCATTGTCGAAAGCGGCACCGAAGGCGCCAATATCCAGACCGCTGAGCAAGCGATTTGGTGGGCATTAGTCACTATCTCTACCGTCGGCTACGGCGATTATTATCCTGTAAGCACAGCAGGCCACATCATAGGTGGCGTGGTCATTGTCAGCGGTGTGAGTTTTTTTGGGGTGATTTCAGGTTATATGGCATCGGTATTTGTCGCGCCAGATGAATCTGAACGCCAAGAACGCCAAGATGCGCATAAAGCCGAAATCAAATCAGAGCTTGAATTAGCGTTAGCGAGAATGGAAGAGAACCAACAAAAAATAGAACAAAATCAAGCGCAAATGCTGGCTCAAATTGCGGAACTTAAGCAGGCTATCGAAACAAAAAATAGCTGACTTTGTTGAGAAAACGGACTAATGAAAAGGCTCAATCTATATTAGATTGAGCCTTTTCCGTTTATCAGCGATAAAAAGTAATATTACCAGTAGACCTGCTGTTGCATCGCGTTACGGCGTGTCGATTCCATAGCAAACAACAAACTCTGCTGCTTGTCTTCCAGCCACTCAGCTAAATTGATATCTAACTCCCGACTCGCATCCTGTAAGGCGCGATAACAAGCCAAAGTTTTAATCCCAAGCGCGAGATCTTGCCAAGGTGCACGAAATGCGTCCCGTGATTTCGCCTCATATAAACTGCCGTAGGCATGACCCACAAGAATGCTCGCATCCAACACTGTGGCCACTTGTAGATAATTCGCCGCTGTCATGACGCTATTGAGTGGCATGACCTCAATTATCGCCATCCAAGAAGCTTGCTGAGCACGATCGGCATGCTGGCGTAAGCTAGGCTGATGGGTGATATCCACTTCACCAGCACTCATCTTTAGCAACAGTTCAACAATAGCCAGCTGTAGTTGACCATATTCGATCTGTTGCCATAAGGAGAGTAAGCGTCCCGTCAGATTAATCTCTGTCAGTTGCGCCAGAAGTCGCGCCTTAACTTGGGCATGTTGGCCAAGTTTAGCAAATAAGCCTCTTTGGCTACCAAGCAAGGCGGTCAACGCCTGTGCCTGCTCAATAAAATCGAGCTGCTTTTCAATCAGCATAAATTGGCTAGACAGTGTCACATTCAATAATTCGAACTGATTTAAGGTCATTCGCAGCAAACGAATACAGGCGCGCATCCGCCACCATAGTGCCACACAGGCTTCAGGGTCACTTTCCTCTGCGATCATGCTCTCTAATAATTGCCAGCGCTCAAGGGCGGTTTCAAGCAGGATTTGGCAGTTTGCACTTAAATCCTGTGAAGAAGAATCGTGTGACTCGGCCAGTGGCAGAAATTCCAATGCTTTTAAATCGAGCGGCTTAGCCTTGCCCGCCAATCGATAGCCCCGCTGCGCTTTACTGGCCTTACCTAAACGCACTGGCACCACACTCGCCACTTGCATCGCTAGCTTAAGTAGCGCCTCAGTATCGCCACTGAGGAGTTCAAACTCGAGCTCACACAGGGCTTCTTGCTGGCCATTTGCGGTGATGTCACCTATGTCTAACGCAACTTCGACCACGCTGTTATCAATCTGAACATGCCAAGCGCGACGATAAAAATCGGTGTGAAATATACAAGTCAACTGAGCTTGAGTAGCTGCTAAATCGGCATCAGCGGGCCAAATGTTGATAGGAAATAGACTTAAGTCTGGGCTATCGGATTGGATAGTCACATTGTATTCGGGCCGCGAATGAATGCCGCCCACGACTTGTCCTGCGGTTTTTATGGTCTGCTCTCGGTGCGCATCGTAACCGCGCACCCGCAATCCCATGTCCCACTGACGTAATTGCAAGTCAGGGGTGTCGAAGTAACCATTCGCCAAACGACGTTGACCTTGAGGTACGGCATTATCGAGACTATCTAACTTATTTATCAGGGATTCTTGATATATCGGCAGGAAAAACAGTTTTAATTCAATCTCAGCATTCATTGCGTAACCGCTCATTTTGTCATCAAATATTCATCGATGCGTCATCTTTAGTTCATAATGTCACAAATGTGTCATAAAAATCCCGTAGGATTTGGTTTTGCAGTTGGTATATAACCCGTTAGAATAAACCTGTCGTTTTTTCTGAAAAAACACAGTTTCAATACGCGGACGCATAGGTTAACATGCGCCCGCTTTTTCCAATAATGGAACAATCTAAATAGGTAAACGGCAATGCCAGTAAACTCTATTTTGGGCGTGTTTGCAAAATCGCCAATTAAGCCTCTTCAAGAGCACATGGACAAAGTACACGATTGCGCATCGTTACTCGTCCCCTTTTTCGAAGCCACTATCACAGGTAACTGGGACAGTGCAGTTCAATTACGTAAGCAAATTAGTTTAGCCGAGAAGCAAGCAGATTCACTGAAGCGTGAAATCCGCCTTACTCTGCCAAGCGGTTTATTTATGCCAGTAGAACGTACAGATTTATTGGAACTTTTAACTCAACAAGACAAGATAGCCAACAAAGCCAAAGATATTTCCGGTCGTGTTATCGGCCGTCAGCTGTTAATCCCTCAGGTCATGCAAGTCCCATTTATTGCTTATCTACAACGCTGTATCGATGCGGTAGCACTAGCAAAACAAGTCATTAATGAACTCGAAGATCTGTTAGAAACAGGTTTCCGTGGTCGTGAAGTCGACTTAGTGGCAAAAATGATCAATGAACTCGATATCATCGAAGAAGATACTGACGATCTACAAATTCAGTTACGCCGTCAGTTATTCGCTATGGAATCTGAATTGAATCCTGTCGATGTGATGTTCCTCTACAAAACGATTGAATGGGTCGGTGGTCTTGCAGATCTTGCCGAACGCGTCGGTTCGCGTCTTGAGCTTATGCTGGCTCGCGTTTAACAAATTAAGGTTATCAAGGTATCAATATGGTTGATGCAGGTATTGAGGTGGCTAACGTCTTAGTCACCAATGGCCCGTGGCTTATTGCCATTGCGGCTGCATTTGGTTTTCTCATGGCATGGGGTATTGGGGCGAATGACGTCGCCAATGCGATGGGAACCTCTGTAGGTTCAAACGCAATTACAATTAAACAAGCGATTATTATCGCAATGATCTTTGAGTTTTCCGGTGCATTTTTAGCTGGGGGCGAAGTTACCAATACCATTCGTAGCGGTATTATTGATTCTAGCTATTTCACTGCAACTCCTGAATTGCTGGTTTACGGCATGATAGGATCATTGTTGGCAGCAGGTATTTGGCTTGTCGTCGCATCGGCTCTTGGCTGGCCAGTATCAACGACTCACTCCATCGTCGGTGCCATTATTGGCTTCGCCGCCGTGGGTGTTGGTGCAGATTCAGTCTCATGGGATAAAGTAGGCGGGATTGTAGGCTCTTGGATCGTAACCCCCGCTATTTCGGGCTTTATGGCATTCATCCTCTTCCAAAGCACTCAAAAACTCATTTTCAACACTGACGATCCATTGAGTAATGCTAAGCGTTTCGTACCTTTCTATATGGCATTTGCTGGTTTCATCATGTCATTAATGACGATTATGAAAGGCTTATCCCATGTTGGTCTGCATTTCTCAGTTACCGAGTCTTACCTACTCGCAGGTGCTATTGCTGCTGTAGTTGGTATCTTAGGTAAAATCGCCATTTCACGCTTACAAATGAGTGATAAAGCAGATCGTCAAACCCAGTTCAAAAACGTTGAAAAAGTGTTTGCGATCCTGATGGTTTTGACTGCTTGTTGTATGGCTTTTGCCCATGGTTCAAACGATGTAGCAAATGCGATTGGTCCATTAGCGGCGGTTGTTTCTGTCGTCAATAGCGGTGGTGAGATTGCAGCGAAATCACCTCTAGTCTGGTGGATTTTACCTTTGGGTGCCGTAGGTATTGTGATGGGTCTGGCGATTTTTGGTCAGCGCGTTATGCAAACTATCGGAAAAAACATCACTCACTTGACGCCAAGTCGTGGTTTTGCGGCAGAATTAGCCGCGGCAACGACTGTAGTTATTGCTTCTAGCACTGGTTTACCTATTTCTACCACACAAACCTTAGTGGGTGCGGTATTAGGTGTAGGTATGGCCCGTGGTATCGCAGCGATTAACATTGGTGTGGTACGTAATATAGTCGTATCTTGGGTTGTGACCTTACCAGCAGGTGCTGGCCTATCAATCATCTTCTTCTATATGATTAAAGGTATTTTTAATTAAGAAGTCTCGCTAAATGTGTTGCTGACATTAAGCAGTATTAGCGCCTAGGACTAGAAGGTCGTAGGAAAGATTGAATTAAATTGGAATGGTCATAGCATGGATGCCGTAAAGTTGAGGGAAGTCTATGACTTCCCTCTTGCATTACAGGCCTCAAATCCCTAGCATGTGCAGACTATTTCGTTGATGAGAATACAAAAGTGTTTAGACTCCTGACTCTGGTAGGAATGATCTTGCTGTCTTCCAACCTGCTGGCCGAAGGCCAATCCCGCTACATCTCGGATAACGTGTTTCTGTATCTTTTAGGTGGCCCTGGTACTGAGTTTCGAATTGTTGGATCAATTGAAGCGGGTCAACCTGTGACACTGCTCAACGAAACTCAAGGTGATTACTCCAAAATAATCGACCATAAAGGCCGTGAAGGTTGGGTACAAACCAACTTGATCAGTTCGACTCAAAGTTTCCGTGAGCAAGTCCCTACGTTAACAACTGAACTCGCACAGGCCAAAGCTAAGTTAGCAGAAGTATCAAGTTCAACAGATAATCATGCCGGCGAACTGCTCAAATTAAAGGCTAAACTAAGCGAGTTAGAAACCACCCTAGCTAAAACGACTCAAGAACGTGATCAACTGAAAAATGCGGTAGATCGCACAGCTCAAGACGAGCGTTTTGAACTTTGGCGCCAAGGTGGATTAATCGCAGGCATGGGCTTAATCCTAGGCATTATTTTAGTGTATTTACCTAGACCACAACGTCGTAATAAAAAACGTTGGATGTGAGTCTGACACACAAAAAGTCTTAATTTACCTTCCAAAAGCCAGTGTTTTCAAACACTGGCTTTTTTGTCAATCAAGCGTTACATCGACTTATTAACAAGCTAATCAAACAAACTTCACAATCTTTCACGCTATAGTGTTGTCCGTCACATTTTGGTTGTATAATCTGCGCGCGCAAACCTTCATATTGTATACAAAATATCAAATGCGTTTGGCGCCTCCCAATTTGTTTCAACAATAGCGCCCCAATAACGGCCAAGATGGAAGCGATAACTATGTTCAAAGCGAGTGAAGTGCTGGCAGGCCGCTACGATTCTGCCAATCTCGACGAACTGTTCAAAGCAGTCAGCGACAACTACATTGTCGATGAAGAACAATACTTGTCAGAGCTGATCAAACTAGTTCCCTCAAGTGATGAAGCCATAGAGCGCGTCACTCGTCGTGCCCACGAACTGGTCAATAAGGTTCGTCAATTCGATAAAAAAGGTTTGATGGTCGGCATAGATGCCTTCCTGCAACAGTACAGCTTAGAAACACAGGAAGGCATTATCCTGATGTGTTTAGCCGAAGCTTTACTGCGAATTCCCGATGCGGCCACTGCCGATGCGCTGATTGAAGATAAGCTTTCAGGCGCTAAGTGGGATGAGCACATGAGCAAGAGTGACTCAGTACTGGTTAACGCATCGACCTGGGGCTTAATGCTCACAGGTAAAATCGTTAAACTCGATAAAAAACTCGATGGTACCCCAAGCAACTTGCTGAGCCGCTTAGTGAATCGTCTGGGTGAGCCTGTGATCCGTCAAGCCATGATGGCAGCAATGAAGATCATGGGTAAGCAGTTCGTGCTGGGTCGCAACATGAAAGAAGCCCTGAAAAACAGCGAAGACAAACGTAAGTTAGGTTATACCCATTCCTACGACATGCTGGGCGAAGCGGCGTTAACTCGCAAAGATGCCGAGAAATACTATACCGATTACGCCAATGCGATCACTGAGCTCGGTGCTCAAAGCTATAACGAAAATGAATCACCGCGCCCAACAATCTCCATCAAGCTATCGGCATTGCACCCACGTTACGAAGTGGCCAATGAAGACCGCGTCTTGACTGAACTGTACGACACAGTGATTCGCCTGATTAAGCTGGCACGTGGTTTAAATATCGGTATATCTATCGATGCTGAAGAAGTCGATCGCCTCGAGTTATCACTAAAACTGTTCCAAAAACTGTTTAATGCTGAAGCAACTAAAGGCTGGGGATTACTCGGCATAGTCGTACAAGCCTACTCTAAGCGTGCCCTGCCCGTACTGGTTTGGTTAACGCGTCTAGCGAAAGATCAAGGGGATGAAATCCCAGTTCGCTTAGTTAAAGGCGCCTATTGGGATAGCGAACTTAAGTGGGCGCAACAAGCTGGCGAAGCCGCTTATCCACTCTACACTCGCAAAGCCGGTACTGACGTTTCTTACCTCGCCTGCGCCCGTTACTTGTTATCGGATGCGACTCGCGGCGCTATCTACCCACAATTTGCTAGCCACAATGCGCAAACCGTGGCGGCAATTTCCGATATGGCGGGCGATCGTAACCATGAGTTCCAACGCTTACACGGCATGGGACAAGAGCTGTACGACACGATTCTGGCTGAAGCCGGTGCTAAAGCGGTACGTATTTATGCCCCCATCGGTGCCCATAAAGATCTACTGCCCTACTTAGTTCGTCGCCTGCTGGAAAACGGCGCGAATACTTCGTTCGTCCACAAACTGGTGGATCCTAAAACCCCCATCGAGTCATTAGTGGTACATCCGCTAACAACACTGACGGGTTACAAAACCCTGGCTAACAACAGAATCGTTTTACCTGCCGATATTTTCGGTAGCGATCGCAAAAATTCCAAGGGACTCAATATGAACATCATTTCCGAATCTGAGCCATTTTTCGCGGCACTAGAACAGTTTAAAAATACCCAATGGCAAGCGGGCCCTCTGGTTAACGGTAAAACCTTAACTGGCGAACATAAAACGGTTGTTAGCCCATACGACACTACCCAAACCGTAGGTCAAGTCGCCTTCGCCGACAAAGCTGCAATCGAAGCAGCCGTCGCGTCTGCTGAAGCAGCATTTGCCTCTTGGGCACGCACACCAGTGGAAACCCGTGCATCTGCACTACAAAAATTGGCCGATTTATTAGAAGAAAACCGCGAAGAATTGATCGCCCTGTGTACCCGTGAAGCAGGCAAGAGCATTCAAGACGGTATCGACGAAGTACGTGAAGCCGTTGATTTCTGTCGTTACTACGCTGTACAAGCTAAGAAAATGATGGCGAAGCCTGAACTGCTTCCTGGCCCAACGGGAGAGCTGAACGAACTGTTCCTCCAAGGCCGCGGCGTATTCGTGTGTATCAGCCCATGGAACTTCCCATTGGCCATCTTCCTCGGTCAAGTCTCTGCGGCATTAGCGGCGGGTAACACTGTTATCGCGAAACCTGCGGAGCAAACCTCGATTATTGGTTATCGTGCAGTACAACTTGCTCACCAAGCAGGTATTCCTGTTGAGGTTCTGCAATTCCTACCCGGTACGGGTGCGACTGTGGGTAGCGCAATTACGGCCGATGAACGTATCGGCGGCGTATGCTTTACCGGTTCAACTGGCACAGCAAAACTGATTAACCGTACACTGGCCAACCGTGATGGCGCGATTATTCCGTTGATTGCCGAAACTGGCGGTCAAAATGCCATGGTAGTGGACTCAACCTCGCAACCTGAGCAAGTGGTTAACGATGTGGTTTCATCGTCATTCACCAGCGCAGGCCAACGCTGCTCCGCACTGCGCGTGCTCTTCCTCCAAGAAGACATCGCCGATCGCGTGATCGAAGTCCTGCAAGGCGCCATGGATGAATTGGTGATTGGCAACCCAAGTTCAATCAAAACCGACGTAGGCCCAGTGATTGACGCCACCGCCAAAGCTAACTTAGATGCCCACATCGACCATATCAAGCAAGTCGGTAAGCTTATCAAGCAAATGCCACTGCCCGCTGGTACTGAGAATGGTCACTTTGTGTCGCCAACCGCCGTTGAAATCGATTCAATTAAAGTGCTTGAGAAAGAACACTTTGGCCCAATCCTGCATGTGATCCGTTATAAAGCGGCAGATCTTGGCAAAGTGATCGATGAAATCAACAGCACAGGCTTTGGCTTAACCTTAGGTATCCATAGCCGTAACGAAGGCCATGC
Organism: Shewanella sp. SM73; assembly: GCF_025653795.1. Lineage (NCBI taxonomy): Bacteria > Pseudomonadati > Pseudomonadota > Gammaproteobacteria > Alteromonadales > Shewanellaceae > Shewanella > Shewanella sp. SM73. The sequence continues at coordinate 121,790 of NZ_JAKKRY010000002.1, forward strand.
CCTTGAAGTTGCAGATAAAGTGAATGTCGGTAACGTCTACATCAACCGTAACCAAATCGGCGCTGTAGTGGGCGTACAACCTTTTGGCGGTCAAGGTCTGTCAGGCACAGGCCCTAAAGCCGGTGGCCCACACTACTTAACCCGTTTTGTGACTGAAAAGACTCGCACCAACAACATCACCGCCATTGGTGGTAATGCGACATTGTTATCACTGGGTGATAGCGAAGAATAAGTACACTGAACTTGCTTTAGAATATCGCTATGCATCTTTAGCCATCGCGATAACAATAAAAAAGCCAGACTGAGTCTGGCTTTTTTATTGGCTAATTTTTACCTCTCAAAGAGATTTCTTCACAACCCTCAGAATGAAATATCTATCCCTTAATATCGGGCTATTGCGAACGAGTTCAAATTTTTAATCGACTTGATTTTAAAGCACTTGTAGGGGATTGCACATCGTTGATAAAAGCCCTCATAATCACACTCTAATTAGACTTGATGATTTTTGATTTCTACTTTTGACTTTAAAATTAGGTGGCTATGACATTTTCGTTGTTAGATATTTCTGCATTGGTGTGGTTTATCGTTTCTTGGGCTGGCTACACCGCCTTTGCCCGTAGCAAGGCGAGAGATACAGACTGTATTGCCCGTGGTCTGCATAAGCATAGAATTTACTGGATGCTTGAGGTGATGACCCGCGGTGTGCGCGTGGGTGATGCGGCACTACTGGCAAACTTAGAACGCAATATTGCCTTTTTTGCATCGACCACGCTGTTTGTGCTTGCGGGTGTACTGACCTTATTTGCGCAAGTTGAACGACTAGAAAGTGTTATTGCGACGATTCCCTTTGCTACGCCACCGAATCATGCGCTGGTGCAAGTCAAGTTAGCTCTACTAGTCGGCATTTTTGTGATGGCCTTCTTCCAGTTTACTTGGTCAATGCGCCAATACGGCTTTGTGAACGTGATGATAGGCGCGGGTCCTCTGGACACCGATGGCTCAAATGACAATCTCAAAGCTTATGCAAGACAAATGGCGACAGTGCAAGATCAAGCGGCACACTCCTATAACTATGGTTTACGTGCCTATTACTTTTCAATGGCGGTATTGTGCTGGTTTGTACACCCTATACTCTTTATCTCGGCCAGCTTATTTGTGGTCGCAACCTTATATCGCCGCGAATTCAAGTCCCGTGCCGTTCTGGCGATCACGGCAGCGAAAGGCCATCTCCAAATAGAGAGCCAAGTGCGGGAAACCGCCCGCAACCACAAAATAGAATCATAGCCTTGGCGGTTTAGGCCGCTGGCGTCATCTTGATTGGAATTATTGTTCTATACTCTTTGGGTCGTGTTTCTATTGAATTACTGGGAGAGTGCCATGAGCGATAACTTATTAACCTTAGATGAAGTGTGCAAAATGCTAGATAAAACACCTGCGACCATCAAACGCTTCGCTCGGGAGAATTTACTCTCAAGTGTTCAAGATGGTGACGAATTAAAATTCCCCGAAGCGGAAGTTAAACGCTACCTCGCCTTTTCGCAACGCTTAGGCTAAAACGCATCAAGTAACTAACGGCAAATAAAACTGAATAATCAGTATGTAAGCCGTTTGAATTTGAATTTGTAAAGGTGGTTTGAATTGAAATGTGATACTCGAATTAAAGTACGCAGCTTAAGTTTAAGTCGTCGATAGCGAGTTAAAACAAACGGTGAATGCGATATGGACAGTGAAGCTCAAAGGGATTTGAACTTAGCCATAGCGGTTTGTTGCGAAGGATTGGTTAGGCAAAATCTAGCGGTGTAAACCATAAAACTTAAGCGATGAAACTTTAAGCTATTAAGCCTCAAGCTGTTAATCCAAAAGATTGAACCATTACTTATTATTTAAAGCCTGCTGCAACTGCCGATAGGATAACCACTCCCGCTGCACTTCACTTAGGCCTAAGTCAACGGCGAGTTGTTGCAATTGAACTTCATACTTAGGCAACAGGGTTTCATCATTGGTCATAATCGCGAGTTCAGCAAAATCCCCTAAACCTTCGATATGATCGATTGTTAGATGAAATTCACCCAGAAAATAGATACTGCGGCGCTTTTTAATTTCCAGTACGCATTCATAACCTAAGGTCTGCAGCATACTTTTTGCTTTTGTTGCTTCAGTGATATTAACGGCTTCACAGCGGTCTTTTTCTGGCCCTTTCACTATCCACAGCATTATCCCCGATGGCTGCATCTCACGGATACACAAGCTCTTGTGCTCACCTTTAAGTGACTGTGATGGCAGATCAAAGTAACAGTCATGCTCAAGGTTATCTTCGAGCATGACCTCGGGATTTCTCATTTGTAAGGCAGCGAAAAAAGCGTGGCGATCCAGTAAGTGGTATTTAAGCTCGACCTCAAACTTACCATTAAAATGGGCATTAATTTGTGGGGCTAATGCTTCCGGCATCGCAGGGTTCATAGATTCATATCCGCTTTTAATGGGTAAAATATATCGCTATTTATAATATTGAGCGCCAACGTCTTAATTCCAAAAGATTAAATCCAAAACCTTAAGCGAGTCTTTGGTACAAGGCCTGATACTCTGCACTGTCTTCAATTAAGCTCTGGTGAGTACCAGACGCAATAATCTTCCCCTGACCGAGTAAATGAATTTGATCCATCTTCGCCATAGCCGTTAAACGATGGCTAATCATCAGCAAGGTTTTATCCTGAGCAAATTCAAACAGTAAACTTAAAATTTCCCGCTCGGTGCGTTTATCTAGCCCTTCTGTTGGCTCATCGAGCAATAACAGCGGCGCATCACGCAGCAGCGCCCTAGCAACACCAATTCGGCGCTGCTCACCACCCGAAAGCTGACGTCCACCTTCACCAATCCACATATCCAGCGGCTTATCACCCGTGAGTAAAGCGCCAAGTCCAACCCGCTGTAACACATCAATCAAGCGTGCGTCGTGGGCCGTGCGTTTCTCGCCCTCGATAACAGGTAAGGCTAATACTAAGTTTTCCCGCAAAGTACCTGCAAACAAATAGATGCGTTGACTAATCACAGTAATCGCATCCCTAAGACCGCGCTCGCTGTACTCTGAAAGTGCATGACCATCGAGCTTGATGTGCCCTTGCTGCGCTTGCCATTCTCGGGTAATCAGCGTCAATAAGCTCGACTTACCGCAACCCGTTGGCCCAAGTAACGCGACTTTTTGCCCCGCTTTTATCTCAAGGGACAAACCTTGCAGCACGTTTTGATCGTCTCGATAACCAAAGTGGATATCTTCAATCTGTAATGCGCCAGATTTTGCCCTCAGGCCAGTATCGACAGCAAATTGAATATCGGCCTTTTGTTCGGTGATTTCATTAATTCGCGTTGCGGCCAATACGCAGCCTGACAAATGCTGAAACGCGCCCGCGATCGGCATCATCATCTCGACGCAGGCCATAGTCGCAAACACCATAAGTGCAAACATGGGCCCCGGCGGCACGGCATCACCCACACCTTGAGCGGCTAAATAAAGCATCATGATCAAGGCTGAGCCCGTGGAGAGGATCAACATGGCTTGGCTGAGAGCAGTGATATTGGCCATCGCGCTTTGGCTACGAAAAAGTGCAATTTCAGCATCATTCAGTTTCTGCCTGAATCTGTCGTTCGCGCCAAATAGGCTAAGTTCGGCTTGGCCTTGCAACATATCCAACAACTGCACCCGATAATGACGCTTGGTCTCGAGCATAGTTCGGCTTGGCGCGTGTCCAAGGCGATAAAATAGCAGTGGCATCACCAGCCAAACAGCGACTAAGAATAAGCAAAGACTCAGGGCAAGTTTGGCATCGAACCAAGCAAGAAACAGATACAAGAGCCCCGTCATCAGAAGGGATGCTGCCATAGGCGTGAGCAGTCGCAGGTAAAGGTGATCTAGGGTATCGATATCGGCAACCAAGCGATTGAGCATGTCGCCACGGCGTAGCCCCTGCAGATTTTTAGCACTTAGCGGCAAGAGTTTACGCCACGCCCAAACACGAAGTTCAGTCAGCAACTTAAAGGTCGCCTCATGGGTCGCTAAACGCTCGCCATAACGACTAGCGGTTCGGGCAATTGATAAGAAACGTACCCCGCCAGCGGGAGTGAAAAAGTTAAAGGACTGTGCCGTAACTATTGTCAAACCCGCGACCGCGGTAGCGGAAAGAAACCAGCCCGAAAGTGACAGTAAACCTATGCCAGCCATCAAAGTAATAATGGTCAGCAGCAAGCCCACGGACATCATTAGCCACTGGCGCGAGAACAATCGAATAAAGGGGATCAGCACTTTCATTGGGCATCTCCTTTAGTAGACTCGGCGGCAATGTCGAGTGGAGCGTCACTATCAAGCTGCGTCTCACTTGCGCTTGCCGATAACGGTACAAGTTCAATATCCGCCACGGACTCAACATTTTCACGCAGTAAAGTTTGGAATAAGCCGTGTGTGTTAGACAAAGTGGTAAAGTCGCCCCGCTGCACTATCAAGCCTTTATCGAGCACAAGAATAGTATCCATTTGATCTAACTGATCTAATCTGTGGGTCACCATAATGCACATCTTACCCGCCATGGCGCGATTCAGCGCAGAACTCACCGCCTGCTCACTCTGGCTATCTAAACTGGCTGTGGGTTCATCAAGAACAAACAAACTCGCCTGCTGCCCAAGCGCCCTTGCTAAAGCAATACGTTGAGCTTGGCCAACGGATAAACCGGAAGATTGCTCACCGACTGGGGCATCTAAACCCAATGTCTGCGCCTTAACAAAGTCGCTGATATTGGCCTCAGCCAGTAAGTGCCACAGCGTATCGTCGGGCAGAGTGGGGTCGGCTAAGGCAACGTTATCCCGCACTGTGCCGTGAAATAACTGCGGTTCCTGTCCAAGCCAAGCTAAATGCTGTCGCCAATGGGCTAAGTCTAATGCGGATAACTCATGGCCATTAATCAACAAATGGCCCTTGTAGGGTAAAAATCCCAATAAGGCGTTGAGTAAACTGGTTTTACCCGCGCCACTCGGGCCAACTAAAGCTAAGCGTTCACCCTCTTTTAACTCAAAACTCAGCGGGCCAAGTAAACGCGTGCCATCGATACTGAACACCTCAAGATTGTCGGCACTCAGCGTCTCTATGCTATTGATACGGACGTGGCCGGCAAATTCAGGTTCCGGATGTTCGAGCAAGGTAATCAAAGCTTCTGCCGCGCCTATAGCCTGCGCCTTAGCATGGTAATGAGTCCCCATGTCGCGCAGCGGTTGATAAAACTCAGGAGCTAAAATCAGAATAAATAGCCCAGTAAATAAGCTGAAAGGAATACCGCCCATGTCAGGATCTGTACTTGAACTAATATTGGCATGGACGCCATAATAGCCAAAATCCAAATGGCCTAAATAACTGAAACCAAAGTAAACCGCCAATACTGCAATCGATACCGCGGCAAAAAACTCTAAGACTGCTGAGCTTAAAAAGGCCATGCGTAGCACAGACATAGTGCGGCTACGAAACTCTTCTGAAGCACTCGCGATCACCTTAAGCTCGGCATCACCACGGTGAAAAAGTTTCAACGTGCTTAAGCCTTTTAATCTATCCATAAAATGGCCGCTCAATCTTGCAAGCGCACTGAAGTTTTTGCGATTAGCATCGGCAGCGCCCATGCCAACTAAGATCATAAACATAGGGATTAATGGCGCTGTGAGTAACAGGATTAAGCCTGCCGCCCAGTTAATCGGGAATACCGCCGCTAAAATGAGTACGGGAATAAAACCAGCAAGGCTGATTTGTGGGAGATATCTGGCATAAAAATCTTGTAAATCTTCGACTTGCTCTAAGACTATGCTGGCCCAACTCCCTGCGGGTTTACCTTTAATAAATGCCGGACCTAGCTTAGTCAACTTGTCCATCACTGCCGCGCGAATATGGCCACGTAGACGCTTACCCGCCTCAAAACTGGCGCGCTCACGCCCATAAGCCAGCAAGGCACGCAGTAACATCAAGGCAATTAACGCAATAAAATGAGGAATATAGGTATCAATACTCACGCTGGAACTGATCGTTTGGGCATTGTCAGTTAGCGGTATAACTTGCCCTATGATCACGCCATCCAGAATCGTCGCGATAATATAAGCCTGCGCCACCATAGCGACGGCGCTTATCATCCCAAGCCATAACGACAATTTAAGGAACAGGCCACAGGCTTTTTTCTGGGCTTTAAGCCAAACAAGAAGGGATTTTTCTAACGACTTATCCATGGTGCTCCAACAAGAAAACAATTAAGCGACTCGTAGCGGGGATCGACTATCGATAACAACTCAGTTTAAGGGGCTTGCAACAGCTAAAAAGTTCCGATAGGGACGCAGTATCGCAGGCATCTACAACAGATGAAACCCTATCACAGACTTTTGCTAGCGGACTCACAAAAACGAGCTAAAGATAAATAAATCTAGGAGTTAACGGAACTTTACCTAGTACTAGCCTGATTTTAAAAACTTAGGTAGCATGAAGCTCTTTGTATTAAATGTCCTCTATCTATGCCAAATAAAAATGCTGGTTTCACCCTGATTGAACTCGTTGTGGTTATTATTATTCTTGGCGTATTAGCCGTAGTAGCTGCACCTAAATTCATTAATTTACAATCAGATGCCTATAAGAGTCAGCTCTCAGGTGCACTGGCTTCGATGAAATCCGCCGTCACTTTATTCAAATCAAAGTCGGAAATTGCTCACAGCGGCACCACGAATAGAGTCGTTTACGACGAAATCCGTGGCGAAAACTATCAGCCTTGGGCTGCCAGCACCAGCGGTATAACGCCAAGTACGGCTTACACGACTCCGCCAGAAATTTTTAAAGCGACAGGGCTAAATGTGAATGAGTGGTCCTATCGAATTTACACCACCAACGGCACCTATGAAGTTATCGCCACACCAAAGCAAAAACTGAACCTTGCCACGCCCACAGAAGCGCAAGTCGAAGCGACAAATTGTTATATCGACTATAAATGGGAGACAACGGGCGTCCCCACTTATAAAAAAGTCGACACTGGTTGCTAGGCGACCTTAACGATAAAATATCTATAGAAAAACAGCGAGTTAACCTGATGTTATCTCGCTGTTTTATTTACGCCCTAAACTCATTTTGTTGTTAATGCTTACGTTTACAATTAAGCATTTTTAAAGAGTTCGCGCTTATTGCACTCCACCGTATTTCACTAGTACATGCCAGAGCAACTTAAGTTCATGGGCGACTTGCGCACGATTACCGCGCTCACGCCAATGCTGGGGGGAATGGTATAAATCCCGCGCCGCCACGCCTATGGCATGGGCATCAACTCTGTCTTCTATGGCAATCCGATTAGCCAGCGATGGCATAGTTGGCCCACGGAAATCACTGGGGATCTGCGCCGTATGCAGGCTAAAGCCACCATGATATTGCAGCTCAATATCATATTTATCGCAAATTTTACTTAAGCTTGCGCCAATATCAGTACCCTTAAAACTGGGATCCGCCACCAGCATGGCGATATCTTCATCGAGGGAAACATCGCCATGGATCTGCGCCTCTATATAATGGTCAAGATTATTCGATAGCGGCCGCTCGAAACGTGACAGCAAGGAAGCATTGAGCTGATGCCCCAAATAATGGATCACATTCAGCGGCTTAAAGTCGGATTTGCCTAAGGCATAGTGACGCTCAAAACTCTCAGTCAGCAGCGCCGCTAAAATATCATCGAAACATGACAGTGTGCCCTTCTCTTTCGGATTACGATACGAGTCGAGATAACTAAAGGTTGAGCGCGCCATCGCACTCGTATGAGTCAGAAAATAGCAGCTACCAAAGCGCGGGGCGGGACCGTCCTGCCACATCCCCAGATCGAGTGCACCGTATTTAGGCCGAGATTTAGTGCCCTTGTATACATCCCCAAAAAGCTGATTTTCCCAATGATCCCGTGGGCCACCTAACTCAGGTGACAACTGACCATTAGAAATATGGGTCTCAAACTGGCTGCGGTATTGACCATCGCGCAGTAAACCTTCGGCCACAGTCATACCACGGCTATCGATTCTATCGGGATGAAAATGCAGAGCAATTCGGCCACAGTTGAGCAATTGTTTAAGCGCGAGTTGCATCTCATGCATGGGGATATTTGACATCTGCTGCACATTTTTAATCACAGCGACGGCTTGTTCACTGCGTCCTCGTGCAAGGCGTTCAATATGCTGTATCGCTGTCATAATCCACCTATAAATGAGAGGCGTTTAACCGTTCCCACAATGCCTCATCCTAAAATAAACGTGAGATAAATCGCAAGCATGCAGAGAACTGCTCTTAAGCCACTCCATCTAAATAACTAAGTTAAACATGAATGACTCGGTTAAACATGAATGACTCAGTTAAACGTGACTGTGAAAACACTCAATAATTCTTTCGCTCGGTTCATTGTTAAAAATTCAGCAAATAACATCAATCACGAACTGAACAAATAGCTAAACCAATTGCGTCATTGATTAATTCTACTCCAATCGACTTTAGTTTATACCACTCTCATTATTGTAGCGTGATCTACCGCTAACTCATTCTAACTCTAGATAAAAAAATACCTATGACTTCAATTGATATGATGAAATAAGCCTAATAGTCATCTTGTTCCTTGAAATCAATTAACTTCCATAACCTCAAACTCTGCCATCTAAACTTGCGCCTAAAAGATAAGCGAGGCCGAGTGAAAGCCGCCGACAAGCGATTTATGTGCCAATATGAATGAAACCCAACCCAAAAACCTTTATTAGATGGCACTTAAAGCCCTGATCCTGTAAGCTGCACGCCCGCCAGCAGACCTGGCTATTGACCATAAATGCAGCACAGTGTTGCCACAAGAGACCAATCTATGAGTTTTACCTCCCTGGGCTTATCGGCCCCGATACTTAAAGCCGTTGCCGAACAAGGCTACGACACACCTTCGCCAATCCAAGCTCAAGCAATTCCCGCTGTGCTTCAAGGCAAAGATGTGATGGCGGCCGCCCAAACAGGAACAGGTAAAACAGCAGGTTTCACCCTACCTATGCTCGAACTCCTAAGTAAAGGTAACCGTGCCCAAGCAGGCCAAGTGCGCGCATTAGTGTTAACTCCGACACGCGAATTGGCAGCTCAGGTTGCAGAAAGTGTTGAAACCTATGGTAAGAATTTACCACTGCGCTCAGCGGTGATATTTGGTGGCGTGCCTATCAATCCACAAATCGCGAAATTGCGCCACGGTGTCGATGTATTAGTCGCGACGCCTGGTCGATTGATGGATCTATATAATCAAAAAGCGGTGAAATTCAGCCAGCTTGAGATCTTAGTGTTAGATGAAGCCGACCGCATGCTCGACATGGGCTTTATCCGCGACATCCGTAAGATTTTGGCCATTTTACCTAAGCAACGTCAAAACCTGATGTTTTCGGCCACCTTCTCCGATGAAATTCGTGAGCTGGCCAAAGGCCTAGTCAATGATCCAGTCGAAATTTCGGTCACGCCACGTAACGCAGCAGCGACCACAGTAAAACAATGGGTTTGCCCAGTTGATAAGAGCCAAAAATCGGCACTCTTGATCCAACTCATCAAGCAAAACGATTGGCAACAAGTGTTGGTATTCTCGCGCACTAAACATGGCGCTAACCGTCTGGCGAAAAGCCTTGAAGAGGCAGGTATCAAAGCCGCCGCTATCCACGGTAACAAGAGCCAAACCGCCCGTACTAAAGCCTTGGCCGACTTTAAAAATGGTCAAGCTCGCGTACTGGTTGCGACGGATATCGCTGCCCGTGGTTTGGACATAGACCAATTACCACAAGTGGTTAACTTCGACTTACCAAACGTGCCAGAAGATTATGTGCATCGTATCGGCCGTACTGGCCGCGCTGGCGCATCGGGTCAAGCCGTGTCACTGGTGAGCAACGAAGAAATCAAACTGCTGAACGATATCGAGCGTTTGATCAATCGCGTATTAGACCGAGAAATGGTTGAAGGCTTTAACCATGAATTGCCAGAATCACGTTTAGGTGGCGGTGGGAAAAGTAGCGGTAAATCAGTACCAAGCCGTAGAAATACCCGCAGCTCAAACCAACCTAGCTCACGCGATGGTGCCCCAAGAAGCGCCGAGCATAAAGACGGTCAACGCAGCGGTGACGTCGCGCGCGGTCACAAGCCAAACGACAAGAACCCAAGACACAGCGGCGAAGCCAGTAGCGCACCCCGTGCCGATGCCAAACCTCGTCCACCACGTTCAAACGATGGCCGAGCCAATAGCGCAGGCACTAGTCGTCCAACTGAAAGCCGTTCAGGTGCTGGCGAGAATCGTGGCCAAGCGGGTGAGAATCCTTACGCCAATGGCCCAAAGAAAAACACCCGTCGCCCAAATAATGGTGCGAGTCGTCCAAGACACTCACAGGATTAATGCAAAAGCTAAGCGAACTTGCTTAGCGATTTAGCCGTATTAAGTCCTAAACAGAAACGCCCAACTCCGTATGGAATTGGGCGTTTTTGTTTGTCTTAGTTTTTCTTTATCGATGCTTAGCTCGTTATCTACGCTTTGAACAATCACTGCCTTAAAAACAGCCTAAAACGGCAACCTAAGTTAATTCGCCTTTGTATCTGGCAACTGCTGCAGGACTTCATCCGTAAAATAGGGTTCATCTTCAACCCAAAAAATGTAGTCTAAGCCTAGGTAGTTTTGCGCAAAATCCAACAGCTCAGGCACAGTATTCTTTTTACCCGTTTTAGGATTAATCTGCCGCAAATTACCGTCTTGCACCGCCATACCTTTCACCAGTGTCGCTGGGTACTCTTTAATAAAGGCATAACTTTGTGCCATATGACTTTTACGGTAAGGCATCAGATCTGGGCCACCCACACCCATGTTGAGCGATTTGGCTTGCGCAAATAAGCCTCGCATATAGCCTTTGTCATTCCATGGCAGCCATTCGTCTGGCAAAAAGTTCAAATACACCATAGTGGTTGAATGCTGAAATGACTCAGCTAATACCTGCATATTCTCGCCAATCGCATCGATATAGGCTTTAGGATTAAAATCACTGGGGAAGGTAGTCGTTCCATCGGCGTTTTCAGTCCCCACATCAATTGAGCTTTCACTAAAGTTAATGCCCGCAATTTTCCCATCAAACTCTTGGCCTAGCTGGCGCACCAATTGCTGATAACGCGCACGCACTGAGGGCTCCCACATTTTGGCTGACCAGCCATACTCATCATCCGTCACCGGTTTATTGGGATCACGCTCTGGTGCACTCAACATGCTTTGCTTCAACACACCGCCTTGATAAATCGGATCATCGAGCAAATAACGCGGCACATTGACTCTGGGCGTAAAGGATTTCTCTTGCAGCTGGATCCACAATTTTTTGCCTATCGAATCGAGATACGCAATATCGGCCCTAATCGCGCTGAAATCATATTCGCCCTGCTTAGGCTCTAAACAGCGCCAAGTATAAACAATCTGCGCACCGCCAAAACGGGGATCGCGCAGCGCCTTGTCGGCACGAATGTTTTCTCCGTTAGCCTCACGATGGTTAATGTAGATGAAGTGCTGTAACGGTTGCGGCTCTGGCTGAATTGATGCAGCGCTCGCTGCGCTTAAAAAGATGCTTAGTAAAATAGTCCATCGAAACATAAATACTCCAAACCAATGCACGCCTTATCACCTGACAAAGCCGTTTATCTGCTCATTTATTTTTTACTCAGAATCACTTCTAACACAGGCAAGCTGAGGGGCATATCAATTAAGCAGACAAATACAAAGTGTTACTTAATCGCCCAATAAGATTCGAGGTGAAGTAGACACGAAGGTGTAGTGACTACAGCTATAAAACCCAACAAAAAAGGGAATAAACCTGAGTTTATTCCCTTTAAAAATAGAGCGAATTAAATCGAGGTACGATTCAACTCAAGCTAGGCCAAACTTACTTCATTGGCCAAGCGCGGTAAGATTTCCCTTTAATGCGGCCGCCAGTAATTTTGTTCAGTGCTTTTTTGGCAACCTTACGATTAACGGCTACATAGGCGCGGTAATCGGTCACTTGGATTTTACCCACCTGTGAGCCTTCGATACCATTTTCGCCCGTCAGCGCGCCTAAGATATCCCCTGGACGCAGTTTCTCCTTCTTACCGCCATCGATCTGCAAAGTGATCATGGTTGGGGCTGCAGGCCTGTTGCCGAGCAGACTTTCTGATGGCAGTGATTCGCTGGTAATTTCGCGCTCTAAATACTCTTCTAACAAGGCAATTTTGTAACCGTCTTGGTCGTTATAGAAGGTATAAGCGGCGCCTTTACTGCCCGCACGGCCAGTACGACCGATGCGGTGAATGTGCACTTCGGTGTCATAGGCGACGTGATAGTTAAACACGGCATCCAGTGCATCGATATCTAAACCACGGGCGGCAACGTCGGTCGCCACTAAGACACAGGCACTCTTATTAGCAAATTGCAGCAGGGTTTCGTCCCTGTCTCTTTGCTCTAAATCGCCGTGCAAAGCCAATACGCTAAAGCCTAAGACTTCAAGCTCATCGGCCACTTTTTGGGTTTCGCGTTTTGTATTACAAAACACCACTGCGCTTTCAGGCTTATGTTCTAACAACAATAATTGCAGCGCTTGCATACGCGCCTTGTCATCGTCTAAGTGATAAAAATGCTGGGCGATGCTTAAGCTGTCGTGATTACCTTCAACTTTAACCATGCTTGGATCATACATGATTTGCTTGGCAATTGATTGAATTTGCTCAGGGAACGTCGCGCTGAATAGCAACGTCTGACGCTCGCGCGGGGCTTGTTCGATAATCGCATCGAGGGCGGGTTGGAAGCCCATTTCTAACATGCGATCGGCTTCATCGAGCACTAACATGTTGAGATTGCTTAAATCTAAGCGATTGCGATCTAAGTGATCGACGATACGACCCGGCGTACCCACAATAATGTGTGCACCGTGCTCCAGCGAGCCAACCTGTGGTCCCATAGGTACACCGCCGCAAAGTGTCAGTACTTTAACGTTATGAATACCACGGGCAAGGGTGCGGATTTCCTGCGCCACTTGGTCGGCCAACTCGCGGGTTGGGCATAACACTAAGGTTTGAATGCGAAAGCGTTTAACGTCTAACTTGTTCAGTAACCCTAAGCCAAAGGCGGCCGTTTTACCCGAGCCAGTTTTACCCTGACCTATCACATCCTGCCCCGCTAAAATGGGTGGCAAACTTTGCGCCTGAATTGGCGTCATCTCGTTGTAGCCCATAGAAGAAAGGTTCTCAAGCAGTTCGGGTTTTAGCTTAAGAGTCGAAAAAGCCATTGATGGATTAGGCTTAGTATCAGAGTTGCTCAAGGTGAATATCCTGTGGTGGGTAACGAAGCGGCTGCTAGGTTACTGAAATTGCGTTACTTATCGATTTAACTGGTCTATCAAGATTCAGGTTAGCTTTGGGCTAGCTTGAGTTTAGATTTAAGCGCTAGGCTCGCTCAACCCAAAAGCACGGCTATTGTAGCAACAAAGCGCAGCTTTTGCCTCAAGTCCTTAAGCAATAGACATAGCAGGCGTAAACAGCAACAAAAAAGCCCTGCAGGAATACAGGGCTTAGGCTTGGATTTAGAATTAGCTCAGTGCGGCAGATTTAACAAATTACGCGATCTGGCCGAAACGCCCTTCTTGGTAATCGCGAATCGCCTGCTGAATCTCCGCTTGGGTGTTCATCACAAAGGGACCCATCTGGACGATTTTTTCACGGATAGGTTTACCCGCAAACAGTAGCATCCCAGCGCCGCGCTCATCGGCTTTAAACTTAAGCACACTTTGGCTATCGAGCACTAAAAACTCGCCCTGATGATGTTGATTGGAAGCAGATGACCAGTGTGAGTCTTCACCCTTGCTTGAATCGCTTTTATATAAGTCACCTTGGTACAAATACAAGGCGACAAACTCATGTTGAGACAAATCGAGCGTGGCCTCAGCATTTGGCGATAGACTTAAATCAGCAATGGCTGCTTCGCCCGCTAATCCTTTAATAGCTGCACTAATAAGCGGTTGATCTTTAAAGCCCCAATCACCCGCTAAGGCTTTTAAGCTAGCGCCCGTGTTATTGGTCACTTCAACGCTCGCGCTACCCGCAGTATCTTGATACTTAGCTGGACGCAGCTTGTCTTTGGCGGGCATATTGACCCAAATTTGAAATCCATGCAGACCATCAACAGCATCGGCCAGCGGCATTTCAGAGTGCACTACCCCGAACCCGGTACTCATCCACTGCACATCGCCGGCACGAATCGCCTTCACATTACCCATTTGGTCGCGATGCTCAAAACCGCCCTTACGAATATAAGTGAACGTCTCCATCCCGCGATGGGGATGTGCGGGGAAGCCGCCAATAAAATCTTGTTCATCATCGGATTTTATTTCGTCGATCATCAAGAAAGGATCAAATTTAGTCGTCACAAAATCGGCGACACGGCGAATATTGACCCCATCGCCATCCATCGCGGCTTTGGCGGAAAACTGACTTAATACTTTCATTGCTGCTCTCCTATCGGTTGAGCAAAGCGGTGCGTGAAGTGCCAAGATCATACGGCTAACTCAAGACGCAAACGCTTTGCTGATGGAGGCAGAATAACAAGGAAATTTACAAAAGAATAACGCGAAATCACGGCCTAAACATTCGAAAAAATAGAACGGTATGCAGGAAGGAGCGAGTAACCTAGTGTTCTAACTGGATAATAAAATAGTGGTTTAGTTGCCAAATCTTGCACTTCGGATTTGAACTCGTGGCGATCAAAAATAGCGTTAATAAAAAAATTTTAATTATTATGGTACATAAAAATCAAACCTTAAATCTGAATTAAATTACTTCCATTCATTAAAAATGTATTTCCGCACACTGTATACAAATACAACCAACACAAAAAAATACTATAAAAATCTAATTTAGTTCATTTAGAAACAATGAGGATTTAACAATAATTACTGCTTACCAAGTAAAATACATAGTGAATTACTGAAGTCTAAGAAGAAATAATAAATTATTACATTTGTTTCAATATAAGCTTACTGACATCTGCCCACTTATCGGGAGACCATACGAAATAAATAAAAACCAAAACGTTTACAATTAGCAACCAAATCTGTTACTTTTAGCGTTCATGGATTAATGTGATTACAGGAAGTACAATGAAACGCTTATTTATACTTTTAGCTTTACTCATTTCCACTACAGCATCTAGCGCAGATGAAACCCATGGTTTCTCTGCAGGCTTGGGTTTAGGCTCAACAGAAGACTATGGGGGGATTACCCATTATGACTTTGCCTATCGCTATCAATTCACCCCAGATTGGGGAGTTGAAGTAGGTTACACACCATTTCAAAGTGAGCCTTTTACTGCAGCAATACATGGTGTTTTTGACGATTACGTGTTGGAGAACTCTTATTCCTCTCGGCTTGCTGGCACATATACATACCAAATATCAGCAAGACATAATGCGATATTTAAGGCCGGATTATCTCAATCTAAAGCTAATTATCAATTGAATGACTACGGAAATAGTAGTGATGATGTTATAACTATAGAGGAGTATTCAGACGATGGCTATGGCTTATATGCCGCATTAGGTTGGCGTTGTCGTTTTTATAATGGCTTCGAAATTATGACAACATTAGCCTACCAGGATTCTGGAGTATTTGAAATGACGAGCTTCACTGTAGGAATAGGCTACAGTTTCTAAAGCTATAAATTTAAAACCCATAATGCCAGTAAATACTGGCATTATGTTCCCAATAAAAAATTTAACTTAGAATTATAGTGAAAACCCATTTTTATCATAATTAATTACGTTATTTCTATTAACGCTATATAAAATTTATAGCAAATGCTGAAGAAAAATTTCCCATTCCACAGCTGATTAAACTATATCCCATAACTATATTTCCTAAGAATAGTCATCTTATATTCACTGAAGACACTATTTTAAGCAAATATCTATACATAAAAAACGCTATTGCAGATTGGCAATAGCGTTATATTTGAGATGACAAGTTAATAAGTCTAAAGTCTCATCATTATTCTATGGGTCATCGAATTTATTTTTAGTAACTTACTCCGCCCATTTACCCATAGTGCATCTGTCATTACTGCCAAAGTCTCGCACTGTGGCGACATTCTCATAGCCCAGTTCAATAAGCTTAGCTCTGAGTTTCACAGCCTGCTCAAAACCATGTTCGAGCAGGATATAGCCGTTAGGCTTTAAGTAATCTCGGGCAGTGTTGGCAATATAATAAAGATCGGCAAAGCCTTCCTCGGCGGCGGTTAACGCGCTTTGGGGCTCGAAACGCACGTCACCTTGGTGTAAGTGTTCGTCAGCTTCATCAATATAGGGCGGATTTGAGACGATTAAATCAAAGTCCCGCGACTTTACGGCACTGAACCAGTCACTCTGGAGAATTTCGACCTGTGGCAGCTTTAAGTTCTCGCGGTTCGCGATAGCCAAAGCCACGGCATCATCGACTTTATCGACCGCGGTGATTTGCCATGACTCACGCTCAGACGCCAACGCCAGCGCAATTGCCCCAGTGCCAGTGCCTAAATCGAGCACTTTGGCGTAGGTGGAAAGCGGCATGTTCAAGGCGGTTTCGACCAAAATTTCAGTATCAGGACGCGGGATCAAAGTGGTGTCGTTGACGATAAAAGGCAACGACCAAAATTCGCGCTCACCGACAATATGTGCCACAGGTACGCCTTTTTGGCGTTTCTGTACCATTTGCTGGAAGCGTTTCCACTGTTCAACCGTTAGGGATTTTTCAGGCCAAGTATACAAATAGCTGCGGCTTTTATTGAGGCAATATAACAACAAAACCTCTGCATCCAGATGAGCGGATTCAGAGGTTGATGCTAACTGCACATAAGCCCATTGCAGGGCTTCGGCTATGCTAGATTGATCTGACAAAATTACCCCTGCTCGTCAGCCAGTGCGGCTAACTGATCGGCTTGATGCTCTTGCATCAGAGGCAATAAAATAGCATCGAGATCGCCTTCCATCACTTCGTTCAAGCGATATAAGGTCAAGTTGATGCGGTGTTCGCTCACGCGGCCCTGCGGGAAGTTATAAGTACGCACACGTTCGGAGCGATCGCCACTGGCAACCAGACTACGACGGGTCGATTCTTCGGCGCTACGGCGTTTTTCGTCTTCAACAGCTTGAATACGTGCGGCCAGTACACTCATGGCTTGGGCACGGTTCTTATGCTGCGAACGTTGATCTTGGCATTCCACCACGATCCCGGTAGGAATATGGGTGATTCGAATAGCTGAGTCAGTTTTGTTAACGTGCTGACCACCCGCACCTGATGAACGATAAGTATCGACTTTCAGATCGGCTGGATTGATTGAAATCGCTTCAGCTTCAGGCACTTCGTGGAGTACCACAACAGTAACCGCTGAAGTATGCACACGTCCTTGGGATTCGGTTTCTGGCACA
Organism: Shewanella sp. SM73; assembly: GCF_025653795.1. Classification (NCBI taxonomy): domain Bacteria; kingdom Pseudomonadati; phylum Pseudomonadota; class Gammaproteobacteria; order Alteromonadales; family Shewanellaceae; genus Shewanella; species Shewanella sp. SM73. The sequence goes on from NZ_JAKKRY010000002.1 coordinate 139,280, forward strand.
CGCTGTACACGGTGGCCGCCGGATTCAAACTTAAGTTTGCCGTATACGCCTTCACCGCTGACCTTCATGATCACTTCTTTAAAGCCACCATGTTCGCCTTCGTTACAGCTCATGATTTCGATCTGCCAGCGATTCGCTTCAGCATAACGGCTGTACATGCGGAATAAGTCACCGGCAAAAATAGCCGCTTCGTCACCGCCTGCACCAGCGCGGATCTCAACGAAGGCATTTTTATCGTCGTCAGGATCTTTTGGCAGTAATAGAATTTGCAATTCGTCTTCGAGCTGCTCGAGTTTGGCCTTAGCGGCCTTCATCTCTTCCTGCGCCATTTCACGCATTTCAGCATCGTCTTCTTCCAGCATTTCTTTGGCAGAATCGAGATCGGCCTGCGCTTGCTGATAAGCTTTAAAGCCAGCAACAACGTCTTCTAACTGGGCATATTCTTTCGATAACGCACGAAACCTGTCTTGATCGGAAATGACGCTAGCATCACCCAGCAAAGCCATGACTTCTTCATTGCGCTCGAGCAAGCCTTCCAGCTTGCGGATAACGGATTCCTTCATTTAACTCGCTAACCTTAGTTTTTATCTAATCCAAGCGCTGATCTTAACTGACCGAGAGTATTCAAATCGCCCTGACGACTCGCTGCCGTGAGGGCCTGTGTCGGTGCGTGGATAAGTTTGTTGGTCAGGCGATTGGCTAGTTCAATCAATACCTGCTCAGTGTCTGAGCCCTGAGCTAATTTATTCAAGGCGCGTTCCACTAACTCATCTTTTACCGCCATGCTCTGGCTGCGATACTCGCGAATACTGTCGACCGACTCTAAAGAACGGATCCAATCCATAAATAGGAAAGATTGTTCTTCAGTAATTACTTCAGCTTGCTCGGCGGCTTCTTTTCGAGAAGCCATATTCTGTTCAATAATGCTATGCAGGTCGTCCACTGTATACAGAAACGCGTCATCCAAATCGGCGACTTCCGGCTCAATATCCCGGGGAACTGCTATATCAACCAATAACATAGGTTGATGGCGACGCTGCTTTAGCGCTTTTTCGACCATGCCTTTACCTAAGATAGGCAGAGGGCTGGCGGTAGAGGATATCACGATATCGGCTTTTGGGAGATAATCTGGTATCTGCGCCAGTGTAATTGCTGTTGCGCCAAACTCCTCACACATGCCTTGGGCACGTTCTAACGTCCGATTTGCTACGACCATTGAAGCCACACCGTTGTCTTTAAGATGCTTCGCAACCAGTTCTATAGTTTCACCTGCGCCAATCAACAGTACTTTAGTGGTCGATATCGATGAGAAAATATGTTTCGCCATGCTTACCGCGGCAAATGCCACTGAAACTGCGGCGGCGCCAATTTCAGTGTCAGTGCGGACTTTCTTAGCGACTGAAAAAGTATTCTGAAAGAGTCTATCTATGGTTAGCGCAACCGTACCAGCCTCTTTGGCCTTAACGAACGCTTGCTTTACTTGACCGAGAATCTGCGGCTCACCAAGGATCAAAGAATCGAGCCCAGAGGCTACGCGCATCAAATGCCTGACGGCATCTTGACCATGATAGTTATAGAGACAAGGTGCTACATCCTCATGATCTAGGCCGTGATACTCTTCAAGCCACGCAATAATGTCGGCCTCATCGCCGTTGTTGCAATACAACTCAGTGCGATTACAGGTCGAGACAATAACGGCTTCACCCGAGCGTGTACGACTGGCCAGACTCTTCATAGCATCATGAATTTTGTCCGGAGAGAAGGCGACTTTCTCACGCAGGTCTACCGTGGCTGTTTTATGGTTAATACCGATTGCTACAAGGCTCATCTGACTCTTTCTAGATTCTTGGCGACTCTCTTAATAAGGGCATTCTACTGAATTGGCCCAACTAAAAACAGAATACGCTTAACAAAACCGAATAAAGGTCTAACTTCTTACCTAAATTTTCTATCAATAATAGGTAAGGCAAAATTTGTCCCAAGGGAGCAAATCTAAGTGACCGCCGATGGAAATTTTACGTTTGGCATTGGTATTCTTTCCAAGCCCTCGTATCATAAGGACTTTGGTATATCAGTCATAGATGAATAATTTGAAGCGCCTCACAAAAACCATTTTCTCTTGTTTTACCTTAAGCGCCCTACTCTTGCTGGCGGGGTGTGAAACCTTGCCGCCGATGACTGACTTAAGCCCAATCACAGTCAATGATGCGCGCCAAGCCAAAGCTTGGGAATTACAGGGAAAACTAGCGATAAAAACTCCCGACGATAAACTCAGTGCCAATATCTACTGGCGCCACAGTGAAGATCGCGATGAACTCACACTCACGACTATGCTAGGTACAACTGTGTTGACGCTTAATTCAACCTCGAACTCTGCCCATTTACATATCGATGGCAAAGATTTTCGCGACGATAATGCCCAGCGTTTACTCGAGCGCGTCAGCGGTTGGTCCATCCCCTTGGCCGATTTACCTTTGTGGATCACTGGTCAAGTTGGCCTGAATGATCAAGTACTTGAAAGCGATAGCCAAGGCAAACCTAAACAGCTCACGAACACTCAAACCCCACCGCCTTGGCAGGTCACATTTTTAAGTTGGCAATCCCAGAGCGGCGCCAACGTGCCCCATCAATTAAAGCTTGAGCGTGGTGACTTACAACTCAAACTACAATTGAATCAATGGCAAGCCCTCGGCAAGCCTGCAATCATACTCGAAGAGAAACCTTAGCATGCCCGCAGCAATTTCACGCCATTGGCCAGCACCAGCCAAGCTTAACTTATTCTTACACGTGAATGGTCGCCGCGCAGATGGTTATCATGAACTGCAAACCTTATTTCAGTTTATTGATTACTGTGACATGCTCGATTTTAAGGTCACTGAAACCGCAGAACTGATTTTGCACTCCAATATCTCTAATGTTGTCGCCGATAGCGATAACTTAATTCTGCGAGCCGCAAAATCATTACAACAAATCACAGGCTTTACTGGCGGCGCCGAAATCTGGTTGGATAAACGTCTACCCATGGGCGGAGGTTTAGGTGGCGGCTCGTCAGATGCTGCCACCACCTTAGTGGCACTGAACACGTTATGGAACACCCAATTATCGACCGAAGAACTGGCTAAAATCGGCCTTAAATTGGGTGCCGATATTCCTGTTTTTATTCATGGTTTCGCCGCTTTTGCCGAAGGTGTAGGTGAACGCTTGCAAGCGGTAAATCCGAGTGAGCCTTGGTACTTAATCATCGCACCCGATGCCCATGTTTCCACCGCTGAAGTATTCCAAGATCCACTTTTACCACGTGATACCCCGAAACTGGCCATAGATACCCTAATGAACCAACCTTGGGCAAATGATTGTCAAAAACTAGTCGTTTCTAAATACCCTCAAGTTGCCAAGGCATTAGGCTGGCTGCTAGAATATGCGCCGTCGAGAATGACAGGAACAGGCGCATGCGTGTTCGGGGAATTCACACAAAAGCAACAAGCTCTCGCAGCCTTGGCGAAATTACCGTCTGAAATGCAAGGATTTGTTGCACAAGGGATGAATCTTTCGCCGCTCATCACGCGACTCAGTCACCCTTAAACTACTTTCTTCTAGAGTAACCACTTAACGATAACGCCTCGGGTTCCTCCCGTCCCTACATCGTCGTTACTCTAGCCACTAAAATATAAAGCAAACGCCTGAGGTTCATACAGTGCCCGACATCAAGCTCTTTGCTGGGAACGCCACCCCCAGTCTCGCTAAAAAGATAGCCGATCGTCTATTTTGCAAACTCGGAGACGCAGTGGTTGGTCGTTTCAGCGATGGTGAAATCAGTGTCCAAATTAACGAAAATGTACGTGGAGCCGATGTGTTCATCATCCAATCCACTTGTGCGCCGACAAACGACAACCTGATGGAACTCATCGTGATGGTTGACGCGCTGCGCCGTGCATCTGCTGGCCGTATCACAGCTGTTATTCCTTACTTTGGTTATGCTCGTCAAGACCGTCGCGTTCGTAGCGCCCGTGTACCTATTACTGCAAAAGTGGTTGCCGATTTCCTGTCTAGCGTGGGTGTTGACCGCGTTCTGACCTGTGACCTGCACGCTGAGCAAATCCAAGGTTTCTTCGACGTTCCTGTTGATAACGTATTTGGTAGCCCAGTGCTGCTAGAAGATATGTTAGCGAAGAACTTAGATAATCCAGTCGTTGTTTCTCCAGACATCGGTGGTGTTGTTCGCGCTCGCGCAGTAGCAAAACTGTTGGATGATTCTGATTTAGCGATCATTGATAAACGTCGCCCACAAGCGAACGTTGCGCAAGTTATGCACATCATTGGTGATGTTCAAGGTCGTGACTGCATTATCGTTGACGATATGATCGACACAGGCGGCACTCTGTGTAAAGCGGCTGAAGCCTTAAAAGAACATGGTGCGAACCGCGTATTTGCTTACGCAACTCACCCAGTCTTCTCAGGCAAAGCGGCTGAAAATATCGCTAACTCAGTGATTGATGAAGTGATTGTGACTGACACTGTTCCTTTAAGCCCAGAAATGTTGAAAGTGGCTAAAGTGACTCAGTTAACTATGTCTGCGGTACTGGCAGAGGCAATTCGTCGCGTAAGCAACGAAGAGTCTATTTCTGCCATGTTCCGTCACTAATAGTTCTGTTACTGAACGTTCTGACTAATCTGAGTGGTTCCAATGCACAGCTTACTGTTTTAACGAATCACTAAGCTTGCAGAGCTAACCACTCAGACATAAAAACGCACTCCTCGGAGTGCGTTTTTGTTAGTGTATTTTTTAAGCCAGCTTCTGATCATCAGATGTAAACTGGCTTCTACACATTAGATTTTAAAATTACTCACCGCACGGAATAAGAACTCAGCCTGCGCCTTAAGCTCATCCGATGCGGACGCATTTGCATCTGCCGCATGGGATGACTCCTCAGCGATATCGCGGATCACCACCACGTTCTTGTTCACTTCAGCCGCCACCATACTTTGCTCTTCAATAGCCGCCGCAATTTGAGTGCTCATGTCCATAATATTACGCACGTCGTTATTGATAAGCTTCAATAAAGCGCCAGCACTTGCCGCTTGTTCAGCGCTTTCAACGCCTTGTTTTTGGCTAGATTCCATCAATTGCACAATCGATCGGGTACGCGTCTGCAGCGTTTGAATGATGTTAGCAATCTCTTGGGTTGACGATTGCGTCCGCATCGCTAAGTTACGCACTTCATCGGCAACCACAGCAAAACCACGGCCCTGCTCACCCGCACGCGCCGCTTCAATCGCGGCGTTCAAGGCTAAAAGGTTAGTCTGCTCAGCAATGCCGCGGATCACATCTAACACGCTACCGATAGTCTCGCTGTCACGTTCCAATTCATTAACGACCGCTGCAGAGCTATTCAACTGCTCAGCAAGTGACTGGATTTTATGTATCGTTTGCTCAACCTCTAATTGACCACTTTGGGCATTATCGTGGGTCTGACCCGCTTTTGATGCCGCTAATTCGGTTGTTTTAGCGATTTCCTCAATCGTTGCGCCCATCTCAGTGATTGCTGTTGCGACCATGTCGGTCTCATTAAGTTGTTGGCCCACACCTTCGGAGGCGAGCATGGCATTTTCTGAAACACGTTTACAGGAAGTGTTAATCGTTGCGACCGACTCAATCACTTGCTCAATCAGCTGTTGGAAGCTACTCACCATGCTATTGAAATGCTGTGCAATTTCACCAAGTTCGTCTTGGGTGGAGGCATCGCACCTCAATGTCAGATCTTTACTCACCTCGATGCGAGAAATGATCTGCGTGATACGCTCAACAGGCGCGATAATACTGCGGATAATCAAGTAGGTAATGATTGATAGTAGTAACGCAATAAAGATAAACACAGTAATACCGACATTAACACTACTACTCTCAGCATCATCAATGGCCTTAAGAGCCAAGTTTTTCAAGTCACTCGTACTGCTCTCAGTTTGCTGGTTTGCAGCTAAAACTCGCGCCATAGTACCGTCATTTTCGGTCAAACCAAGCTGCTGTTCCTTATTAATTAAGCTTTTGAAATCCTTTTGATATTGAGTAATAAGCTCTTCAATTTTTCGTTGAGTATCAATATCGATACTCGAGGCATGAAGCTTGTCATTAAACTTACTAATATTAGTATCGAAGGTTTCGACATAACTTAGCTCACGACGCAGCATAAAATCCTTTTCGTTACGCCTAAGTTGCAGCATTGCGGCTTCGAGTGCGGGCTGATCAAATTCCTTGAGTAGCGTTTCAACGTTATGCACCGCAGCTCGTAACGTACCGTACAAACCTGTTTTAGGTGTTAAGCCAATCTCTTGTTGTAGCTGCACCACTTCAGAAAAAGCGGCTTGATACTGATTTAAATTACGGTCAAAACTTTCAAGTGAGGCAGTCGATACCCCATATTCTTTAAAGACTTTCTCTAACTCAGGGACAATACTGTCGATTGCCATGTGGCTTTGCTTATGCAGCTCGACATATTTCAAATCCTTGCGAGCGAAAAAGTCCTTTTCATTTTTACGCAAAATTAAGACGTCGCGCTCTAAATCAAGCACACTTTGAGCCGCGTTAGAAAGTTCCGATTTCACCGAATTTGAATAGAGTTGTAATCCAAACATGGCAATTAGTGCCGAAATAGACACTGCAGCACTGAGTAACAACTTTGAGCGGATTAGCATAGAAAGTCCCCGAATATATAATCTATCTTAAAAAGATAGCTGGAAATTAAGCCTTTAACAGCGCAAACATAGCAATACATTAAAAGTTCACATCAAATACTTTGATAGCTTGTCGATTTAAGCTCCCATACTGTGAGTACCGCATTATTTTTAACTTAGTTCTTCAGGGTGATACCCTACCGTTACTACAAAGTATTTCGTTTTAATTACGTTAAATATACCGTCTCAAAGCAGATGTAAGTGTCATAATATCAATTGATATAAAATGAATTACTTCATTAGCTTAGCAGTACTTTTTCGGGCGAATTCTACTACAAATTACAAAAATGTTACGCTGGATAATTGATCTAAATAAAATATATTTTTTAAGGTTCCAAACCTTTTGTAGCGCCCACTGCGTCAAAACTACAACACTCAATCATTATGGCAGGAAATTACAGTGACAGCAGGGATCCTCCCACTCAATGGCTCAATGTCTGACTTTGAACTGGTCACCTTAGCGAGCCAAGGAGACAAAACTGCCTTCAAGTTGCTGTATCAAAGCCATTACCAACGTATTTACGCCCTATCACTGCGCCTTTGCGGCCATAGCGCTATGGCCGAAGAAATTACCCAAGAGTGTTTTATTTTAGTGTGGCAGAAGTTGCCACAATTTCGAGGTGAGAGTCAGTTTTCCACTTGGTTACACAGTATTTGTGTCAATCAAGCATTGAGCAGCATTCGTAAACAAAAGTCCTTTTGGTCACGATTTATTCCGCTGGAACATGAAACTGAGCCCTTAAGCTCTGATAGCAGCTATAGCGGATTAGATAAGTTAATTTTCAAACTGCCAGAACGCGCTCGCATGGTTTTCGTACTCTGTGCAATCGAAGGTTATCAACATGATGAAATCGCTGACTTACTTGGTATTGCCGTCGGCACCAGCAAGACCCAATACCATAGAGCTAAGCAACTACTACAGGAGATGCTGTAATGACGTTAACGCCGCTTTCCCGTGAACAACAGCTTGAGCAATTGATCAATAGCGCGCCCAAAGAGATGTCGCCTACACATGATCTGTGGCAAGGCATTGAAAAACGCATGGATAAAACGCTGATAGCCCAAACGTACAAATCCCAGAAGAGTCACGCTTGGGCGATAGCGGCTTCGTTTATTATTCTAGCGGCATTGGGATATACCCAATTGCCCTATTTCAACTCATTCATAATGCAGCAGACAGAGCTTGCCCAGAACCAAGCTATGCCAGAGCAACCAGGGGATGCGGCCTTACATTTATTACTAACCCAAATTGCAACATCACACCAAGCGCAAGTGGACAACCTAGAACAGGCGCCAAATGCGCTAATGTGGCAAACGAGCAGCTTCAGCGCACCCGTTGAGCAAGGTTTAACTGAGCTAAGGCTCGCGGCAACACAGATTTACCAAGCTTTACAAGCGAATCCAACCGATAAACAACTTTGGCAACTGTGGCTTTGGGTGCAGCAGCGTGAGCTCGACCTATTACAACAGGGCCAAAAATTACCCATTAGAAACTCGACACAAGGAAACACCCTATGAGTAACCGCAATCTCACTAAAGCTAGCCTATTGGTTTCGACACTCTGTTTAGGCTTAATGGGCAATGTGTTAGCAGCACAAAGCGTTGATAAACAGTTAAGTGTCAGCAGCGACACTCAACTGCAGATCAAAGTCCAACGCGGTGATGTGACCATTCAAACATGGGACAAGAGTGAAGTGAGTGTCACTGGCACATTAGATGAATTGAGCGAAGGCTTTGTGTTTGAGCAACAGGGAAATAATCTCAATATCGAAGACAAGATGCCTCGCCACTATAATGGCAATAATGACAAAGGATCACAGCTCACCATTAAAGTCCCAAAGACGGTTAAACTCAGTGCAGATACCATCTCTGCCAATCTGCAAGTTGCCGAAACTCAAGGTGAACTAGATTTGAATACGGTAAGCGGCAATATCAACGCCAACAACTTAAGTGGTAAACCTGAGTTACATACAGTCTCTGGCGATATCACGACCAAAGCACTTGATGGAAAAATCAAATTAGAAACCGTATCCGGCACGATTCAGGACACTGACAGTAAAGGAGAAATGAATTATCGCCTCGTTAGCGGTGACTTAAAAAGCCACACTCAAGCAGAAAAAGTCACGATTGAACAAGTCTCAGGTGAAGTGAATGCTAACTTTAGCGTCACCAAGGAAATCGAGCTCAGAACCGTCAGCGGAGATTCACAAGTGTCACTCGCTAAAAACTTCAACAAAGCAAATTTTGAAAGTGTGAGTGGCGATATTACCGTGATCTTTAATGATGTTCCCGATGCAAGCTTCAACTTAGATGGGGGTCCTGGTGGAAAAATCAACAACGGTTTAACCCAAGATGTACCGCAAAAACAAAAATATGTACCAAGCACAGAGTTATCATTCCAAACAGGCTCTGGCGCTGCCAACGTGAAGATGAATACCATCAGCGGTAATCTGATTTTAAAGAAACAGTAATAAAAGCTATTTAGCACAAATAAAAATGCCGCCAAAGCAAAACTCGGGCGGCATTTTTTATATCAAACTCGTTAGACTGAAGCTATCTCTTCAGCCGTCAAATATCGCCATTCACCCAGTGCTAAGGTGGGGTCTAATTCAATTTGCCCTACACTTTCACGATGCAATCCTTGCACATGATTGCCCACAGCGGCAAACATACGCTTCACTTGATGATACTTACCTTCGGTGATGGTTAATCGCACTAATTGTGGATCAATAATCTCCAGTAACGCCGGCTTAGTTAGACCATCTTCACCGCGCAATTCAACGCCAGCGGCAAATACCGCAATCAAACTAGCATCCACAGGCTCAGCGAGTTGCACTAAATAGCGTTTGCCACATTCTTTCTTCGGTGAGGTGATCTTATGCGACCATTGGCCATCACTGGTAATCAACACGAGACCTGTAGTATCGGCATCTAAACGACCAGCAATGTGCAAAGTTTCTGGCTTAGGCACATCCACTAAGCTCAATACCGAAGGGTAGGTTTCATCTATCGTCGAGCAAATAGTGTCTACCGGTTTGTTAAGCATTAAATAACGCTCGCCCACTAAGACAATCGGCTCGCCTTCAAGGCAAACACACATACCTTCAGTCACTTTAAAACCCGAGTCTTTAACGACTAAGCCATCACAAGTAATATCACCGCGGTGCAGGGCTTTTTTCGCTAATGAGCGAGTCAGCGAGGTACTCTCACAGATAAATTTGTCTAAACGCACGTTAATACTCAACTTCAATAAAGAAAACTGCCGTATTATGAAGCCGACCAGTTCAAAGGGCAAAGAATTGCTGCTCAACGTGAGCTGTGTTTCTATTTAGCCCTTACGCATTGACAGCAATCACCATAGGGAAAGATGCTATGACTGAATTCCAAAAGATGATCACAGGCCAAGAATATGATTGTCTTGACAGCGAACTCTTAAGTTTAAGAGCACAACAGCAGCGACTGAATCGACAATTAAATCAAACGATTGCTCAAAATAGCACTGAGTACACACAACTCTGCCAACAACTTCTGCCCCTTAAATCGCCAGTCGCAACTATCTCCACGCCGATTTTTATCAGTTATGGCATCAATCTTACTCTTGCTGACAGAGTGTTCATTAATGTGAATGTCACCTTGCAGGATAATGCCCCCATTTTTATTGATGAACAGACTATGATTGGCCCCAATGTACAGTTTTATACCTCAAGTCACCCACTTGATGCCGAGCTACGTTGCTCAGGTTTGGAAACCGCTAAAGCGATTCACATCGGTAAACGGGTATGGATTGGCGGCGGCGCAATCATAATGCCAGGAATCAATATTGGTGATGATGCCGTCATCGGTGCTGGCGCCGTAGTGACTAAAAATGTCGCAGCCAAAACAGTGGTTGCAGGTAACCCTGCAAAACTAATTAGGCAACTGAATTAACCCTATTTTAAAATGATAAATCGAAGTGCTCGCTTACCTGAAAAGGCCTGCATACGGTAACTTTGCAGCTACTGACTTAAATATGCTAACTGGTAACCTTTAGTTACATATCACTCAAGATAAATCCACGATAAACACTGTAATGACCTTGTTTCGATTCCTAGTAAGGCATTAACATAGTTCATTGCGCCTGAAGCAATCCCATTTTGCCAAAATAACAGCCCCAATAATGGGCACAATAATAAACTCGAAGGAAACAACATGAGAAAAGTACTCATTGGGGGACTGTGTGCCTCACTTATCGCAGGCCTGACTGCCTGTAATGACAAGGCTGCCGAAGTTAAAGCACCTGAAACTGCTAAAACAGCCACCGCAGCGGCAGTGACTCAAGCACTAGGTTCTGGAATTGAATTTGCTAATTTTGATAAAGCGATTCGTCCACAAGACGATTTCTATAAATACGTTAACGGCACTTGGCTAAAAAACACTGAGATCCCAGCCGATCGCACTAGCATTGGCGCTTTCTACGATTTACGTGAAAAATCACGTGACGACGTAAAAGCCATTATCGAAGAAGTGGCTGCAACACCCAATCTCGCCGCTGGTACAGACGAGCAAAAAGTGGCCGATTTATATCGTTCATTTATGGATACTGAGACACTCAATAAACTGGGAGTCACACCAATCCAAGGCGAATTTGATGCTATTAATGCCTTAAAAGATAAGAAGGAATTAGTGAAGTACTTCGCCCACAGCCAAATCGCTGGCGCGGGTACCCCAATAGCATTTTATATCGATATCGATGCGAAAAACTCTAGCCGTTACGCAACGCATCTCTATCAATATGGCCTAAGCCTGCCAGAGAAAGACTACTACTTTAACGAATCAGAACGCTTCGTTAATATCCGTAAGGCATATGTCTCCCATATCGAAAAAATGTTTACCCTTGCGGGTCTTGCTAACCCTAAAGCCAGTGCTGAAGCTATTTTAGCCTTAGAAACGGCGATTGCTGCCAAGCACTGGGATGTGGTTGAAAACCGCGACAGCACTAAGACCTACAATCTATATCAAGTCAAAGATCTGCCAACACTGGCACCGGATATCGATTGGGCAGGCTACTTAGCCGCTCTTGGCGCTGACAAGCAAACCGATATCATAGTTAACCAACCTAGCTATATCCAAGGGTTAAACGAAGTTTTAAAAACGACTGAGTTAGCCACTTGGAAAACCTATATGCAATGGCAAGTGCTGACGCACGCGGCGAGCAATCTAAGTGAAGCGTTAGACAATGAAAACTTCGCTTTCTTCTCTAAAACCTTAAATGGTCAAGAAGAACAAGAACCTCGTTGGAAGCGTGGCGTTGCAGCCGTCAATGGCGTTCTTGGTGAAGTTGTGGGTAAAGTGTATGTCAAACGTCACTTCACTCCAGAAGCCAAAGACCGTATGCAAGCACTGGTTGAAAACCTGCGTGGTGCTTACGGCGACAGCATCAAAGAATTAACTTGGATGAGCGACAGCACTAAAGTGGCTGCTGCGGATAAATTAGCAAAATTCAACCCGAAAATCGGTTACCCGAACAAATGGGAAGATTACAGTAAGCTGACCATCAAGGCAGACGACTTAGTCGGTAACGCTATGCGTGCCAGCGAAGTTGAACATGCTAAATCATTAGCCAAACTGGGCGCGCCAATCGATAAAGACGAATGGCACATGACGCCACAAACGGTTAACGCTTACTACAACCCAACCATGAATGAAATCGTGTTTCCTGCTGCAATTCTGCAACCACCCTTCTTCAATTTGGCGGCTGACGATGCAGTCAACTACGGTGGTATTGGTGCGGTAATCGGCCACGAAATGGGCCACGGTTTTGACGACCAAGGCGCTAAATTCGATGGCGAAGGCAACATGCGTGATTGGTGGACAGAGCAAGACTTGAAAGAGTTCTCTGCTCGCGGCAAAGCACTAATCGCACAGTACGATGGTTATGCAGTGTTTGATGATCTGCATGTCAACGGCAGCTTAACCTTAGGCGAGAACATTGGTGACTTGTCAGGTGTGACTATCGCTTATCGTGCTTATAAGAAATCGCTTAACGGTAAAGATGCACCCGTTATCGATGGCTTAACGGGCGATCAACGTTTCTTCATAGGCTTCACGCAAATTTGGCGCGCAAAAGCCAAAGAAGAAGCCATGCGTAACCGCGTAGCGACCGATCCACACTCACCTGCGGAATTCCGCGCACTGGGTGCACTATCTAACATGCCTGAGTTCTACACTACATATGATGTAAAACCTGGCGATGCCATGTATATCGCACCAGAGAAACGCGTAAAAATTTGGTAAGCCAAATTTAAATCACTGTTCAGCGGCATAAGCTGACCAACAATGGCGCTCACTGTTACAGGTGGCGCCATTTTTATTTCCTTAAACCACTGAGCCCCATGCGCAAGATGAACAAGTCTTCATGGTTGGTTCAGCTTTAATTAAGCAATAGAAGCCTATGGTGGATGCGTGACCTGAATAACTCACCCATAAGGAAGTAGGCCGCATGACTAAGTTATTTCGTACCTTTTTTATTTTTCTACTCTTATTATCGAGCCGCGCTGGTGTAGCAAATCCTCTCGACATCAGTGACAGTAAAGCAGAACGTGGTAATTACAGTGCAAAACAGGCATCAAGCCATGACCTACAAGGTCTATATGCACTCAGCAGTCAGACCTTCGATGCGCCTCATCAATCCTCGAATGACTTATCCGTGCTCCATCACCAAGCCTATGATGCACAAGCTGAGCTCGCTCAATTACTCACCAAGATTGCCCATTATTCACAGGCACAAGTGATTGTTCCGCCAGTAAAGAGTTACCAAAGAGCAGCCGATAAAGTGGCCACAAAATTTAACGGTGATGCCAGCCAAATTACCGACCTTGCAAGGGCAAGTATTGTGACCGACAGCATTCAAGATCTGATGCAGGCCTACCAAACTTTGAATGAGCACACCCAAGTTGTGAAACAAAAAAACCGCTTTGCCGAACCTAAAGCCTCCGGCTATCGCGATCTCAATCTACTGGTACGCTTACCCCAATCAGGCATGATTGCTGAAGTGCAGTTACACCTACAGGATATCGCTGATATCAAAAATGGTCCTGAACACAAGGTATATGAAAAAGTACAAAGGATTGAGGCCAATGCTCGTAAACAACAACGTTCACTAAGTGAGTTTGAACTCGCGCAGATTGCCCAATTACGTCAAGAATCACATAAGTTGTACCACAAGGCATGGCTTAACTATAAACGGGTTGATGAAGCCAGTTTATTAAGAGCCTCAGTCGCTTAACTAAAAAGCTTCCACTCTTGCGCTGGTTATCTGTAAAGGTGCCAGCGCCTTTTTTTATATTTTACAGTGCCTGAAAAAACATATTAAAAATAAGCTGAAAAATGCACTCTCTCGCATCGAACGTCTTTTTAAGTATATAATCCCGCGCCATAGCCCTATCAGCAGGAAATGCCATGCACGACATTATTGAGCAACTCCAAGAACGCAGCGAAACTGTTCCTGTACCACTCGAATTACCCACATTTGAGCAGCTCGTCGAAGTCGAAGAGCAAATCCTGATTTCATTGCCAAGGGAGCTAAAAGAATACCTGCTGTATGCCAGTGATGTGATTTACGGCACGATAGAGCCAGTAACAGCATCGGATCCCTACTCGCACACCTACCTGCCCGAAGTGACTTGCTATGCGTGGTCCATCGGTATGCCAAGGGACATGATTGCCATTTGTCAGCAAGGTGATGCTTTTTACTGTATCGACCAAGATGGTCAAGTACATTTCTGGAAAAACGGCGACTTTACCGATATCTATTGGGAGTCGTTTTGGGAATGGGTTGAAGAAATCTGGTTAAAGATCAAATACTAATTTTACTTTTATTGCATTGAGAACACGATTATGTCTAAGAACATTGGCTTGAATGCCATCGAAATGAGCTACTTACGCCAGTCACTCAGCTTAAGCGCGGCTCAAGTTGGTGCTCTGACTAACCATAGCGAAGCCGATGTACTCGCCTGGGAAAGCGGTGAACAACTGGCACCTGATCTGGCGCAAAAGAAACTGCTTGATATTGATGACATCATTGAGATGCAAGTGCTCAACACCTGCGATGGTATCGAAGAACTATTTAAGAAAGAACCTAAGCGTCACTTAGCCTTCGTGGTCTACCCCACTCAAGCGGTTTACACACAATACAACCCCGAATTCTTAAGTTCACTGCCTTTTACTGAGCTGTACAACACGGCAGCTTGGCGCATTAAGAAAGAGTGCAAACTGGTCCTAGAAGTCGACGTCAGCCTAGTGGCTCTCGACGTGGAGGCCTACAAAGCCTTCCGTGAACCGACCAAAATGAGTGAAAGCCGCGAAAGTCGCGCAAAGTGGGCAGCGACTCAGTTATAAACTCAACCGTCACAAGTTTTAACCCTATAAAAATAAAGGCCAATATCATTATTGGCCTTTTTTATTAGAGATCACACCACCCATCATAAATGACGCACCATTCCGAATGAAATGACGCTAAGCGGTAGTTAGAAGTTCATCGTGAATTTAGTGTAAATGTAGCGGCCCATAGGATTATGTACTGAAATAACATAGCCGTAGAGATCCGTATCACCGTCACCGATAGCAAATGGTGGCTCTTCATCAAATACGTTGTTCACGCCTAGTGTCAGCTTGAACATTTCATTGAAGCGATAAGTACCAGACATGTCGACCAATAATTGAGAGTCGATCATACGAGACTTATTACTTTCAAAATCAAGTACACCATCGAAATTGAGATCTGGGGTATCTTCAAATTCACCGATGTAACTCAAATTAATATTGGCGGCAAAATTATCCATAGTCCAGTTAGTGGTGAGTAACCAGCGATGTTGAGGAAACTTATACTCCCCCGTGTAATCCAGACCATCTTTCTCAAAATTATGTAAGTAGCTGTACTCTAAGCCAAACTTCAAATCCCCATAGCTATCTAACTCAAAACCATAATGACTAGAGACATCCATCCCTTGTACATCTTGAGAGCTTAAGTTGATAAAGCTTGAATGGATAATACTGATCGGTCCTAAAGTTTGACCTAGCTGTGGCGCTAAGCGCTCGCACACAGTGCTATTTTGATCGTTACAATTTGCAGTATAGATATCGCCTAATGGCTGTTTATCAATTTTGTTGTCTTGCGTGATGCTAAAGATATCAAAACCCACATCAAACGTCTGACTCGGCGCCCAGATCATACCGACGTTCCAAGTTTCGGATTCTTCAGCATCCAGCTCAGAGTTACCTTCAAATTCAGTGTTGTAATCTAAGGCTTCACAATCAACATTATCGGCAGCGCAACGGTAAGTATCGACAAAGAAACTACTTTCGCGAGATGGACCAAGACCTATCTGCGCTAACGAGGGTGCACGGAAGCCTGTTGACCAAGACGCACGCGCCGTTAACTCGTCGGTCACTCCCCATTGAAAGGCAACTTTAGGGTTAGTCGTTGAACCAAAATCGCTGTAATGATCATATCGACCAGCGAGTTGCAACTCGAAGTTATCCGTGACTGGAATAGATAATTCCATATAAGCGGCATATTGCTCACGGGATGCTGCCGCAGAGACAGCTTCAGTACCAAAAATCAATCCACGTTGGAATTGCTCATCGGGCACATCACTGACATCTTCTTCGCGATATTCAGCTCCCGCCGCCATCATAATGTCGCGACCAGCCAAGGTAAATGCTTGACCAGATATGTTAGCCGCATAAGATGTCATGTTTGACAAACCTTGGCGTACTAAACTGGTGGTAATAGCGTCAATGACCTCTTGTGAGTTCATCGTGCCGCCGAAAGGATTGTAACGACCCGCATCAATTTCACGTTGCAAATAATCTGTTCTTACCCAGCCTTGGCTGCGATCACCCGTTTGAGTCGACTCACTGCGACCTTTTTGAACAGAAGCTTCCCAATCCCACTCTTTTACTACACCACGTAAACCAGCAACTAAACGTAAACTATCAGATTCAATATCCCAACGTCGCGCCCCCGCATCAACCGTACGGAAGCGACCAATTTCAATATCTTTCCCCCAAGGATTATTCGGGTGAGATCCAGGTACAGTTAAACCAGCATCCTCGTCAAGTGGTGTCGGTGCTCCACCTGCGATTGAGGTATTGTGCTGCGCCGCTAACTCTAAAAATGCTGTTAAATCATCATTAAAATGATAGTCAAATTGGCCAATAGCCCCTACGCGCTCCGCAGCCGGCGCAACAAAATTGTATGAGCCGTACTCAAATAAACAACTTCCACTCGCGGTTGCACTATCAGCAGGACAAGCAGGATCGATAGTTTTAACACCATCAACATAGAAATACCCAGGAAAACCACGGGAAGAACGAAAATCTTCACCACCATAAGGTGATTGATTTGAAACACCAAAACGTCCTAAATCAGTCGCAGCTAAAGTATCATTTTTGAAATAGTCGAGGATAACGGAAGCACTGCCCTTATCGGACTTCATCCCCCACACCATATTCGCTGTCGTTTCATCGTAGCCAGTGCCTGAAGCATCACCGTAGCCAAGATTGACCTCAATGCCTTCAATATCTTTTTTCAGAACAATGTTAACCACACCCGCGATCGCATCAGAACCATAAATAGCCGATGCACCGTCCTTCAGTATGTCGATACGTTCAATAGCTGATACCGGAATATTATTGATATCAACAAAGGAATTAGTGATACCTTCGGCAAAAGCACTCGCCGCAACACGACGACCGTTAATTAACACTAAGGTCGCGTCTGGGCCTAAACCACGTAGGCTGATAGATGCGCCGCCGTTGGCGGTTGAATCTTGGCTGTTTCCTCGGGTAGAAAACGCGCCAGCACCATTGGCAGGCATGCGTTCAAGTAATTGCTGCAGGTTATCAAATCCCATATTGGCAATATCGTCTTTACTGATCGATTGAATAGGGGAAGGGCCTTCAATATCGGTACGTTTAATACGGGAACCCGTTACTTCAATACGTTCAACTTTTTCTGCACCTTTATCGGCAGCATGGGCCACTGTTGGCGCATATGCCATAGCAATTGCGATTGCACAAGCACTGGGTAGAATCTGAGGTCTGTTCATACATTTCCCTTGTTTTATTTATCTCATTAAAATTATTTTAACAATAAGAAAACCCTAAATTAACAATACACAAGGTAATGAGTTACAAACCAAAGTCAATGGCAGAGAAATAAAAGTTAAGCTTTTGTTACATTTGAGGCAGTGTATTTTCCTCATACGAGAATCAAAGAAGGTCTAAGCACTAAAAATTCAACCTACAAGACAAGTCGCAGTATTTGAATATCAGAATTAAAGGAAGAAATATGGAAGACAAGATTATTTATCAAGCAGAGTTTGAAACCCATTTAGGTTGGTATTGGTTGCTTTCAGGCGCCGCCTATTTCAGCCTAAGCATAATAGGTATTCCCTTGTTATTACTTTGGTTTCCAATCGGGCTCTGGGGGACTCGCCGCTATATTCGCAATATGAGTGCCGAGCTCACCAGCAATAAACTTATTGTCAGGAGGGGCATATTAACTCGTACTGAAAACACAGTGCCTTTGGACAAAATTACCGATATGGCATTGATCCAAGGCCCAATTATGCGCCTATTTGGTCTGCATAAACTCACGGTAGAAACCGCAGGGCAATCGGGCGCAGGCGCATTGATAAGCTTAGTCGGCATAGTCGATGCGCCTCGATTTAGAGCCCGCGTATTAGAACAAAAAGAACGGCTTACCCAACCCTTGCACCCAACAATCCCATCGGCACAGCCAGATAATACGCTATTACAAATCGTAGTCGAAATGGCTGCAAGCTTAAAACGCATTGAAACTTTACTCAGCCAAAAATTAAACAGATAAATTGAATAAAACGACTTTTAGTTCAATCACTTTACCTTTAATGTTGAGCCACTCACTTAGCGTTAGCGCGGCTTTAGCATGAGGGCTTATTCGATTCCCCAGATTAATTTTCAACAGGCATTTTTAATAACGACATGACAGAATCTTCAGTAACTTCTCCTTCATCCTCTTGGATGACACACCTAACTCTCGGCATTAAAGCCATGGGCCCAGGTGTTCTTATGGCTGCCGCGGCGATTGGCGCATCCCATTTAGTCGCCTCGACTCGGGCGGGCGCCGAATTTGGTTGGCAACTGGCTTGGGTTATTCTTGGGGTAAATTTACTTAAGTATCCCTTCTTTGCAGCTGGCGCACGCTACACAGCTGCCACAGGGGAGAGTCTACTGCACGGCTACCAAAAACAGGGCCGAGGTTACTTACTGCTGTTTACTGGGCTCAATGTGATCGCCGCCATTGCCAGTACAGCAGGGGTGTGCATGTTAACCGCCGCTATGTTGACCCAATTTATTCCGCTCCCCATCGATTGGTTAGCCCTACTGGTATTGCTGAGTTCATTGGCTTTACTGATTTTAGGCCATTATCAACTGCTTGATAGACTCACTAAGATCATCATGTTCGCCCTAACCTTAACCACCTTAATTGCCGTGGCCTTGGCTTGGGATCACGCTCAACCATTAGCGAGCAATTTTGTCTCTCCTTCACCTTGGCAATGGGCCCATGTGGGATTTTTGGTCGCCATGATGGGTTGGATGCCAGCACCGATTGAAGTCAGCGCTTGGAATTCTCTCTGGTTGCTCGAAAAACAAAAAAGCCAGACGGTCACGAAAGCGCAGGCACTGCTCGACTTTAACTTAGGCTACATCATCACCGCGATCCTCGCGATCGTGTTTTTGTCCTTGGGCGCTTTAGTGATGCACGGCAGTGGCGAACACTTTTCAGATTCCGGCGCGCAGTTTGCTAATCAATTGATTAATCTTTACAGCCAAGTGATGGGCGGCGAGAGTCGTTATCTTATTGGTATTGTGGCATTTCTGTGTATTTTCAGCACAACAGTTACAGTGATTGATGGCTATAGCCGTACCTTAGATATGGGCTGGCAGTTACTCACCTCAAAGGCCAGTTCAGACAAACGTCTCACAGGGATCATGCTCGCCATCAGTGCCTTTGGCTTATTGCTGCTCCTCTTCTTTAAAGGTGCACTCTTACCGTTACTCGAGTTTGTGATGATCTTGGCCTTTATGACCACAGTCATTTTTGCTTGGTTAAATTACCGCTTAATGACCAGCAAACAGCTCCCCGAGGCCGATAGATACGGCGCTAAGATGAAACTACTCTCTTGGTTTGGCCTGATTTATCTACTGATTTTCGCGGCACTGTTTATCTATTGGTACAACATCATTAAAGGTTAATTGCCAGAATGTTTATGCCGGAGCAATAAATGGCCTTAACTAACTGCCATTAAATTCCCGCTGAATTCTGCAATTAAGGTGGTTTGGGTATATAATGCGGGCTCTTAAACCAGACAGCGCAGCCGCGCCAAGAGATGACCATGATTAATAATGATATTTTGCGCCGTTTGCGCTTCGTGTTTGATTTTAGCAATGCAAAAATGATTAAAATTTTTGCTAAAGCTGGAAGAGAAGTGCCTGTCGAAGAGATGATTGATCTTCTACGTAAAGAAGAGGAAGAAGGTTATAAAGCTTGTAACGACACGACCTTATGTCAGTTTTTAGATGGTCTTATCATAGAGAAGCGCGGTCTACGTGAAGGTGCAGAAATTCCAGCGCCCGTTTCACGTTTAAACAACAACCTCATCTTTAAAAAACTGAGAGTTGCCCTCGAAATGCGTGAAGAAGACATAGTAGCAGCTTTGGCTTTAGCCGAAGTGCAAATGTCAAAATCAGAGCTAAGCGCCCTGTTCCGCAATCCAGACCACAAGAATTTTAAAGAGTGTGGCGATCAAATACTGCGTAACTTTATCCGCGGCTTATCACTTAAGTATCGCGGCGTATAACGCTAAACTTATGACATAAAACGCAGCTTAGGCTGCGTTTTTTTATATCCGTTTTTATCTACACCTGAGCTTGTTTGGATATAAACAAGACCTTAACAATTCCATCTCAACAACCTCAGAAATCCTGTTTAAAACAGCTGACTTTTTTACTGCTGCAAAAAAAACCACAAATACCTCGTTCCACGGACAACAAAGATCACATTTCATGATAACCTTACGTGACTTACAGCACGTATTGACCACTTAAACAATAACTCAAAAGGTTACCCATGGACGATAATAAACGCCCCCTCTATCTTCCGTTTGCAGGACCTGCCATTCTTGAAGCCCCACTGATTAACAAGGGCAGTGCATTTTCTGAAGAAGAGCGTATTTTCTTTAACCTCGAAGGCTTAGTCCCCTATGCCATTGAAACGATTGAGGAGCAGGCTTCTCGCGCCTACGATCAATTTAGAAGTTTCAATAACGACTTAGACAAGCATATTTACCTACGTAATATCCAAGACACAAACGAGACCTTATTTTATCGTTTAGTGCAAAATAACATCAGCGAGATGATGCCCATCATCTATACGCCGACGGTAGGTTTAGCTTGTGAACGTTTCTCGAAAAACTATCGCCGCAACCGTGGTTTGTTTATCTCCTATCCAAACAAAGATAGGATCGATGACATCCTCAATAACTCGACTCGTCAAAAAGTTAAAATTATCGTAGTCACTGATGGTGAACGTATTTTAGGCCTTGGCGATCAAGGTATTGGCGGCATGGGGATCCCTATCGGTAAGCTGTCACTCTACACTAGCTGTGGCGGTATCAGTCCGGCTTATACCCTGCCTATTACCTTAGATGTAGGCACAGATAATCCGCAGTTGTTAGAAGATCCTATGTATATGGGTTGGCGCCATCCACGCATCGGTGGCGAAGAATATGCCGAGTTTATCGAAGCCTTTATGCAAGCTGTACATGTGCGTTGGCCAGACACTTTGATCCAGTTCGAAGACTTTGCCCAAAAGAATGCCATGCCGATCCTAGAGCGTTATAAGGATCGCTATTGCTGCTTTAACGATGATATTCAAGGCACTGCTGCGGTTGCCGTTGGTTGCTTGCTCGCCGCGTGTAAGGCTGCCGGCACTGAATTGAATCAACAACGTATCGCCTTCCTCGGTGCTGGTAGTGCCGGTTGCGGTATTGCCGAAGCTATCGTGGCACAAATGGTGTCTGAAGGGATCAGCGACGAGCAAGCTCGCACTCAAGTGTGTATGGTTGACCGTTGGGGCTTATTGCTGGACAACATGCCTAACCTGTTGCCATTCCAGCAAAAATTGGCGCAGAAATGCACCAACATCCAAAATTGGAGCAATTTCAGCGACAATATTTCACTGCTCGATGTGGTTAACAACGCCAAGCCGACAGTGCTGATTGGGGTATCTGGCGTTCCGGGTCTCTTCACCGAAGAAATCATCCGCGCTATGCACAGCCATTGTGCTCGCCCGATTATTTTCCCTATGTCGAACCCCACCAGCCGCGTAGAAGCGACACCGAAGGACATTTTGCATTGGACCTCAGGTCAAGCACTCGTCGCTACGGGCAGCCCATTCGAGCCTGTGGTTGTCGATGGTGAAACCTATGAAATTGCCCAGTGCAACAACAGCTTTATCTTCCCAGGTATTGGCTTAGGCGTATTAGCTTCTGGCGCACGTCACGTATCCGATGCCATGCTAATGGCTTCAAGTCGCGCACTTGCCGAATGTTCGCCACTGGCAATCAATGGTACAGGTCCACTACTGCCTAAACTGGAAGATATCCATGCGGTGAGTAAGCATATTGCTTTCGCCGTAGGTAAAGTCGCAGTTGAACAAGGGTTAACGCTGCCAATGAGCGATGAGATCTTACAGCAGTCGATTGAAGGCAATTTCTGGAGTCCAGAATATCGCCGTTACAAACGCACTTCGTTCTAAGCATAGATAGCGTTGCCGCGACTTAAGTCGTGGCAAAGCAGCTTTAGCTAAGCGTTTGTGCCAACAAAAAGCCCGTCATTGCAAAGTGACGGGCTTTTTGATTTTCAGACTCAGCGCTTATTTCAATAAAAACTAAGGCGCCATCACCTGTTTAAAGCTATTGAGCAAAGCGCGATCGGTACGCGCTTTCTTCAACTTACGTAGGCTTTCTTTGAGCGATTCATCGGCTAAACGCGTAAAAATGCCATTATATTCTTGCTCTTGGATTGCACTATCGGTATCGGCTTGCTCAGAAATTTCTTGGGCGACACGACTCAATTGCAACCAAGCATTCGCGATATAGAAACCGTGGAATGCGGCTTGTTCCATTAGATTACGCGCACTGGCAGGTAAAGATGCCCAAGCTTGGCTAAATTTACCTTCCCTGTCTTCCAACAGTTCGGCACACAAACCTTGGTACGCTGCTAATAAGTCACCCGGTAATTTCGCCATTGGTAACACTTTATTCGCAACATTGTAAGAAATCTGCTCGGCAGTTTCACGGTAAACAGCTGATAATTCACTCATAAAAATCTCGATTCGCATCCCAAAAATAGACTTAAAACTGGCCACTCACATATAAACCATAAACGCCGTTACCCGCAATCGGCGTAACTGTAATCCCCTCATAGGGTTGAGTAAAATACCAACCCGCTAGCGCGCCAATCGCCGCGCCAGCTAACACATCCTCGAGGTAATGTTGGTCACTCGCCACTCGGGTATAGCCAACATAAGATGCGGCAACATAGGCAGGTAAACCATATTGCCAACCATAGCGCTGCTGAATAAACGTCGCCGCCATAAAGCTGTCTGAGGTATGACCCGATGGAAACGAATCATCGCCACTATCGTCTGGCCTGTCTTTACTCACACCATACTTAAGACCTTCAACAATTAACCGACTCGACACCGCTGCCTGAATTAACTGCCAACTACCATCATAACCCTCTTCATAAAACAAGGTCGCACCCATCGCAGTAGCGGGTAATAATAAATGCAATACATCGCCAGAGGTTTCTAAATCTGAGCCTGCCCAACTAGTGCCACTCATCATGAATAATGCAGCACAGAGTAATTTCTTCAAGGGTGATTCCTTTGTGGGATAATAACCAAGGCGGAGTTTATACCTTGATCATTAACCGAATGCAAAATTGCTATACATCTATATTAAAAATGAACAAACAAGTTATGCTAAGCTAATAATTAGCTATTGATTTTAATGCGAACAGGAATCTTTTTTGCTACATCAACTTAGGTATTTATCATTCTCCTTATTGCTGCTTCTACTGCCGCTCAGCAACGCTATGGCAGAAGAAAAGACTCAGGTTGATAAAATATTTGCAAGATTTGAAAGCGGCGTCCCTATGACCCGTGAAGAAATCGAAAGCAATCTAGTGTTATTAAGCAAACTAATTTCGACTGACGATGTCACCCGTCATGAAAAGCTGCAACTGCTTAAATGCTGGGATCAGAATACAGAAAACGACACAGCTATTGCACTGGCACTTAAAAATACTAACCAAGCACTGAGCAATATTCCGCCAACCGCCTCCCCCCATTTCATTACCGACCTCACGCTCTGCCGCTCTTGGTTTCTGCAATTAAGTGGTGATATGGATGGCGCGATGGAAGGCTATAATCTCAGTGTTAAACGTGCCTATGAGCATGAAGACCTTAAGCTAATCGCCGACTCGCGCAGCATTCGCGGCGCACTTTACTCTTATATTGGCGATTTTTCTGCGGCATTAGACGATCTCGTCACTGCACAAGATCTCTATGAATCACTCAATTTAAGCGGTTGGGCTAACATTAACCTTGCCGATGTTGCTACCAGTTTTAGACGTTATGGCGATCCCCAAAGTGCAATCCGCTATTACACCAAACTCAAAGCTCTCTATCTAAAAAACAATAACCAAGAACAGGCAATGTATGTCAACTCGGACATTGGCCTTGCCTTAGATGAACTCGGTGAACATCAACAGGCCGTAGATAATTTCTTAGTAAGTTATCAATACTTCAAGGAACATCAGCAGGAAAAAGTGGCAGCAACTATGGCAACGAATATTGCCTACAGCTTAATCAAACTCAATCGTCTAAACGAAGCCGAAAAGTATTTAATCGAAGCCGATACTGTTATTAATGAAAAAGATCTGACCGATTACAGCTTCATGAAGCTTTTTATGGCCGATATAAAGTTTCAACAAGCTCGCTATAAAGAGGCGCTTACCGAACTTGAGCAAGGGGAAAAAGCCTTTCGCACTCTGCAGAATAATCGGGGACTCACTCAACTGCTGCAGCTTAAAAGTAACATATATGTGGCGATGAATGATTTATCTGCCGCCTACGGAGCGCTGCAAGAATTTGTTACCCTAACAAAAAAAGTCGATGGCAATTCTCTCTCCCATCATACGACAGAATTAAAGGTCAAGTTTGATACCAGTCGGATTGAATCTGAAAATCAACGCTTGATTGAAAACCAAAACCTTAAAGAACAAGAGCTCGCGCTACTCGAAAAGAACAAATCACTGCAACACATTATCCTATTACTAGCGGGCTTTATCCTGACGATAGTGTCTATATTCGCTTATAAACAAGTACATAGAAATCGCCAACTGCAAGTTATTGCCCTCACGGATTACCTTACCAAACTCCCTAATCGTCGGCATATTTATGCCCAAGCCGCGAAATATTTTCAGCAAGCCTTAAAACATCAAAGCCCTTTTTCAGTAATTATTTTTGATGCGGATCACTTCAAAAAAATCAACGATAGCTTCGGCCATGAATTAGGCGATCGCGCCCTTATGACCATTGCAAATGCAGGCCGAGCCTTATCGGGTAATAAAGACCTCGTTGGCCGCATCGGTGGTGAAGAGTTTTTAATCCTATTGCCTAACACTGATGCCACAGGTGCGTTAGCGCTGGCGCATCAATTGCAGAACCATATTAGCTGCCTTAGCGCACAGAATTTACCAGCAGAACTCAAATTGACCGTTAGCGCTGGTGTCGCCACTTTAGAACCACAAAATAATACTGAAGATGCATATCAAGATAAAGATTTTGCCACCTTGCTAAAGCGGGCCGACAATGCTCTTTATGAGGCTAAAAATGCGGGCAGAAATTGTGTGAAATCAGCCAAGAATGAGGCTTTAAGAGAGAATTAAACGGCCTTATGCCAAAACACTTGATGTTGTAATGGCGGTGGCAAAGTGCCAAACCATGTCTGATACAAACGACTAAATTCACCTGAGTCTTTCATTTTCTCAAGCTCTGTTTGCCAACTGATAACGGTTGCCGCCGATGTCCCTTTAGAAAAAGCTAAATAGAGATTAATCTCCGATACTACAAACACTTGGCGGATATCTGTCTCACTCGCATCCACTTCTTCGAGTATCTGCTTTACCGCAAGATCCGCCTGGCACCAAAAACGAATTCGAGAAAACAGCAACTGTTTCGCCGATTGCTGTGGAAAACTCGCCACCAGCAAATTATCCACGCCCGCTTGTTGTAGCAACTGCGCACCCGCCGATTCCCGATAAACCCCCACAATATCTGTCGATTGAAGTTCAGCAAGTTGATCGAGAGCGATGGGATCTGCCGCCCTTGCGTACAATGCAATTTTGCTGGTCGCAATAGGACCGATAAAATCAAACTGCTCAGCTCGCTCATCATTAATTGACGTAGCAAAAAGTAAAACGTTCGCTGAGGTATTGGCAATCGAATACGCCCGAGCCCAAGGTAACACATCAATTTTTTCACTCTGACCCAGTCTTGATTGCAAAGTATTGACTAAGTCCACCGCAAAACCTTGCGGCACACCATTTTGCTCGTAACTCATGGGAGGCCAAGCTTCGGTCACCAATTTCAACTTGTCAGGCGCCGCAAAAACAAGATTAGGCATCAGGCCTAATAAGCTCATCGCAAGAAAACACGCCCTAAGGGGAAACGCACTCAGCATACGAATACCAAACGATAAACATTAGACCTAATCATAGACTCAATCCCAACTGCAAATAAACAAATACCCCAAAGAAAATATCGCCTCACGCCCCCTTCTGAGTAAACTCGTCCTCAATAAGTGAAAACTGCTATCATATTGCCACCTAGCCAAGAGCCTCGCTGCCATCAATTCATGTCAACTTTAGCCAATCAAACCCCCAGCCAATCCTATGCCAGCATGCTGTCGCGGCTCGCTCTGCAAATTAAAACGTGGGGAAAAGCACTCGGATTTGCGCAGGTTGGCATTTGCGATACGGATTTAACCGCTGAAGAAGCCAAACTCCAAGCATGGCTAGACAAAGGTTTTCATGGCGAAATGGCCTATATGGCTACCCATGGCATGATGCGCGCTCGCCCGCAAGAACTGCATCCGGGCACAGTGCGGGTGATCTCCGTACGGATGGACTATTTACCACCCGAAGCTGGCTTTGCAACGAATCTCACCGATCCCAACTTAGGTTATATTTCCCGTTATGCAGGAGGTCGCGACTACCACAAGTTGATCCGCGCTCGGCTTAAAAAGCTCGGAGATCAAATCAGTGCGGAGTTAGTTGCTCTCGGTTTCGATGCAGCTGACTTTCGCCCCTTTGTTGACTCAGCGCCAGTACTTGAGCGCCCCTTAGCCGAAAAAGCCGGCATAGGCTGGACAGGTAAACACTCACTCATACTCAACCATGAGGCTGGCAGTTGGTTCTTTTTAGGTGAACTACTGATCAATTTGCCTCTACCTGTGGATATTCCCATTCAAGAAGGCTGTAACACTTGTGTCGCCTGCATCACCTCCTGCCCAACGGGTGCAATCGTAGAACCTTATGTGGTCGATGGCAGACGCTGTATTTCCTATCTCACCATTGAACTGCAGGGCGCTATTCCCGAAGAATTTAGGCCACTCATGGGCAATCGCATCTATGGCTGCGATGATTGCCAACTCGCGTGTCCCATCAATCGCCAAGCGCCGCTGACTGAAGAAACTGACTTTCATATTCGTCCGCAGTTAAAGCAACCTGACCTTCTCAGCCTTTTTGCTTGGAGCGAGGCCGAGTTTCTTAAACAAACTGAAGGCAGCGCCATTCGTCGCATTGGACATAAACGTTGGCTACGTAATATTGCAGTAGCACTGGGTAACGCTCCCGCAAGCCCAAGCATTATTGCCGCACTTAACGCCCGCAATCACAGCGAAGATATCGATGAGATAGTGCGTGAGCATATTGAATGGGCGCTTAATGCCCAGCAATCGCGCCTTGCTGAAAGCACCACAACTGAACAACAAAAAGCCCGCCGCAAAACCGAGCGCATGGTGCGCATTATCGAAAAAGGCTTACCGCGAGATGCTTAAGTCAATCGGCAAGCAATAAACAACGGATGCATAAGCATCCGCTGTTACTAACTCAATAAACGCAGTAAAAAAATATTTCACTCAAGCATAATATTAACCAAGGCGGCGACGTAGTTCTCGCGTGGCATCGACCATGTTTTTCAGTGCGGGTTCAACTTCATCCCAAGTACGGGTTTTTAGGCCGCAATCTGGATTAACCCATAGCTGACGTACGGGCACTTTTTGCGCCGCTTTCTCGATTAAGTGCACCATGGCCTCCACACTTGGGGTGTTTGGCGAATGAATGTCATACACTCCTGGGCCAATTTCATTTGGATATTCAAAATCTTCAAAGGCGTTGAGTAACTCCATCCGTGAACGCGAAGTCTCGATAGTAATCACATCGGCATCCATGGCGGCAATCGCAGCAATCGTGTCGTTAAACTCGCTGTAACACATGTGGGTGTGGATTTGAGTCTCATCAGTCACGCCAGCAGCGCTGAGTTTAAAGGCATTAACCGCCCAATCTAAATAGGTTTGCCACTCACTTTGTTTTAATGGCAGACCTTCACGGAAGGCGGGCTCATCGATTTGTATAATGCCAATACCGGCATTTTGTAATGCCACCACTTCATCACGAATCGCCAGCGCCAGCTGAGTCGCAATCACATCGCGGCCGATATCTTCACGGGCGAATGACCAATGCAGAATCGTCACAGGGCCAGTCAGCATGCCTTTTACAGGCTTGTCGGTGAGACTTTGGGCAAACTCGGCCCAATCAACCGTCATCGCATTTGGACGACTAACATCACCATAGATCAACGGTGGCTTAACACAGCGTGAACCATAACTTTGCACCCAACCATTTTTGGTAAAGCCAACGCCCGCAAGCTGCTCACCAAAATATTCCACCATATCGTTGCGCTCGGCCTCACCATGAACCAGTACATCGATACCGAGTTTAAGCTGGCGGTCGATAGTATCGCGGGTGACTTGTTGTAATTGCTCTGTATATTGTGCATCACTCAGATCGCCCTTGCGCCAACGACTGCGTAGTCCACGGATTGCTGGTGTTTGTGGGAAGGAGCCAATGGTGGTGGTCGGCAACAGAGGTAAACGGTATTTCTGCTGCTGCACTGCTTGGCGTACGCTGAAATCACTGACGCGCTCATAATCGGCAGATGTCAACGCGGCAACGCGGGCAATCACTTGACTGTCGGCGGCCTGCGCTTTCGCCTCACGGCGCGCCAAACAGGTTTGCACAATCTCTTTTGCCGCGACCGATTCAGGTGCCAGTAGCAATTGGCGCACATTGGCCAGTTCGAGTAATTTCTGCTTCGCAAACGCGAGTTGTTGACGCAGCGCGGGCTCAAGCGTGGCTTCCACCTCTAAATCCACAGGGCTGTGCAGGAGTGAGCAAGAAGTACCGATCCACAAGCGATCTCCGAGATCACGGGCAACCGCGCCTATACGTTCGGCAATCAAATCCACCTCTGCCGCCCACACGTTGCGGCCATTGACCACACCCGCCGACAGAATTTGATCTTGACCAAGCGCATTGGCAAAGACTGCCAATTGATCCGGCGCTGTGACTAAATCGACATGCAACCCCGCGACCGGCAAGGCCGATACCAGCGCTTGATGGTGTGCGATACCGCCGTAATAACTGGTAAGAAGGATCTTCACCTTCGTAATGCTGAGGGCTTGATACGCCTCAGTGATCGCCGCTTGCCATTCGCCATCCAATTCCAATGCGAGAATGGGCTCATCGAGCTGTACCCAATGCACTCCCTGAGCAGCAAAACGCGCCAAAATGTCAGCATAAGCAGCTAATAAATTGGGTAATAAGCTTAACTTATCAAACTCTTGGCCCACGGTTTTAGCAAGGAACAAGTAGCTAACAGGGCCGAGTAGCACAGGTTTTGCTTTATAACCTAAGGACTGCGCTTCGCTGACTTCATCAAAGAACTGCTCATAGGCAATCGAAAACTCTTGGTTTTGGCTGAGCTCAGGTACCAGATAGTGATAGTTAGTATTGAAATACTTGGTCATTTCAGAGGCTGGCGCATCTTGACCCGTTGGCGCTCTGCCGCGGGCAACACGGAATAAAGTATCTAGTTCGATTGCCCCTTCACCACGATGGCGCTCAGGAATGGCATTTAAAGTCGCGCTTAAGGTCAGCACTTGATCATAAAAGGCAAAATCACCTACGGGAACTTGCTCAATGCCAGCAGCAGCTTGCCACTGCCAATGGGTACGGCGAAGTTCACTCGCCACTTCACGTAATTCCGCTTGAGTGCTCTCACCACGCCAGTATTTTTCTAAGGCAAATTTCAATTCACGACGACGCCCAATACGGGGAAACCCAAGACTATTTAATTGCATACTCTATCTTCCTTTATTTGAGATAAGCCACATTCGGCACTTGCACCCACCAGATTGTTTTCTCTTGGCACTTTTCAGCACTTCAGCCTTGATAAATAACAATGGGCGTCTGGACGTCTAGAAGTTTATTGTGTTAGTCTCTATCCCAGCAACCGAATTGATTTCAAGCACAACATGAGCGAAATTCACTTGGAGTGAACATGATCGAACTAAGACACCTGCGAACATTAATGGCCCTGAAAGAAAGCGGCAGTTTGGCGGGCGCAGCCAAAAAACGTTTTGTCACTCAATCCGCCCTCTCACACCAAATTAAGGAGTTGGAGCAAAGGATTAACTCGCCCATTTTTGTGCGTAAGAGTAAGCCACTGTCATTCACCCAAGAAGGTGCACGCCTGCTGCATCTGGCCGAAGAGATTTTGCCTAAGGTGTTAGAAACCGAGACAGATTTGAAGAATGGGCTGGAAACCGAAACCAATCAGTTGCGTGTCGGCATTGAGTGCCATAGCTGTTTTCGCTGGTTAATGCCTGTAATGGAGCAATTTAGGCAAGATCATCCGGCAGCCGAGTTAGACTTGTCGAGCCGTCACCTATTCGACTCGCTCAATGCCTTAGAAATAGGTGAACTGGATATTGTATTAACCTCAGATCCTGTGCCTGGGCATTCACTCGCCTACCAGCATTTGTTTGATTTTGAAGTGAAGCTAGTGGTTGCAAAAGATCATCCTCTAGCAAAAGAAGCCTATGTCACCCCTAAGCAATTAGCACACTTGCCTATTATCAGTTATCCAGTGCCGTTGACACGTTTAGATATTTATCGCCACTTTTTAGAACCTGCGGGCATAGAGGCAGGCGAGCAAAAAACCTGTGATTTAACCATGATGTTATTGCAACGCATCGCCTGTAAAGACGGCATAGCCGCACTGCCAAGTTGGTCGATTAATGAAGGACATGGACTGAGTCTCGCTACGGTAAAACTCGGCCAAGAAGGTCTGAAACGACCGCTATTTGGTGCCTATCGCCGCCACAGTGCTAACTCTGCATTGATCCAAAATTGGTTACAACTGGTGGCGAGGGAAGGTTTATCCCGCCAGCAGAAGACGAATTAATGCGGGTGACATTGAGTAAAAAAGCCTGCGAATGCAGGCTTGTTTATTGAGTCAAATGACTATTTCATAGCATCGACAAATTACAGCGGATTCATCAACAATCCACGCATAGACAAGACACGGCGCAGTATCAACCCTGATGAATTAGGATTACGGGTCTGACGCAAATTATGGGCGATCATAAATTCTTGACGCAGATCCTGATCGAGATCTAACGCCTCGAACGCTTCGATGGTTAAGGTCTGTTGTTGATTATCAATCAATGACTTAATCACACTTAAAGGAAATGACTGTTCGGCATTAGCATTTAAATAGGCAAATGCGGTCAGTGCGATAATTTGGCCGAACACACTGAACAGAGCTAAGGTTTGCACTTCGTCAGCATCAACCTCCACACCTTCCATATCCGCTAAGCTATCTACCGCATCCGTTGCAATATCTTCAGTCAGCTTCCAATAACCTTGGACCAACTTTTTATAGGGCTGTGGCAGTTCATCGAGGCGTTCTTTTAAATAGAACGTAAAGGCGTAGCGATAGATATTAACTTGACCTAAGCGGATCAAAGCTTCTTTCAACGAGCGAGTTTTGTGATTTTCCACTACAGCAGCCTGCGCGGAATTACTGCGCATAAGCATGTGCGCTGCCAATGCGGGATCGCTCGAGATAATGTCAATCACATTACGAATGTCGCCTTCAGCAAGGATCGCTTTTTTGAGTGGAATTAGAATTCCTCGGCGGCCAATCACTTGCTCTTCGTTCGCTATGATAGCTCTAACTTGAGTAAAAACCTGTTGCTCAAGATCAGTCATAAGACACTTTACACCTGTTTATTAACAATAAGATGATTCGGTTACAGCTCACATCATACCTAAAATACTAAGAATTTCAGCCATAAACAGCAGAGTAAAATATAAATTACTCCTATTTAGTAATGACTGTCCGCTAACACTATAGATAACGACAATTAAACCACTCTACTAAAACGATATTCAAGACTATACCTATTTTAAAATTTATTCTTTGAACTCAACGTAAAAAATAAAAAGCCAGACTGAGTCTGGCTTTGTTATTAAATAGCTCATTAATATTTAGAAGCGGTAGCCCACAGTGAAACGAATATCACGGCCTCGACCAGAATAGTAACTATCCCCCCAATCGCCACCGTAATAACCTGCACTGACATAATCTTTATCGAATACATTATCGATACGCAGACTGGCAAGCCAAGCATCACGATTATAATTCAAGGCTAAATTACCAAGCACGTAACTTGCTAGCTTATCACCTTGATTAGCGTTATCGCCTTCGATAAAACGATCCCCCGTGTAGATAGCTTCGGCAAATACTTGGAAATGCTCAGCAAAATCCATGCTGACATAACCGCGCCCAGTATGTTTTGCCACCCAAGACAGCTCTTTGCCATCGTTAGCACCATCGGTAAATTCGGCGTCGGTATAGTTATACTCTAGCCCGAGTTGCAGCGCTTTAGTGATCTGCCAATCCCAATCGGCACCCGCGCCATAACGACGAGAAGCGTCGGCATTTACGTTTGCACCGTTGAAATTTCCACCTATGGGTTTAACTGCACTCGAGTCATAAACAATTTCATCCTCTAAATCGAGACGATATAGGCTGACTCGCAGGGTTTGACTAGCGACAGCCCAATCCCAACCCGCCTCATAGGAACGGCCTGTTTGCGGCTTTAAGCCAAATACGCCCGGCGATGTATAAGCTTGCTCATCCACTTTGGCAAAACGGAAGTTATCATCAGCGCGCACATAGAGTCTGTGCTCCGCAGTTGGGCGGTAATTTAAACCCAGTTCGAATGCGTGGGCATTTTCGTCTAAATCCATGCCATTAGGATAGACATTGCCATCGACTAACTCGTCGGTCACACGCGCATAACGGCCACCCACAACGTAACTTAAAGTATGGCTTAAAGGCACTGTAGCTTGTAGATAGGCGCTTTGCATTTGCTGCACATTACTGCGCGCCATAGTGTCAAAATCAGCCTTGCCACGGCTGATATCTAAGCCAGTAACTAGGTTTAGCTCGCCTTGACGCGTACTGTAATTCGCTAACGCTTTAGGGCTAAACATTAACAGTGAGCGTGTGTTATGGCTGTTCGCCCCCCAATTAAGAGAAGACACTAAGGTATCGCTGTAATCTAAATCCGCCGCCAGCGCCCAGTTTTGATTAAACTGATGCTGGTAACCCGTTCGCGCCGCAGTGGTCATCTCGTGGGCATACTCTACCTTATTTGATGAAGCACGGGGATCGTCTTTAAATTGCTTTTCAGTAAGCGAGCCCGGATTTTCACGATCGTTATCGTAGTAGCTGGTTTCAACAAAGAAGGAGTCTGTGGCTGTTTTATATTGAATGCGGCCAAGAATAGAGCCGGTTTCGTTGGCATTATGCTGGCGATAGTTGTCACCTTGGTTGTAACTACCGGTGAAAAAGTAACGCCAATCTTTGTTGATCGCGCCAGACACATCACCACGACCTTCATAGGTATCAAAGCTACCGCCAGATAACTGCACGCTGCCGCCAGTATTTTCAGGGGACTTAGTGACAATATTAATCACCCCGCCCACGGCTTGATCGCCATAAAGTACACCTGCACTACCCGATAAAATTTCAATACGATCCACTTGATTAAGCGGAATGGCATTAAGGCTAGGTGCGGCGATATCGATATTATTGAGACGACGACCATCAAGTAAAATCAGCGTGTTATTAACGGCAGTGCTGGCGCTAAAACCGCGCATCGCAAAGCTAGTTCCAATATTGTTATCCGAAATTTGAATACCGCTTTGACCGCGTAAGACGTCGGTCAAATTAGTCGCGCCACTCATTTCAATAGCCGCAGCATCAATCACATTCACATTGGCGGCAATATTTAACGGGGTCTTATCAGAACGGCCGATCACGACAAGATGCTCGTCAACTTTAGCTGTGCTGGTATCGTCAACCGCCATAACGGGCGCGATAATTGAAAAACTGCAAAGGCTGCCGATCAGCAGCGCGATTTTTGTTGGATTTGTTCCCATTTTACCTTTAACTCCTGCAAGGAAAACGGGGCATTGACGCCACGATACCGTTAATTCAGTCGTAAATACTGACGGTGATTATCGCATTTTGAGATCTGCCCACCGAAATCTCAAAAACACCTTTAGGGCCGGTCTCCGGACTTAGGCTATGTTAATCCATTAAAGTTAGATTAACGCGAGACTGACCTTTCACATTCTGACTTTCGGGTTCACTCTTGAACACACCAATCAAACGCGGTCGTCTCTCACCTTTTACCGTTGCGGGGGCAGTGCCAGAATTTCACTGGCTTCCCGATTATCTCACGACGCTATCATCGCAAGCACCACAGAAGGTTGACTCAAAATTAGGTTCAAAGGGCGTACAACCTGTTAACGCCCAACAAGGCTCAGGGCATATCAGACCTGAGCGCGCGCATTATAGACGTCTATACGGATGAAAGTCCATTAATCTCAGATTAGCGAGAAAACTCACATGAGCTAGAAAACGCCATCCCAGTTTTTTGCCGCAGGTTTTGGTCTATCTTTGCTCAAAATCGCCTGACGCTGCTCAGGGGTTTCACATTGGGCAACGGGGGTAAAATCCAGCGGTTTAATCACTAACGAGTCAGCAGGTTGCACTGGCGACTTGTCGAACATGGGCAAATTCATCGACCAAGAGACCAGCTCCCCCTTTTCGCTGATGCCAACATAACCGTCATCTGCGCCATCTAACCAAGTGAGTCGCGGAATACGTGCCATTAACTTTTCCACATTATCACGGTTGGCGCGATAACCAACAGGCACCACTTTGCCATCGGGACGCGTAAACACAAAGGAGGCAGGCCCTCGAGTAATGACGCTGCCTTCCTGCCAATATTTATCAAGAATGTCTTGGGCATAGTGAAACCCAAACATATGAGCGTAATCAGTATCGTCGGCCACAATTTGCGGCACGGCCTTATCCCGCAGTAATAAAAAGCCTGAGCCGATGCTGATAATCTCTTTTACCCCTGTGATATCGGTTTTTTTAATCCAATCGACACCACAGTTAATCCCATCGCCCCAAAAATGCGCATCCCCCGTAGGGCTTAAAATCGCAAAGGCACAATTGTTTGCCGTCATACTCGCCACATCCTTTAAAGCACTGCGGATCGAGTAAGCATCACTGCGCCAACCCCAACTCACCACAGTGCCGTCCTTTTTCAAGGCGGCATAGGTGTGTTGAAAATATTCGATCTTCGCTACATCCGTAAGCTGCGGGAGTAACTTTTTCATATTGGTCGACTCTTCAACCTGCCCCCAAATCACAGCACTGCCCTCTTTTTTGAGGGCGACAAAACTGCGACCTCTGGCAAAGATATCGACAACATCAACTAATTGATCCTGTACATGTAAGCTATTGCCGCCGTAGGGGCCATAACCCCAAGTATGCACCTTGCCATTAGCATCAAGGGCCGCAATGGCCTCTTGATTAGCGAACAACTTGGTAATATTGGTCATGCGGTTTTGCAGGGCTTTGTCGAGGCTATATTTCCCCGCATTGCCCCAGTACACCACAGTGCCATCTTGACGTAGCGCGGCAAACCCGTCCTTAACTGGGACGATTTGCTTAACTCGCTTAAGCTGCTCCGTCACCTCGCGGCTATCACCGCCAGCATAACTGTCACCCCAAGTGATCACCTCACCGGATTTTGTTAACGCCGCAAAGGCCGAACTGTTGGTGACCACAGTCTCGACTGCGGGTAAATCACAAAGAATATGGCGATACTGTGGACTCGGATTTTCCTTAAATTGGATGAGTTTACCGTTATCAAACTGTAGCAATGACTCGTTATTACTTTCCACAACGGCCATAGGTTGAGGATCGCTACAGCCAGAGATCTGCATGGCAACCATGCCCACGAGTAAAACCTTAGGCCAAGTGATTCGATGAGTGAGCATTACTTATTTCCTTATATTTGCTTGGAGATGTCATTCAATGTTGTGCAGCGGACAGAGCGAGAATGGATTGACCTAACATCGCCTAATGTCAAAAATGGGCAGAATTCTAGCAGCTTGTTGATAAAAAGACGAAAATGCTCACAGTTTACTCTGCAAGTCCCCTACACAGGCTAGCGCCTAACTGATGGCATGCTATTCTAAGCCCCCATCACCGCTGTTTAAAGGAGTAACAGTATGACTCGCCCTATTATTCTGGATTGCGATCCCGGCCATGACGACGCCATTGCGCTCATTTTAGCTCTCGCCCATCCAGAGCTGGTTCCACTGGCCGTCACCACTAGTGCCGGCAACCAAACGCCGGATAAAACGCTCAATAATGCCCTGCGGATCTTAACCTTATTAAATCGCAGTGATATTCCTGTCGCTGGCGGCGCCGCCAAGCCATTAGCCCGCGAATTAATCATTGCCGACAATGTCCATGGTGAAACCGGACTCGACGGCCCTGCATTGCCTAATCCAAGTTTTAGTCCTCAAGCCATTACCGCAGTTGAATTAATGGCGCAGCAAATTCGCCAAAGTCATCAGCCAGTAACCTTAATTCCCACAGGGCCGCTGACTAACATCGCCCTTTTACTGGCGAGTCATAGCGAATTACACGCCAAGATCGAACGCATAGTGCTAATGGGCGGTGCAGCCGGTGTCGGTAATTGGACCCCAGCCGCCGAGTTTAATATTTTTGTCGACCCCGAAGCCGCCGATATTGTCTTTAAATCCGGTATTCCCATCACTATGTGTGGGCTCGATGTGACTCATCAGGCACAAATCATGGATGAAGACATAGAACGCATTCGCGCGATTCAAAATCCAATTGCTCAGTGCGTCGCCGAATTATTGGATTTCTTTATGATTTACCACAGAGATCCTAAATGGGGCTTTATTGGTGCGCCATTGCACGACCCCTGCACTATCGCTTGGTTGCTTAAACCTGAGCTATTTGAGGCGCAAGATTGCTGGGTAAGTATTGAAACCCAAAGTGAGTTGACCTTAGGCATGACAGTGGTCGATCGCTATCAGTTAACAGGTAAAGCCGCCAATGCGACTGTGCTGTTTGGGATCGATAGGCAAGGCTTTGTCGATTTACTGGTAGACAGTTTACGCGTCTATGATGCAACTTATCTCAATCGCAGATAAAAATGACAGTGAGTCTTCTATGAGCCAGATACTCGTTATCGGCAGTGCAAATGCCGACCATGTGATGAAATTTGAGTACCTGCCCGCTGCAGGGCAAACCTTAATGAGCCGAGATTACCGCCTCGAACAGGGCGGCAAAGGGGCCAATCAAGCCGTCGCCTGCGCGCGCTTAGCCAAATCAGGTTCACGCACTGATTTTATCTGCCACCTCGGCCAAGACAGTATCGGCGATGATATGCGTCAAAGCTGGATGAAAGATGGCATCAGTGCGGAAGGGATCCGCCAAATAGCCGGACTGAGCACAGGCACTGCCATGATTTTTATCGGTGATAACGGTGAGAATACGATTGGCGTTGCCGCAGGTGCCAACGCCAGCCTTTCACCCGATGACTTAGAAGCTCATTACGCTCTGTTTGCTAATGCGGAGTACTTGTTAGCACAATTGGAAACGCCCGCTGCCACAGTGGCAAAGGCGCTGCAAATAGCCAAGAATCTTGGCGTGACGACTGTACTAAATCCTGCTCCAGCGACGGCACTTGGCCAAGATGTACTCAAGTGGGTAGATATTATTACCCCCAATGAAACCGAAGCAGAAGCCTTAACGGGAGTTGAGATCAACCATATTGATGATGCACACATGGCAGCGCAACTTCTCCACCAGCAGGGAGTAAAGATTGTGGTCATTACCTTAGGTAGCCGTGGCGCATTTATCAGCAGCCCAGGTTTTAATGGGCTAATACCTGCGTTTGAAGTGCAGGCCATAGACACAGTCGCCGCAGGGGATACCTTCAATGGCGCCTTAGTTGTGGGCTTAAGCGAGGGCATGTCGATTGCTGCAGCCGTGGGATTTGCCAATGCAGCCAGTGCCATTACTGTCACTCGCCCAGGCGCACAACGTGCGATTCCCTATCGACAGGAGCTTTCGTACTAAAAACGTAAGACGTTCTGAAGTAGACGCCCTGCGTTAGAACAAAAAATTATAATTTATAAATCAAACACATAAATAATAGTTCCTGAGTACTTAGTTCACTCCAAATAAGTACTCACCTATGTTTACCGCTAACAATTTTGCCGCCAATAACGATGCAAGCTTTCAACCTAAAGTTGCATATACATAATTTACACGCTGATTTCATTCCCATTTAATGAAGATTGCTTATGCTGGCAGGTGCATGTCCGAGTCAAAACGGCTCGGCTACCCTTGTTCAAATAAGGAAGTACCAGATGAAAGCAAAAAGCACAGCTTTACGTAACGTGACCAGCACTAGCCTAATCGGCCTAGGATTATTATTCGCTAGCCAAGCGAGTGCCAACGAATGTGAACTGAAAATTGCCGCCACTGATGCAATGCAATTTGACACTAAAGAGCTGTCTGTACCTGCAAGCTGTAAAGAAGTGACCTTAACCTTAACCCACTCAGGCACTTTGCCAAAAGCAGCGATGGGCCATAACTGGGTATTAACTAAGGCAGCCGATATGTCAGCCGTAGCGACCGAAGGTATGAGTGCAGGTCCTGATGCAGCCTATGTCAAAGCGGGTGATACGCGCGTTATCGCACACACAGATTTAGTGGGCGGTGGCGAATCAACGTCTATCACCTTTAGCACTGCCGGTATGAGCGCTACCGAAGCCTACCAATTCTTCTGCAGCTTCCCAGGTCACTGGGCGATTATGCAAGGCAGTTTCAAGTTAAAAGCTTAAAGGAATGGCCTAGCCTCACCTTAAGTTAGTCAATAAAAAAAGCGGATCTTAGGATCCGCTTTTACATTTCAGCCATTGCATTTAGCCGCACTAATCCATCATGGTCTTGGTTGGATGACTAATGGAGCAAAACTCGTCATCGCATTACCGTTAGCGCCGTTCAAGTTAGGATATTCAACCCCTTCCTGTAAAGTGTAATACACGTCGACAAAGTCATCGTCATTGGTGAACCAAGCATCCGGCATCACACTTAAAATACCATTGGTGATTTGCGGGATCAGCGCATAACCCTGAGCTTCTGGATCGGGGATCGACTT
Organism: Shewanella sp. SM73; assembly: GCF_025653795.1. NCBI lineage: Bacteria > Pseudomonadati > Pseudomonadota > Gammaproteobacteria > Alteromonadales > Shewanellaceae > Shewanella > Shewanella sp. SM73. The sequence continues at coordinate 178,873 of NZ_JAKKRY010000002.1, forward strand.
TAAGATCTGCTCCGCCGCTTCCAACAGCTTAGTGGCCAACACTTTATAGTTAGTACCATCGTCATGCTCCATTAAGATCATGTCCGCAGCCGCCCAACGATAACGCTCCCAATGGATGATGATTTGATTCGGATAATAAGTCGTATCCGCATAATCTAAATAGGGCATTTCGACGATATCGAGCACAGGCTCTTCACGGCTTGGATCAACCCCTGTCACTATGCCGTAAATTTCGGCACGACCAGAAATCCACGGCTCATGGTCATCCTTCAAGGATATTTGTTTGATCACTGTGGTTGAAATCGGCTTATCTGCCACCGCCTGTGTTTGTGCACGGCTCAGTAGCGCGCCCTCTTTTCTCGCTGACTGCGCCTCGGCAAATGTCGCCCGCATCACCTCTAAGCCAGCCACAAAGGCTTTTTTGCTATCGATACCGACCACAAACACTGGTTGCTGCGGCAGGTTATACACGTCTAATTGATGCACTTGTCCATGAATATCAAAGGCTTCAATATAATCCCACTGACGCTCGTCACCATCGGGCTCATAGGCAAATAGAGGAGACTCACCTTGCTGCCATGGGGTTAACATGGTTTCATCCGCCAGACGCACTTGCACCAGAGAATCTGCTTTGGCACTTAAGCCCTTCACTCGGCGAATCGACGCATCGGCTTTGGTGATCACATTATCATTGAGCCTATGCTGAGACAGAATGTCATCGGCATTTACTGCCAACTGATACTGGTTTATTTCAGTCTGTAAGATAGGCGCAAGCTGCGCATATTGATGGCTTAAATCTAACGCCAATGCCCGCTTAGTATTGGTTAACTGCGCTTGTGCATCCAAAGTCGAATCCTTTAGCGACGCTTGTAGTAAGCGTAACGCCTCTCCATCTAAGGCTTGGCCATAACTCAGGGTTGCCGAAGCCGACAAACACAGCAATAAACTAGATTGAAGTAGTTTCATAGGAGTTCCCTTACCTTGATAAAGTTAAACGTGCGTTCGAATTCCTTACATATGAGCACAGAGCAGCATCTAAGTAAATCAAATGATAATAGTTATCGTTAATTATTAATGGTATAGGGTACGTAATCCCGGCTAAATGCGATAAAAACAAGCTAATGACAGCATCAGTAGATCAGTCCAGCCGAACAGAGTGTATGAAGATAAACGAGGAAATAGGATGAAATGAATTGATATGCACAGTTTCGCGAGCGACAAAATCACAAAAGGCAGATCTTAAGATCTGCCTTTTGCTGTTCATCGCCAGAGTGACGTTTCAGAACGCGTTATGCGCGCCCTAACAGTCACACTGGCTTGATAAGACAAGGTTAAACGAATGAGTGTTACTCTTCGTCGAAATCATCTTCGTCAAGATCTTCGGCATCAGTTGCCGCTTCAGCCGCTAATGCAGCGGCTAATTTTGCTTTAGCTTGTTTCTCTGAACGACGTTTATTGCGCTCAGTTAACGTGCCTAAAAACACTTGTAATTCAGTTAAGCCCCAAGCTTGCGCTTCGGCTTCAGTCGCAAAGCCATCATGGCTCTTAGACACAACTGTTTTAGTTGATGTCATGCGACGAGTGATTTCAGTTTTCCAACCGTTGTCGCCCTGTGTCACGCGAAAATCGTATTTTTTGCCCTTGCTCATTCTGCTCTATTTCCTAAATGATGCTTGTCACGTTTGTCTTATCAAGCGAACCAAACGCTCATCATAAAACAAAAGGAGCGCAGTGTACTTGATTTCGGCCCAGAAAGATCGCCCAGATGAAAATATTCATGCCAGTTTCATCGACTCGCCCAGTGGAGTCAATGCTCACATCTAAAGCAACACTGTGCATATATCCCGACCGTCCTCTGTCGAAGGCAGTTTATCGCAAGCTAGCGTGCCTTAGATAATCGTCGTGCAAACGGTATATATTCTTGTTTATGTCATACAAATAGGCTTTTTCAGTCACATTAACACTTTAGAGTTTCTGATTAATATTAATAATTTACATCATTACTCATAGGTAAATCTGATGAAACTACGCCCTATTTCGTCGCTCTCACTCGGCCTGTTAATTGCCACGAGCGCTTTATTAGCCGGTTGCAATAATGACGATGATAACGCCGCAGTCACGCCACCCACCAGCAAATCCGTTCCTGCTCAAGTGGGAGAAAGACCCTTATTCCTCGTACGTCAAATGCAAGACAGCACACTTAAAACCCGCTTAGAACAATGCACCACTGACAGTTTTTATCGCAGCGAATTTTCTATCGGTCACCGTGGCGCACCAATGAAATTCCCTGAGCATACAAAGGAATCCTACCAAGCGGCTATCGATTCGGGCGCAGGCATAGTCGAGTGTGATGTCACCTTCACCGCCGATAAAGCCTTAGTGTGCCGCCACTCACAGTGCGATCTTGCCAGCACGACCAACATTTTAGCCATACCCGAACTTGCCAATAAATGTTCGAGCCCATTCACTCCTGCTGATGCCGCCAATGGCGTCAGCGCATCGGCAACCTGTTGCACTAGCGATATCACCCTCGCCGAATTTAAAACTCTCAAGGGTAAGATGGAAGGCAACAATCCGAAAGCGACCACTGCGGCCGAATTCATCAATGGTACCCCAAGCTGGCGCACCGATCTTTATGCTGGCAATGGCACCTTGATGACCCACGCAGAAAGTATTGAAATGTTTAAAAAAGCCGGTGTGAAGATGACGCCTGAGCTAAAAGCCGCCAGCGTATCTATGCCCTTCGATGGTTTTACTCAGCAGGATTACGCGCAAAAAATGTTGGATGAATACACGGCGGCGGGCGTCGATGTTTCGCAAGTATTCCCCCAGTCATTTATTTTAGATGACATCAAATATTGGGTCGCCAACGCACCTGAATTTGCGAAGCAAGCTGTGTTTCTCGATGACAGATACGATTATAACAGCGCCTTTGATCCGCAGAACTCAGCCACTTGGTCACCATCAATGGCGGATTTAAAGACCCAAGGCGTCGAAATTATTGCGCCGCCACTCTGGGTATTAGTCGCCTTAGATGCGGACAAAAAGATCATTCCTTCGGAATACGCTAAGGCCGCCAAAGGCGCAGGGCTTAAGATCATCACTTGGTCGCTGGAGCGATCTGGTTTATTAAAAAATGGCGGCGGCTTTTACTATCAAAGCATTACCGAAGCGATAGATAACGAAGGCGATACCTTTGAATTACTTGATGTACTGGCGAAAGATGTCGGCGTGATTGGAGTGTTCTCCGACTGGCCCGCCACAGTGACTTACTATGCTAACTGTATGGATTTATAAGTCATCGATATAGAAAAAAAAATGCGTTAACGATTAATCGTTAACGCATTTTTTTATTGCGAAAATAATCTATATCTCGCCGCGAGCTATTTAAACAGGTGCTGGATATTCTTTAAATCGCCCTTACCTTCGGCAATTTCTTCAGGCGTTAAACCTGTAACTTCGTGCGGGAAAACTAACCAGTCTTCAGAGGCATGAATGTAATAGTCGGGTTTTAAAGGCACTGCGGTATTTTTTGGCTTGTAATAAGGGCAAGCGATACGGATATCGGTTGGCATATTTAGGCGCATCAGTTGGCTGAGTTTTTCTTTTAATGCATGAATACTACGGCCAGAGTCAAACACGTCATCCACAATCAACAAACCGTCACTCGCGTTCGCATTTTCAACGATGTAATGCAGGCCATGAACTTTGATTTCTTTGCTTTGTTTGTCGGTGCCAATCCCATAATAAGAAGAGGTACGCACGGCAATGTGATCAGTTTCAACTTGTTTAAAATCGAAAAACTCCTGTACCGCGATCCCGATTGGAGCACCGCCACGCCAAATACCCACGATAAATTGCGGACGAAAGCCACTCTCATACACTTGCGAAGCTAATAAAAATGAATCTTCCAGCAATTGCTGCGCGGTAACAAAATACTTTTCTGACATGACACAGTCCCCATCACATTGATTTTATTCTTAGGTCGTTAAAGCTTATGACCCCTGTAAGGTCTGTTCGGCGGGTAAAGGTTCCCAAAACACTAGAACAGCTTTGCCTTAGCAAGTGTAGGCAGCCGCCGAATTTTGGGAGCGAATTTTATACCAAAAAAATGCGATGTGCTGCAGTAATAGTAAGAACTTGCGTGACAACAGACATTTATTTTGCCTTTTAAAGCCAAAAGCAACAAAAAGGCCACCCTAAGGTGGCCGATAAACAAGCGAACAATACCGCATTAAACGATAGGCGTAATCACATGCTCGCCTACTTTTGTCTTAGCACTATAACCACGGGCCGTTGCAACTTGGAAATCCTTCGACAAAATGGTATCCACATAATGCCAGTCGCTGCGCACCTCATCAGCGGTAAAGGTGAGTGTCATAAAGCCTCGATCTCTTAAGTTAGCGTACTTAAGATCTGGCACTAACTCGACGATCGCCGCCTCGGTCGCGGGGATCTGCTCCGCTGGCAGATTCAAATAATACTCAAGACCTGGTGAAGACACTGAGCTGGTCGCGAACTCCACCCCAACGGTATCGCCATTCACGTCTTTAAGCTCGTTTGCCCATGCATTATGGGTGTCACCCGCGATCACAACTAGATTGAGATTTTTCGATTTAGCCGTACCTAAAATCACTTCACGCTCATAGGCATAACCATCCCAAGCATCTAAGTTGTACGGGATTGCAGGTAATTGCAGCAGTGCAATAACTTCTGGGGTTAATAGGGCTTGATTAGCTTGAAGATATTGCAGCTCTTGGGCAGTCAGTGTGGGATCATTTGCCGCCGCACGGGCCGCTAACTTAGCTAACGCACCTAACATGGCAAATTGGGGAATGCTCATCTGCTGAGTGGCAATCGCCGCCGGCAATGACATCTTACCCATTAATACCTGCTGCCCCAGTACTTGCCACTTGCCTGTCGACTGTAGCAATGTGCCCTGCAACCATAATAATTGCGTCAACCCCAGCATAGTGCGAGTGGTCGAAGTGACATCGGCAAGGAAACGCTCACCCGCAAACGAACCCGTTGTCGGATCCATATAATCGGCATAATCGAGCTGCTTATCACGGGCTAATACGCGAGTATCCAGCATATGCAGATCGACGAGATTGCCGTAACTGAAGCTGCGGTAAATCTCTTCATGGTTCCCTTCACGCCATGGGCGAATCGGCAACCACTCGAAATAAGCTTGTAGTGCCGCTTCTTTACGAACTGCAAAATCCCCTTCGCCTTCGTTGTGATTCTCGGCACTATCACGCCAAGTATCATTGGCCACTTCATGATCATCCCACACTGTAATAAAAGGCACTTTCGCGTGTAACTTTTGCAGACTCGCATCGGTATGGTACTGACCATGGCGAGTGCGGTAATCACTCAACGTCAGCAACTCATTGGCGGGTAACACTTCACGCCCCAATTCGGCAGCATGCTCACTGGCATAACCACCGCGGGCATATTCATAGATGTAATCGCCTAAATGCACCACAGCATCTAAATCATCCTGCGCCGCCGCTAACTCATAGACGTTAAAATAACCGGCAGGAAAGTTAGCACAGGACATCACGGCTAATTTGACTGAGCTAACGTCACCCTCAGGCAGAGTGCGGGTTTTACCCACAACTGAGGTTTTATCACCCGTCATAAAGCGATAAAAGTAGGTTTGTCCGGCACGTAAACCACGGGCATCAATCTTAACCGTGTAGTCACGGCTCGCATTAGTGACAGTCTCACCTGTGGTCACTAATTGACTAAAGGCCGCATCGCTTGCCACTTGCCAACTCACTTTTACATCGCCCTCAGACTCAGGCGTGACACGGGTCCAGAGGATCACGGCATCGACTGCCGGATCGCCACTGGCAATTCCATGTAAAAATTGCGCGGGTACAGAATTATCATCATTACTATCACTACAGCCCATCAAGCCGTAAGAGATCACAGCAACACCAACACCTTTGGCCGACATAGCCAAAAAATCACGACGAGTTACGGTACGATTCATTATTATTATTCCTTGTTAGATAAGGCTTCACTGGTATGAGGTCTAATAAGACCACGATTGTGAGATATCACTGTTACATATTTGTGACATCTTTGTCAGCCTTTTATGATATCTATCAATTCAAACACTTATACTGGATAGCGTACTTTATTTGTGCAGGACTGGCGTAGCTTACAGAGAAGCTGCTAACATCGGTGCAGGCTAACGCAGCGTGTGAAATGCACGCCAGAGAATGGCAAGAAAAGGAATTTATACAATGAAAGTCAGCGATATTATGAGTGATCAAGTCATCTGCATCAGCGATGGCGCCAGTTTGAAAGATGCCCACCATCTGATGCAAACCCGTGGCGTACGCCACTTACCCGTGATTTCTGAAATTGATGGCACCCTCGTTGGCGTACTCACCCATAAAAAAATGATCGCCAGCGTGATGTCTATGCTAAACAAATACGGCCAAGGCGCGCTCGAACGTAAAGAGCGATACACGCCAATCACGACAGTGATGGATAAAGAGTATCAGCATCTCACCGCCGACGAGCCCTTAACTGTGGTGGTGGAATATTTTATTGAAAACAAACTCGGCTGCTTGCCCGTCGTCGATGCCGATAAAAAAGTGCTCGGTATCGTCACTTCATCGGACTTTATTAAGCTGTGCCGTACTCTGCTGCAACAGCAAGCGTAACGTTTTACGCTCCTTTTCTTCTATGTCAGCCTTTTACTACGTAAAGGCTAGCGTTGTATTTTTTATAAACTGTATTTTCTATAAAAAGAAAGGATTCCCTTGGCTAAATTACTCTCCCAGGAACAATTTATTCGCGCCTATGAATGCGCAGAATTTGGCTGTTTTGCCAATCAACAACAACTCGCCAAATTACTCGCCGATCCCGATTACGACTTTTTACATCAAGACAGTACCTACTTTGGCAAAGCGGCGACACAAATCACCTGTATCAGTGACTTACAAAGTATGGAGGAATTGCATTTTGTCGCGGGGAACTTGAATTGGGACGATCATGACCCAAACATGGTCAGGGCGATTATCGAACATCCACTCTGCGATGCAGGTACCGCCTTATTACTCTACTGGTACGGACAAGGCTTTTATTACTCCACGCCGGAGACGCTCGACACACCTTTTGGACTGCTATTCAAAACCATAACCGATAGATTTATTACGCGCGGCTATGCCAGTTATAAAATCCATTTTGACCCGATTAAAGAATGTTTTATGCCCTCATTAGAGGACGTTCTTACTAGAGGATGCCAAATTCCAGGGGCTATTTTTGCCCCTTATAGCACTATGGAAATCGAAACCGATGAAGGGCACCCAAGGTATCTACAATTTAAAAATGAACTACTGAAATCGGGCAAATGGGGCAACCAATAAGTGCTGACCTTTTGTTATCAGCGCGGTTTAAGCTAGGGTTACTGGCGGAATACGCGTAAAACGCTGCCAGCGACCCGAGCGCCAACGGTGCACCATAATCAATCCACGCACCCACTCATCTGCCGCAACGGCAAGCCAAGCAGCAAGCACGCCATAACCTAAATGCAAGCCAAAGAACCAAGCAAAAAATACCCCAATACCCCACATGCTAAAAAGACCTATACGCACAGGGAACGCCACATCACCCGCGCCCTTGAGCGCCGAGATAATCACCAGATTAAACACTCGCCCTGTTTCAAGCGCGATGGAACCTGCCAGTAATAACGCCGTCAGTTGGATGACTTCTTCATTTTCACTCAACCAGCCGACAATAACGAATCGCTGCCAGTAGAAGACTAATACTATGGTCAGTGAAGCGACAAAGCCCACCAAACAGTAACGTTGCACCCGAGTAGTGATTTCATCGAACCATTGTTTACCTACATAGTATCCGGTCTGAATTTGCGTCGCCTGCCCGAGTGCGACTGCAAAACAATAGATAAAACGGCTAATGTTCAAGCCATAGGTGTAGGCCGTGAGCGATAAAGTGCCCATCTGGCTGATAAAGTAGATGATGGTCATCTGAGCCACATTGTAAGACAGCATCTCGCCAGCATTGAGCAGGCCAATACGCATCACACTCCAATAAGTGCTGCGCGGTAAAAGCTTAAGTCGGTGCAGTGGCAGCGGAATTTGCTTATGCCGGATCACCATCAGCATGATACACGCACCGATGATCTGGCTGGTCACTGTCGATATCGCCACCCCTGTTACTCCATAAACAGGTAAACCAAAGGGTGAATACAGGGCAATATAATTACCGATCACGTTCATTAAGCCCGTGCTCGAGGTGACTAACATGGCCGAGCGGGTAAAACCGTAACTACGCAAAATAGCAGCGAAGGCAATGTTCATCACTAGCCCTATGCTCAAGCTGCCGCAAATCACTAAATAGTCATATCCAAAACCAGCCACATCGTGCTCAAGCGCAAATAAGCCGATAATGCCCTTAGCACCAAAGAACATAGATGCGCCCATGACTAAGGCTAATACCAAACTCAATACGACACTCGCCACCCCGATATCTACAGCCTGCTGTGGTTGGCCTGCCCCATTGCTTTGACTAATCAAAATACTCGCGCCCGTACTCACCATCATGGACATGACCATCATGAAGAACATCAGCTGAGTCGTGAGTCCCACCGCGGCAACCGCATTATCGGAATAATGGCTCAGCATAAAGATATCGCTGATCCCAAGCAGAGATTGCAACAAGGTCTCGATAAAAATCGGCCACGTCAGGGCAACTATGCCCATGCGCTGTTGCAATGTTTTGGGTGCTTTTGCCACGAAAGATTCCTGCAAATAGAGAACGAATAACGAGTGTGATCGCTGGCTCAATGTGTCGCTCAAACAGCATCTTGGCAACTTATATTTTAGCCAAGAGACTGAAACCCACTTTCACAAATAGACATCAAAGTGCTATCTAACGCACAATCAGGCGGACATTTAAGCGCATTAAGCCTGACAGTCAATTAAGTTGGTAATTTTCTTACAAGACACCCTACAACTCAATCTGTAATAGTGAAAAAGATGCCGACTGCAACCGTATTCATTACTAAGTTAATACCAAAGTTAATTTCCGCAATCATGATAGAGCTCATGGCTGAGTGTGAATCTAGGCTACCAATTCAATTAAGCTGCCGATAAACTCAGCCCATTGCAGAACAGCCGAGCGCACTAAAAATTGAGGGAGTATTAAATGAGCCAACTCTATTTAGAAGAGGGAATTAAGCAATTGGTTAGCGAGTTTATCGCGGCGGGTTGCCCATCAGTGCGAGAGCAAAGTATTGAGCAACGTAGACAAGGTTATATTGCCAGCACTGTACTCGCAGGTGAGCCTGAAGAGGTGTTCGAGGTGCGCGCAATTTCCATCGATGGCGCAGAATTAACTCTGTTTAAACCCTCGGCGGCAGACAATTTACCTATCGTCATTTACTACCATGGTGGCTGTTTTGTCAGTGGCGGCGTTGAAACCCATAATCAACAACTGCGAAAACTCGCCAATGATTCTGGCGCACTGGTGATCGCCGTTCGCTATCGCCTCGCCCCAGAACATGTTTATCCCGCTGCCCACGACGATGCCTGCCATGCAGCAGAAGTCATCTATCAACATTGCCACCAATGGGGCGGTGATAACACTAAGATCACCCTAATGGGCGACAGCGCCGGCGGCCATTTAGCCCTAGTCACTTGCCTGCGTTTAAAAGCCAAAGGGCAATGGTTGCCACACAAACAAGTGCTTATCTATCCTATGCTCGATGCCACCGCGAAGAGCCAAAGCTATAGCGACAATGGCGAGAAATACATCATCACCCGCGACACCTTGCTAACAGGTTTCGATCTGTATTTAGATTGGCACCCCAGAACCGATGCCGAAGCCAGTCCACTACGCCGTGATGACTTAGCAGGCTTACCCGAAACCCATATCATCACCGCCGAATTCGATCCACTCGTCGATGAAGGTGAACAGCTATTTAGGAATCTATTAGAGGCTGGCGTAAATGCCCACTGCCGTCGTTATCTTGGCGTCATCCATGGTTTCTTCCAACTCTCAGGCGTGAGCCGTTCCGCTCGGGATGCCATGGTGCAGGTGACCAATATAGTGAAGACAGCCTAACGTCATACTTGATGATTAATTCATTCATAAAAAAGGCTTTCTATCTAGATAGAAAGCCTTTTTTAATCGTTTGATATTCAGATTTAAACGGTTTTCTTTCGATACGCCAAGAACAACAAAACTATACCTACGGCTAAAAACGGTAAGCTCAGAAGTTGTCCCGCACTTAAGAAAGTTTCAGAGTAAGCCGCTTGGCTAACTTTAATCGACTCAATCGCAATTCGCGCACTAAACACCGACACCAGAAACAGGCCGAAAATAGCCCCATGTCTTTGTTTAATCTGCGTGTATTGATACAAAGCATACAGACCAATAAAGATAGCTAAATAAGCGAAAGCCTCATAGAGCTGTGCTGGATGTCTTGGCAACATGTCGACACGGGCAAATATAATGCCCCAAGGTTGAGTCGTAGGATCGCCTAAAATTTCTGAGTTGGCGAAGTTTGCCATACGCACAAAAAAGCCAAAAATGGCGGTGGCGATCGCGAGTCTGTCCAACAAAAACAGGAAGGGTAGCTTCACTTTACGTTGGTAATAATACAAGGCCAAAATCGCGCCTAAACCACCACCGTGGCTGGCGAGTCCGCCTTCCCAAATCGCCAGGATCTTAAGCGGATGAGCAAAGTAATAAGTCGGATCGTAGAACATACAATGGGCCAAACGCGCACCCACAATAATGCCAACCACACAATAAATCAGTAAATTATCAAGGGACTCAAGATCAAGATTTTCCTTGATATAAATCCGCTTCATCACCTGAAAACCAGCAGTAATAGCAACAGCAAACAGGACTCCATACCAATGTATTTTTAGTCCCATAAACGAGATTAATACAGGATCGAGCTCCCACACTAAGTGTTCCAAATTCAATTACTCCATAACACTTGGTACATAGAGGTACGCCAAAAAGCATGTTTTACGTGGTTAAACGCCAATAGACAAGCCTTGTCGCGGGGATATCTTACTATTGAGTCAAATTTAATGACTCAGAGCAACCTTGGTTTAGCCGAATGAGGCAATGTCAACCAAGTTACCATTTAACAAATCAACTAGCTAAATTTAACTGACTTTGACGCTTCCCTAACGGCTCAGACGTTGGATGATGTCACTATGCTGTGGATATTGGGCTAACAAAGTTTGTTGGCTAAACAGCTCAAAATCATCAAAGGTAAAACCGGGCGATACCATACAGCCCACTAATGAAAAACCATCTTGATTCATGGCTGAACCAAAGATACAGCCCTTAGGGACTAAAAACTGTGGCCGCTCGCCCGCAGCTAAATTAAGCCCTAATTGCGCCGTCGTTAGCACCCCATCAGGATCAATCATGTAAATCGTCAGCGATTGCCCCGCATGGAAATACCACATTTCATCAGCTGTCAGACGATGGAAATGGGAAACCTCTCCCGTACGCAGCAAAAAATAGATACTGCTCCATAATGCCCGAGTCTGATCAAATACCGTTTCTGAACGATAGGATGAGCGGTAATAACCGCCTTCAACATGCTGCTCTAGCGCTAAATGTTCAATAAAATCATCTGCAGTATGCATTATAAATCCCAGTGTAAAATTAAAACCACAATTAAGGCCCTAGATTCTACTCGAAAATCATCTGTCTACTAAACACCGCAATGAAGCTTTTTGAACATAAGCACAAACGCTAAAGTTCAAGACATCACGACTGACTCGATACGATAGCAAGGCTTAGGTTTTAAGCCTCAACAGGGATACAACTCTGCGCCATCAAACGCTCTGATGCCTTGGTAAAATCGCGACGACAAATAAATTGTACGGCATATTGTTATGGTTTGTTGTTACCCACAAAAGCGGCTAAATTGTAATGAGTTCGCAGGATGCATTCGCGGCTAAAGCGCCAAAGAGTAGTTTATCTATGATAACTTGGACAAGCGGACTTAAGGTTGGGTGATTTTCCACAGGGATTTTAATCGATGATCAAAATAGAAGAAATGGCTTTAGTCCTTGATGCACTTCCTGATCCTACTTTTGTTCTGTCAAAAAGTGGTAAATACATTGCCGTCTTCGGTGGTAAAGATGACCGTTATTACCACGATGGTAGCGGCCTAATCGGCTTGTATCTTAACGATGTGTTAAAGGCTGATAAACTCAATTACTTTTTACAGGTTATCGAAAGTGCATTAACCAGCCGAAAATTACTGATCAAAGAATATGAATTGAGCAATAAAGATGTCAAAGGCTTACCCGATATAGGCCCCGAACAACCCATTTGGTTTGAGGGACGCATTCAAGCACTAGACTTTCTGGTTGATGATGAGCCAGTGGTGCTTTGGGTCGCCAGTAATATTTCCAAGCGGCATGAGCTTGAACTGCAACTTCGTCAACTAAGCGATACCGATCAACTGACAGGGCTTTATAACCGTCGCCGCTTAGAACGTGATTTAACCTTCCAATTCGATATATTTCAGCGCCACCGTATTCCCACCTCAATCTTGATCCTCGATTTAGACCACTTAAAGTCCATCAATGATCAGTTGGGTCACTATGCAGGCGATCAAATCATCATCGCAGTTGCCGAAACCTGCCGAACTCAATTTAGAAAAACCGATAGCGCGTATCGTTTTGGTGGCGATGAATTTGTGATTGCCCTACCTGGGGTAGAGCATTCGCAAGCGGTTGAATTTGCAGAATACCTCTGCGATTGCTTTTACACTGAACTGCAAAAATATGCGGTCAATGGCTTGTTTGCTACCGTAAGCATTGGAGTCGCTTCTATCGAACCATTGGATAAGTCCTATGAAGAAACGCTTAAGCGGGCTGATGCCGCCTTGTATCAAGCTAAACGTAACGGCAAAAATCGAGTTATATCAAATACAGCCTGAGTGGACTGAACATTTCAAACCACACATAGCAATAACAAGCGTCCTTAATAAGTGATAGCCACAAGTGCTCATAAGAAGCGCGAATCAAAAGAGCAACAAACAAAAAAGCGAACCAAAAGGTTCGCTTTTAAACACATTAAGCTAATGCCAAATAACAGAATTAATTCAGGTCTTTCGCAGCTTTACGGGCTTGATGCAGCTTCTTATAGCTTTCAATCAATCTTAAATGCGGCTCAATACCTTCGAGCTGCATGCTGGTTTTAGTTAAACCATAAAAACGCACTTTACCTGTGACCGAGCCAACGACATTATCCATCACTTCTTTACCGAACATACGGTTGAAGTTATGGATAAAATCATCAAGTTCTAACTCTTCATCTAAGGTCACTTCCAGCACAGCATTCATGGCTTGGTAGAACAGGCCACGTTTAACGGTATTGTCGTTAAACTGTAGGAACTCACCGACCAGCTCAATCGCGTCTTCGTGTGCACCGAGTGCCAAATAAATCAGGATCTTAAGCTCAATAATCGTCAGTTTTCCCCACACAGTATTTTCATCAAATACAATGCCGATTAAGGTGCGAATATCCGTGTAGTTATCGAGTTGGCTTTCTTCTAAACGGTTGACCAAATTAGCCAATTGCTTAGTGCTTAACGAATGCAGATTTAAGATATCTTCACGGTACGCCAGCGCCTTGTTGGTGTTATCCCAAATCAAGTCATCAACTGGATAAATCTCAGAATAATCAGGAACTAAAATACGACACGCCGATGCGCCTAAATCGGTAAACTCGGCGATATACACCTCTTTACCTAACGCTTCTAAGATCCCAAACAGGCCGTCGGCTTCTTCTTCGCTGGTGCCAGAAAAATCCCATTCGCAGAATTCATAATCAAATTTACTGCTAAAGAAGCGCCATGAAATCACTCCTGTTGAATCAATAAAGTGCTCAACAAAGTTTTCTGGCTCGCTGACCGCCATGCTGTTAAAGGTCGGTTTTGGCACATCGTTTAAGCCTTCAAAGCTACGGCCTTGCAGCAATTCAGTTAGGCTGCGCTCTAACGCCACTTCAAAGCTTGGGTGCGCGCCAAAGGAGGCGAATACTCCGCCGGTTTTCGGGTTCATCAGGGTGACGCACATCACTGGGAACTGGCCGCCGAGTGAGGCATCTTTAACCACAACTGGGAAACCTTGCTCTTCTAAGCCGTTAATGCCCGCGAGGATGCTTGGGTACTTTTCTAGTACAGACATAGGCACATCGGGCAGGACAATTTCTTGCTCAATGATTTGGCGTTTTACAGCACGCTCAAAAATCTCTGACAAGCACTGCACATGGGCTTCTTGCAGGTTATTACCCGCACTCATACCATTGCTTAAGAACAGGTTTTCAATCAGGTTCGACGGGAAGTAAACCGTTTCACCGTCAGATTTACGGGTGTAAGGAATCGCACAGATACCGCGCTTAATATTCCCTGAGTTAGTATCAATCAAGTGCGAGCCGCACAGCTCGTCGTCTGGGTTATAAATCTCTAGACAATAGTCATCGAGAATACCCGCTGGCAGCGCATCATCTTCCTCTAACGCAAACCACTTTTCATTGGGATAATGCACAAATTCGCTATTGGCGATTTCAGTCCCGAAGAATTGATCATTATAAAAAAAGTTGTTATTCAGACGCTCAATAAACTCGCCGAGTGCCGAGCACAGCGCGCTTTCTTTGGTCGCGCCTTTACCATTGGTGAAACACATTGGCGAAGCCGCATCACGAATGTGCAGTGACCACACGTTCGGCACGATATTGCGCCATGATGAGATCTCAATTTTCATTCCAAGATCGGCGAGCATGCCCGTCATATTGGCAATAGTCTGCTCCAGCGGCAGATCTTTACCCAGAATAAAGGTGCTCGATGCGCCATTAGGCTGACCCATTAACATGGCATTGGCGTCTGAATCTAGGTTCTCAACGGTTTCAATTTTAAATTCTGGGCCAGTTTGCACCACTTTTTTAACCGTACAACGGTCAATCGAGCGCAAAATACCTTCGCGATCTTTCTCCGAAATATCTTCGGGTAACTCAACTTGAATTTGGAAAATCTGATTGTAGCGATCTTCTGGATCAACAATATTATTCTGCGACAGTCTAATGTTATCCGTTGGAATATCACGGGCTTTGCAATATACCTTCACGAAATAGGCCGCACACAGGGCTGACGACGCTAAGAAATAGTCAAACGGACTAGGGGCAGAACCATCACCTTTGTAGCGGATTGGCTGATCGGCGGTCACGGTAAAATCATCAAACTTGGCTTCAAGTCTAAGATTGTCGAGAAAATTAACTTTGATTTCCATTGAATATGATTTCCACTAAATATGCGAGTCTGTAGCAGCCCATCGACCAAGTCGCGTCATTGGTAATGAGTCATTAAGGGGGAATTATCGGTGTTTTTGGCCCATTAGTCTTGGGTTAATTATGTTAAAAACCATAATCAGGCCATTTGCGGCTGAGCTTGGTGGGTTGAATAGCAGGGTTAAGCGAGTACTTAGATTGAGTATCAAGAAGGCGAGGAAACCAATGAGTCGCAGAGTAACACTCTGTGCAAAAACACATTATGGATGTTTTTCAGTTTCGCGCTTAACCAACAGGAAGGTTAAATACATCTTAGTCGGTAATGACAAGGCCATGCCAAAGGCAACACACATGGCACTGAGAATAATCCCTTGCACGCCCATCGCCTCAACGGTTTCATTAAAGTTATGTAAGTAGATGCCCAACGCAATAAGACAAATGCCTACAGTAATGCAGATTTTCAGCGTTAGGATCAACTTTTCATTCGTCACAACCCTGCCCTTACTGTTCGCCACTATCTACACCAGGCTGCACCAGCTCTAGCTAATTTTGCATCAATTTTAGCTAATATAGTGAACTCATTGGGCCCATATAGTGTTGATAAAGATCAAAAGAAAGGCCTAGATTCACAGCATAGTTAACAATTTTGGAATAAATCAACAGCGCGCATTTTATCGATTTCCATTACATTTTTGTTAACTTAAACACTTAAGAATGCGGGAAATTAGTTATACTGCCTTGCAATAAAAGAGATGTTCATCATGGAGTCGTCAAGCATGCCTAATTTCAGCCTACGTAATAAATTACTGCTGTTGTCGTTATTCCCTTTAATTTTTACTTTGTTCGTACTCATGACAGTTTCTTATTATGTCGAAAAAGACGCCCTTGCAGATGAAGTGACGACCTTTAGAACTAAGCTCATCGGTGAACGTAAAACACAAATAAAAGAAGCCACCGAAATTGCCGCAGGAATAGTGCAGTATCAGTTGTCTTTAAAAGAAAATGGCAATGTAAACCAAGCGCTCCGTGATATCCGTTTTGGCAGTTCTGGTTACTTCTTTATTTACGACTCCCAGGGTAAAAACCTGTTCCATGCCGTCATGCCCAACCTCGAAGGGCAAAATAAAATTGATATGACAGATCCCCGCGGCACTAAAATCATTGTCGGTTTACTCGATGCCGCTAAAAAAGGGGACGGTAACTTCTCGTTCTACTTTCAAAAACCCAATACCAATGAGCAAATTGAAAAAATCGGTTACTCCATGATGATCCCTGGCACAGACTGGATGCTAGGCACGGGAGTCTATATCGATGATATTGACACTGTCGTTGAGGATTATCGTGCGACGGTCACTGAGCAGATGATCGAAAAATCCTATGCCATTCTGTTAATTGCGCTGTTACTCGCCGCGATTACTACCGTTGTTATTCTGATCACCGCCCAACGTATGGTCGCGCCAATTAAAAATATGGCGGACAACTTAAACGATATCGCCAAAGGCGAAGGCGATTTAACTAAACGCCTCACTGTGAAAGGTGAAGATGAAATTGCACAACTAGGCCAATCCTTTAACCTGTTTGTCGATAAACTCCAAACCATCATAGGTGATGTGGCAAACGCGACGGCTAAAGTTAAAACCGCCGCCAACGCGATTCACGATCAAACCAAAGTCATGTCGAGCCAACTCATCAGCCATAACAATGAAACCGATCAAGTGGTTACCGCTATTACTGAAATGTCAGCCACCGCCAGCGAAGTAGCGCAAAATACCACGCAAGTGGCTGAAGCGACTCACGCTGCCACTGGCGATGTAGCCAATGCCCAGCGCTGCGTCGATGCTTCTTTAGAAGAAATTTCTGCACTCATGGCGCAAATCAACAATGCGGCGGGCAGCATTCAATCCTTGAGCGAACAGTCTAAAAAAATCAACAACGTGCTGTCAGTGATTGGCGGTATTGCTGAGCAAACTAACCTATTGGCATTAAATGCAGCCATCGAAGCGGCCCGCGCCGGAGAACAGGGCCGAGGCTTTGCCGTGGTGGCCGATGAAGTGCGTAACTTAGCGAGCAGAACGCAATCAAGCACTTTGGAAATCAATGAGATGCTAACTGAACTGCACAAGCTTGTCGCACTGGCAGTAAAAACGATGGAAGAAAGTCAGCAAAGCTGCGTGCGCTCGGTAGACTCTTCCCGTGCAATTTCTGAAAGCCTTGGTTCAGTGACATCGGCGGTCACGGCAATTAACGACATGAGCACCCAAATTGCGACGGCGGCCACGGAACAAAGCTCTGTAACCGAAGAAATCAACCGTAATGTGTTCGCCATCCAAGAGATAGTGAATGAGTTACTCCATTCCAGCGAAGATGCTGCCAGAGTCAGCCAAACCGTGTCACAGGAAGGTATTAACCTAGGTAAGCTCGTTGGTCAGTTTAAGATTTAAAATATTTTCAATGGGTTGTAAGCTAAATAAGACATAGCAACCCATTAGTTTGCTGCAAATGTAAGATAAGGCCTCAGCCTTACTGAGGCCGATGGCTGTGGAATTGAGGATTGTGAGATTGTGGGATTTTTTAATTTCAAAAAGTAAAACTTAAATCCCATTGCCTACGTATATAAGTCCAAATACCCAATCCAATAGAAATGGCCATGTTCTCAATATTTAAGAAAAATCCCTTAAAAAAATTAACTCAGCAATATAACGCCAAGCTTGAACAAGCTATGCATGCCCAGAGAAAAGGCGATATTAGATCCTACTCAATGCTGACCGCTGAAGCCGAGCAAATCGAAAATCAAATAAAAGTGTTAGAAACAACAAGCCATAAGTAAAGAATCCGCCTTCTTAGAAGGCGGCTTTGACTTGCCCCTGGAAGGGGCTATTCCAAGAACCTACATCATCTGCAACGACAATTGAGCCTCATGTTCCTGATCTTGTTTATCTTGGTGGCGTACATATCGTCTAATAATTTCTTCATTAACACCTACTGTATCTACAAAATAACCTCTGGCCCAAAAGCTATTGCCCCATAGCTTTTTACGTACATGAGGGAATTTATTGAATAGCCTTATCGCACTTCTTCCTTTTAATACTCCCATCAACGTTTATACTGACAGCTTCGGCGGGATTATGACTACCAAGTGAACGTGGTCTATCTGAACGTTTAATTCTAAAACCTCACAACTCTTCATATTGCAAAGGATATAAATTGACCTGTATAACTCCTCACCAAGGTTTCATTTTAAAACGGTACTTCGGAGTCCAAACAATATGATATTTGCAACGCCAATAAACATGTGATGAACTTCTATAATCGCCCATGCTTTTCGTTTCCTCTTACTTGTGGTGAATAAGAAGTCTCTTTTAGCATGGGCGTAATTCAGGCTATAGCCTCAAGGAACAATCACCACCGCCAGAGGCGGTGGTTTTAGGATGACAATAAACCTTTAAAGCAAAAACACTCAGCAGACAAACTACCAAGAGTCAGCTTGAAAACGTGCCAATCTGGCCTCTGTGACTGTGCATTGGGTCAATTGCATCAACTCACCTAAGGTAATCGCAGGGTTGTCTGTGATAAGCCGAATCAGCTTAGCGTCTAATGGTTCAAGTTTGTCCGCATGTTGCAGCAAGGCTGACTCCAACTTTTTGATAAGATAACCAAACTGGCCATCTTTAGCTGTTAACTGCTGCGCCAGCAATGGCTCACTTTGTAAATGCGCACTGCAGGATTGGATCTTGATCGCCGCGCCAACAATGCACCAATTCCTTGAACGCCGCACACGCTTAAGCTCGCAATCATATTGGGCTGCAATCGCTTGAGCTTGTTTAACCGCCTCCCGCCCAATTCGATGAATCAGCGAGGGCAGCGAGATACTAATGTCGTCGTTCATAACGCTTGGTTCATCGCCGCTCTTTTTATGCCTGCATGGGTAAAAGCCTGCTCGACTTTACATTCAAATACAAAAATTCAATGCGCGGCAGTGTACTCTGCCTCACTTTATTCTAAAAGCTCCGCCCTCCGCCGGATAAGATTTGATGCGATTATGCTTTTACTCATTAACCCACATATTTTGAGTGAGTTTCGCACCAAGTTTGTAGCTTATGTTGTAAATCGCGCAGCTTCTTTGGGTAATGGCTCTGCTTGGCATAAACCATATACAACTCATGTGGATAGCATAGCCATTGGGGAACGAGCAAAGTGAGTTTGTGTTGAGCGATATCCTCCTCTACCAAATAATAAGGCAGGCTAGCGATACCTGTACCACTCAAAGTAAGCAGATGCGTAGTGGCATAGTTTGAACTGCACAGTGCAGACTCAAAAGTGAGCGTGAGACTGTCCCCCGCGTGCGGTTCAAACACCCACTGTGTTTCGCCCGAAGACAATAGACGATAATGGCGTAAATCATCAGGGTGACGAACTTCTGCGGCTGCGGGATGCGCGGGCGAAACCACTAAGACATGACGAATTCTGCCAAGATATCTGGCGATCAGATTATCGCTGTGCGCAATGCTTGTTCTTAAGGCGAGATCAAACTTACCGAACTCAACATCTTGAACATTCTGCTCAAAACACAGTTCGAGTTTCACTTGAGGATACGCAGCAATAAACTGAAGCAGCATAGGACTCAGCAATTTTTTGCCCAGTTCCGTTGGAGCTGTGAATTTTAAAGTGCCACAGGAGTCCTGCGTTAAATCCTGCACTAAACGTCCAGCTTCATTGGCCAGCCTCTCGATTTCGCAGGCTTTACCATATAACGCTTGCCCTGCTTCGGTCATTGATACTCGCCGCGTGGTTCGGTGGAGTAATTGACAACCCATTTCATCTTCAAGGGATTTAACATGGCGCGACACTAAGCCTTTAGATGCGCCGAGTTGTTCAGACGCAGCGCTAAAACTGTGCATTTTGGCAACCAGCATAAATGACTGCAGATGAGTGAGATTCATCAATTAAGCCTATTAACGAAACAATGTAGTGATTATATGCGCTTTTTCTATTTAATTAACCAGACTATCCTCAATTCGTATTCAATTTAGGAGCATGTCATGAAAATAGTCGTAGTGGGTGCATCAGGCACAATCGGACAAGCCATAGTCCGCTTATTTCATTCAACTCAGCATGAAGTTATTCAGGTAGGGCGAACAACGGGGGATGTCCTGATAGACATTCGGGATGAACATTCACTCCATCAAGGGCTAGAAAAAATCGGTAAAGTCGATGCAATGATTTCGGCCATGGGTGATGTCGTGTTTAAACCCTTTAACGCTATGACTCAAGCAGACTGGTATACAGGGCTCCAAAGTAAGTTATTGGGGCAAATACAGTTAGTGCAAATAGGTAGCCAATACCTCAACGCTGGGGGCAGTTTTACACTGACCAGTGGCATTATTGCCGATGTCCCAGTAAAAGATGGCATCAGTGCCGCCACAATCAATGGCGCACTTGAGCATTTTGTTACCGCCGTCGCGGGTGAATTACCTGCGCAGCAGCGGATAAACATTGTCAGCCCAACGGTATTAAGCGAGTCATTAGCGAGCTATCAGGACTATTTTCCCGGTTTTAGTGCAATCAATGCCGACATATTAGCCAAGGTTTATTTGCGCTCAGTCATGGGCAGAGAAAACGGCCGAGTGCTGAAAGCCTTTTCCAGCTGCGGCACAGTGTCCTAACAGCAGTGTCCTAACAGGACAACCGAACCTTGTAACGCAAGGCGCGTAATCAGTCACAGTTAAAGTCTTGAGCGTTGCGCTGGGATTGCCTACAATAGCGCACGCTTTTTCACTATAGACAACGACAGATCACGACCATGACCGACACAACATCATTACCTGCTTTACCGGATCGCCTTTCCGTTAACCCACGCAGCCCACACCATGTGGCAGAAATTTTCGAGCACGATATCGGTATTAAGCTCAACGGCAAAGAGCGTTTTGATGTCGAAGAATATTGCATCAGTGAAGGTTGGGTAAAAGTGCCAAGCAAATCCTTAGACCGTCGCGGCCAACCTCTTTTGCTCACAGTAAAAGGCACAGTTGAAGCCTTTTATCGTTAAGCTTTAGCGCAAAGAGCAGGATCATAACAACGGCCAATCTAATTGGCCGTTTTTGTTTGCTCAGCAGCAAATGATACTAATTCAATACTACTTGCTGAAACGGCACCAGTGCAGTGAACGACTATTCGGAACAGCTATCTAGTCGGTTTTTGGCGAAATGGATTAAATCAAATAGCATTATGCATGCCTACTTATTTGAATATCATTAAGTTTATTTGGGGATTCACGAGAGAAAGCGTTAGAGAGAGGAGAAATAGTTGATGTCTCGGTAACTCCAATATATAAAGGTCCTTCCAGAATACCGGCAGGTATAACAGTGAATGCTCAAGGTAGTGGTGGTTTCTTTGAAAACATTACTCTTCTTAATCCTCGTGGAATGTAGATCATGACCCTATCGGTATTAAATAGCATTTTAGTTCCCCCTAACATCCCTAATGAATCTGGGATTGGTAACGTTTGGCCTTCTATAGATGAAGGTCTTAGTTTTCCCAGTGATTACATTGCGTTTATTAATCGTTATGGCACAGGAAGAATTGCCGATTTTATAGCGATATTCAATCCATTTACTACGAATTGTGACCTTGATTTTTTTGAGCAGAAGAAATCAATCATTGAGGATTTCAATTACCTTAATAATGAAGACCCAGAGTATTTTAAATATAACCTCTATCCAGACATTAATGGCCTTTTACCAATAGGCGTAACGGATAATGGTGATTGCATATTTTGGGTTGTTTCCGATCTGAAAGACAGTGAGACATGGGGCACTGCAATAATCGCATCTAGATCGCCAGATGTAGAATATTTTGATGAAAATATAACCTCTCTATTGACTGGTTTATTGTTAAGAAAAATAAGATCAGGATCATTACCTAATAGTTTCCCTCCTAAAAATGTTACCTTTGAAAAAATTTAAACAAAAAATAAATGGTCATCCGCAATAAATCATGGACCGCCACGGCCAACCACTGCTACTCACAGTAAAAGGCACAGTTGAAGCCTTTTATCGTTAAGCTTGCAAAGAGCTAGATCATAAAAACGGCCAATTAATATTGGCCGTTTTTGTTTGCCTATTCAACTTCTGCGGCTAAACCATAGGCCTGGTAAATCTGTTTTACACGGCCCGATGCAGCCATATCAAGCAGCGCCCGATTAAGTTCATCGAAAATAGCAGCATGGGTAGAGTTACGGGACATACCAAAATAATGTTCGATCCGATTCGACTGACGGTAATCGGCATAGCTAAAACGATCGTAACCGAGCTGCTTGAAGGCATTCTCAATGGCGGCACGATCGAGCACTACCATAGTGTCAAAACGCCCCATGATAAACATGCGAGCCATGTTTTCATCATCGGTAGACTCAATTTTACGTAGCGCGGGATCCGTATTAAAACGCTCAAAATAAACTGTGCCCCGTTTAACCCCTACAGTAAGCTGATACAAATCCTCATAAGACTTAATCTTTGCCTCCTCGCCGGCTTTTACGAGAAACAAAATATCGCGAGTCTGAGTGCCGATAGGACCAAGAAACCGTACAAATGCCTCTCGCTCTTCGTCTCGTATCGTGCGCGGTACAATGTCGACCGTGCCTACCCGCAACTCATGAATGCTGCGTGCAAAAGGACGCGCGCTCCATTCGACGCGATAACCGACCTTAGCCGCCGCTTCCTCAAGAATATCCTTTAATGGACTCGTCATAGTATTAGTTCGCTCATCAAGCACCATCTCAGGAGGACGATGCCGAAAATCGGCACGCAACACGTTAGAAAAAGTAGCCGATTGCACCTCAGCGGCGACAATGATGCCCGCGAAAAAACCACAACCAAGCACACACAAAATTGCGTAAACAGAAGGCAACGAAACAAGGATACTTTTAAAATACATAGAGATGCCCGCAAATTTAAATGTTGCATTTAGCATAACTCAAAAAATCGAAAACTAAAGTGCATAAAACATTAAAATAAATGGCCATCCATAATGAATCCTTAGACCGTCGCGGCCAACCTCTTTTACTCACAGTAAAAGGCACAGTTGAAGCGTTTTATAGTTAAGACGTATGAGTACTGATAATATCGGTACGACTGTTGATGTAGTGGCTAACAATATGTGACCACTACACTCAAAGACTCATTATTTTTGGCATAAAAGTACTAGCAGCTAACAGATATGTACTTAGCAAGTTACAATGACAATACTAAACAAGGATGTAATGATGAATTCGAATCAATTAATACTTATCGGGCTGGGTTTGGCGATTATCATTTTCGTGCCGCTACTCTTACGCATTTTCACTAATCTGCTTATCCCATCTTCAGATAATAACTATCGCTACCGTAAACAAGACGCCCTATTTTCCAGTGCTGAACGCTCCTTTCTCGGGATATTAGATCAAGCTGTAGGCGAACAATTCCGAGTTTTGGGCAAAGTGCGTATCGCCGACGTTATCACCCCAGAAAAAGGCATGAACCGCAAACACTGGCAAATTGCCTTTAATAGAATTTCAGCCAAGCACTTCGATTACTTACTCTGCGACAAAAATACACTTGAAGTTATCGCCGCCATCGAACTCGACGATAAAAGCCATAAGCAAACACGTAATCAGCAACGCGACCTCCTCATCGAGCAAGCCTGCGAAAGCGCCAAACTGCCATTAATCCGCTTCAATGCCAAACGCAGCTATCAGCTAGAGCTTATTCGCAGCACTATACATGCAGCCTTACCAGCAAAAACTCACGCAGCTGAAGAGTCGCCACTCATACTGACCGCGGACTAAACATAAACTAAATCCATGAACACTACACATCCTGAGTTTGAGGATGTTAAGCTTGACTCGATTTTTTACCCTTATGCTGCTTTTTGAATTCATGTACATCATGTAAGCGGGCAGCGCTTACTCGTCTAACAGCGCTTGAGATTTAAAGCGGCCTTCCCCAAACGCATCTTTAATACTTGTCTTAACGATTGGCCTTGTGAGCAATTCCTTCAATAAAACAAAGCATAAGCTAGCTAATACTACTTAGCAGCTCATTCTACTCGGCGAGCAACACGTCAAGTAACATGATTTCACCACAGTTCAAAGTATCAGCATTATTCGGGCAATTTAAAAGCGGTGCTAAAAAATGCAAAAAGATGTGGCTTTACTGGCTTAAATTACAATTGACTCATGGAGGTAAAGCAGCTTTGACTGGCTTACCTCCATATTATTGATTATTTAGAGATATATTTAACCAAAATATCTTACTCGCGACTATTCGCCTGTTAATGACGATTAAAAAAACCTGTTTCAATAATCTTATCCGCAAAAACTTTATGCACAGCAGTCGTTGGATGAGTGATCCCCCAAAACAGATACTTATCAGAGCCATAGTAGGCACAATCTTTTGTTAAGCTGTGTGACAACAAATAATCTTTACTACTATATCTATTGATATCTAAACAAGCATCTGTAACATTAACAAAACCATACTCTTTAGGATTTTGAATAATTTCATCAAAGATAGAATGAGCATCAAACAACACTAGATCTATACCTTTTGCTTGATACAACAGAGCTTGCTGTTTAATAAAGCCATTGAACTCTTCAATTTTTGATTTTATTTTTACAATATTATCTTGAGTAGAATACTTGAACTGTGGTGCGCGCGTAGCATCAGGCAATGTGAATAAAATAATATGCTGAGCCCCGCCTTCATCAACTAAACGTTTTAACCCATCACTTAAGTTCTGACTCACATCTTTAACCTCACGACTATAATTCATAAAATCATTAAGGCCAATTTCAAGTGTAAATAACGTATTTGCAGGCTGGTAATTTTCAGCCTTTTTTAAATAATGAAAATAGGATTGTATTTGATGACCTAAACCGGGAATAATCTTATATTCATCAATACCTGCGGCCCCGCCAACAGACCAATTATACAGAGGAATATTCTGCGATTTAGCTAAATATTCCGGCCATACAAATCCATTAGAAAAATGCCCTAAAAACCAAGAGTTAGGATTTGGAAATCGCCACTCAGAACCATTAAATAGATTTCCCGTATCAGACAAACTATCACCAAATGCGATAATTTTGTTAATTTTATTCCCTTGATCCGCCTTATCTTGCGTCCAGATAGTCTGATTAAATGACAATTTTTCATTAGCAGCAAAGAAGGTAATGTCTGCGACTTCGTTGCTTGAAACCCCTAATGTATCGACACACCGTTGCATGATTTCATCTTGTGACGTCTCTGTATAAAACATATTTTTACCCGAAAGCTTATGTCTCCAAGCGCCTTGAATAGAATAATATTCATCACTGTCCTTTTGCTTTGCCCACCTATGTTCAGTTGCAGGATTATTATGCGTTTGATCTAATCGATACCAACAACGAATATAAGTATGACTGTGACCAGCTTCCAAATGGTTATCTGGACCATCTGTCTCATCTATATCATCTATCTCATCGATATCCGCAGATCTAAGCGTTTCCAATATGCTAGCTTGGCTCTCCATATCATCCCTAAACGTTTCATTAGCAGCCCAAGCAGCTGAAAAAGGTAGGGTTAATGAAAAAAATAATAAAGCCTTATTCATACATTTCCTTAACAAAAATAAAATCAACACACATAAATTGGCCATAAAATTAAAATTGAGAAACCTAGTAATTCAACAGACTAATAAGTTTTGTCACAGCCAATATCAGAATAAATATTAAGTATGGGAGAATAATGATAAAAAACTCAAAAAAATATTATAATTAGTATGTTGACACTTGAAACTGGTCCGATGAGGCAATATAAAATATCCTTACTAGGGGCAGTTATTTACATGAAGTGCTTAATCTTGTTTAACACTTGTGTAGATCGGCAAGTTTAGTAAGGAAAAATATCAGAATCTAAAAACGCGACGCGACAAATGATGCCTATCAGATCTTTTCCCCAGAGTAACTTGTATACAAGTTGTTATTTAAAATACGTTTTTGTGATAAAGCGCATTGATTAAACCGTATAGAGCGGGTTAAAGTGTGACCACAAAGTAAAAAGTGTGACCACTCAGGAAAATGCAGGGCAAACTCGAACTCAATCATCGAGCACGCCATTTAGGGAAGAAGAAGCAAATCAGCAATGTGCGCCCAAACTCTAAGCAGACAAGTCTGCCACCACTTTCCAAAATAATAAGTACATTTGATTAGCGGGTTATGTCATCGGGTTAACTATTGACTCGCATTACTTCAGGGACGTAAATGACCGATTTCAGCAGCATTCTTTTATCCTACGGGATACTTCTATCTGGCCTACTTGTCACAGTGGGTGTGATGTATGTGTTGCTCAAACATCGCGATGCAACCGTCAAGCTGCCCGTTGATCGTGAGCAACTGGCCCGTATCCCCGCCTATGGATTACAACAGCAAATCCATGATCTGCAATTAGATTTAATCGGCTGCATGATGATTGGACTATTGATTGTTTGCCTTCCATTTGCTGCCAGCAGCATCCAAGCGCATATCACAGCCGGAAAATTCCCTTGGTTGTTCGCCTTAACAGGTTTAATAGGAGTAATTTACTTCGGCATTAAAACCTGGAAACTCTTTTCCAAGCTCATCAAATTACGCCTCGGTCATACCGCTGAAATTGCCACAGCAAATGAACTCATAGGCTTACAAGCACTCGGTTATCAAGTGTTTCACGATGTGCAAGCCGACGGCTTTAATATCGACCATCTTGTTATCGGCAAAAATGGCGTATTCGCGATTGAAACCAAAGGCCGCCATAAACGGAACAAAGACCTACTCCAAACCAATGGAAATGGCCCAAGCTCTGGTAAAAAAGGTTATCAAGTATTTTACAAAGACGGGCGCTTAAACTTCCCCTCGTGGACAGAAACCAAACCAATCGAACAAGCGCAGCGCCAAGCCCAATGGGTCAGCCAATGGTTAACCAAAGCCACAGGAACACCAGTATCCTCAACCCCAGTCCTAGTATTCCCCGGCTGGTATGTCACGAGTCAATCAAAACCACCGTTCCCGATCGTCAACCACAAACAATTAGTCGGCACTATCCCAACACTCAGAACCCAAGCCCTTACCCAGCAACAAGTAGAACAAATTATTTATCAAGTCGCACAAAGGTGTTTGAGTAAGCGCGAGGTCGGGAAGTAAAATTCAAAAATTCAAAAATTCAAAAATTCAAAAATTCAAAAATTCAAAAATTCAAAAATTCAAAAATCAATAACTATAAAATATTCCCAGATATGGATTCCATAAAAATAAAAAAATTAAGGTTTATAAATGAAAACAATAAATGATCTACTTCAAGTTTCACACCCTCTAGCCAGAAATATACTTAGAGGACTACCTGGAGCGCTAAGCAACTACTACGATATTGAAAAAGCATTAATTAAAATAGAAAAAACAACAACCAAACACAACACAAAACAAAACAAGCCTTAACGATATTAAGAACAAGTCCGATATACAATAACAACTCACTAACAAGACATTTTAACAGCCAAGTACCTAAGAAGTTAATTGACATATGCGAATACAACCAAAATGAAATAATTCAAATAATAAACCACAGCAGTGAAAACTTGAAAAAATGTCTAATTATAGTCAAAGAAATATACTCAAACATTAATAATAAGAACTTCAAAGAAGCAATAAACAATTGTATAAAACTGATAGACAACAAGGGGGTTTCATTAGTTTTATACAGACTTTTAATTTTTTTAAAGAACAGACTGGAATATATTCACGAACATAGCCATTATGCAACGCTAATCGATGAAATTCTAAATAAAATTCAGATTAGCAATTTAACAAATATTAATGATGGTGTAAAACAAATAATCAGTGACAGAGCTGATTACTTTACTATATGCTCAAAAATATCAAATGCAAATATACAAGATTACAGCAAAAGAATTCTTTTAAGTTTTATTAGTCACTCGCCAAGCAATGAAGAGGATTTTATTAAAAACTTAAATGCACACTTATCATACTCACTACTAGACTCACTATTATATCTTAGCCTTACAAAAAGAATGAAGTTTCATACTGAAGAATATTCATTCCCGATAGAAATCCAAGCAATACTAAATGAAATAGCATTAATAAAAATCAACCTATCATACTATCAAAACTCACCCGACTCTGATTTTGAGATTAGCTTTTACAGAGAAGCTTATCTATTAATTGAGCAGGATGATTGCTTAAAATACAAAACAGTCCACGCCCCTTATTTTAATCTACCAGATACAACATTAAGAATTAAAACCGCATATGAATCAGAGGTAATTAAAGAGTATTTTGGTAGTTTAAACTGCATCTCTGATTTAAGATATGAAGATACTAAATCACACTCTATAAACTTGAATAAATTTGATAAAAAAAGCTGTTCAATATTTGAGAACTCTTCAGCATTCGACTATCTAATTAATAAAGTTGATGGCTGCTTGATAAATAACAAAGATGATGAAATTATTTTTATAAAATTAATGTCAAGAACTCGTGACATTGCGTCACTTTGCTTACCAGAATATATTGAGACTATTAAAAACAGGACGGAAAATTTAGAGGTAAAGTTAATTGCTCTATGTTTATTAACTGCATCATCACTAGGTGGCGACGATGATGCTGACTTTGAATTACGTAAAGTGTTTCAAAACCTATGCGCAAGTAAATTTGACGGAGATATTTTAGAAACATTAAAATCATTCTACGAGATATCTCCCTCAATAACAGATTATTTTTTGATGTCATTCGATGAAATATTTATCAGTAGATTATTTAATATTGATGTACGACCAAATCAAGCCCTATATATTAGAGCTGATTTATTTGACTGGTATGGTGATATTACAGGAGAGAAAAAATATCATGACAGAGCAAAAAATACAAGAATTGATATTCAAATCAATAAACACAGACAGCATATAGATGATTCAAGGATATATGCGGAACCAGCACGCGTAATACAATGGATAACTGACAACATAAATAACCAACTAGCACTTCAGTTTGACAACTTAGATATATTAGAAAATCGAAAAATAAATTTAGAATGGTCCAACCTAACATCAAACCTAAACCCAGAGAACTCTATTGGAATAGCTATTTCTGACTCTTACAATGAATTCGTTAATAATAAAATATATGGTATTAATTCTTACCTTGGTAGAAGAATACGACATGGAACAGCGAAAGGTACTGGTGTTGAAGAAGTAAAGGCTTTGGCCTTGGAGCAAGAGTTTAAGCCTCTTTTTTCTGACCAATATTTTGTTGAAGAATGGGAGAAATGGTTGGATATATATATAGCAAGCTTTGATGAGTTAATTGGCGAATTTTTCCACATTAAAAGTGACAAAAAGAAAAAAGGTCTTTTATCACCCTTAATTGATAATGAGGAAAAATTTATAATAGCTAATTCATTAGTCAATGCCCTGTATAAGTCTTATATGAAAATTGATAATGTAGCCTTAGCTCCTGCATTAATTACTGACTATTGTTGGCGTTTAATTGATGGAGATTTAGCAAAAGCTAGACAACATATCTTAAAAGTAAAATCTAGTGTATCAGTTTTTAACATTAAAGACCAGAATCGCTTAATCAACAGACGGTTATCTCAGAAGTTTTCCAATGAAATTAATGCTCTCACAGAAGAGAAATTCTCAATGGTTTGTTCTTGGTTTAACAAACCTTCATATGCAACTCAAAGCGCTGACATATCATTATTATTGAAAGTTGTAGTTAATGAAATTAAGAGTCAAAAACCAAAATTCTCTCCAACAATACAAGATGAAAATACAACTCAAATGCTAACAGGAGGCCATTATTTTGTTATATACGACTCTTTAACAGTTATAATAAATAACATTGCAGAGCATGGTAATTGTAATAGATTAATAGTTTTAAATTATGAAGTAATTCAACCAAAGAGCAAGGATGAGATAAAATCTCTTGCGATAAAAATAACTTCTGAATCTGTAAGCAATGAAGCACACTGCATAGCCAAGAAGAGAATAAAAGATAAGTTAACAAGCAATAACATTAGCGATGCCAACATTATTGAAGGTAACAGTGGAATCATAAAACTAAAAAGTATGGAGTTTGAAAAATTAATACATAATTTAGATTACAGCTTTGATGATAATAGCTGCCCTCCAAAAATCACTGCAATGTTCTCTATAGAGTTGGACTACTAACATGACTATATTAATAGTAGAGGATGATAATTTTAAGTATTCTGAAATTAAAAAATTTATAACGGATAATGGAATACTTGATAAGGATATAATTGTAAAGCTAGCAGTAGCTGACACCATTAAATACTTGAATGAAAACACTCCAGAAAAAATAATTTTAGATATGTCTTTACCTAGTCACGTAGCAAAACTAGGCGAAGGAACATCATTAGCACTACCATCAGGCGGGATGGAAGTTATCCGAGAACTTTCATATCTAGAAAAGGTTAACATACCTATTATAATTTTGACTCAGTACCCGCAAATCCTAATAAACAATGATTATTTTCACATATCAGAAGTGGCAGAGTTAATTCAAAAGAAGTTTAATTTCACCAAACTAACTGTCGACTCATTTGATAGTGAAGATAATCAATGGAAAATATCTACTAAAAGGTTTCTATTACAAGAATGAATATTTTAATTATTGAAGACAACAAAGACAAGTTCGATAATCTCGAAGAATGTATAAAAAGTTGGCATGAGCAACAAGATATTATTGATGAGTTAAATATTGTTCATGTAGAAGGCATGAGAGATGCTTACAACCCAATTTACAATACAAAATTCGACTTAATAATATTTGACATTTACATGCCAGCAGATACAACTAATGGCGAAGATTATAATTTTTCAAACGACATAATTTATGCAAAAAACAAAAGTAAAAACAAACTTACCGAAGCTATTGTTTTAACAGCACTCCCAAACTCTGAGGATAAAACATTATTCAATGAAAATGGGATAACTTTCGTAAGTTATTCAGATGAGCGTAGACCATGGGAAAGTGCGCTTAAAGAGAAATTAGAACGAATTGCTCAAATTATTAAGTTTGATTTTTTAATATTTTGTGCATTAACAAAAGAGCGTAACGCTTTCCATCAAACACATGCAAAACTTGGAAAACACTTAGAAATACATGGTCTAAATTGTCAAGAAATCACAATCAATAATAAAAAGGGATTGTGTATTAAGCCAAGTAATATGGGTTTAGTAAGCATGGCGATTACCGCAACTCGAGCAATAGAAATGTTTAAGCCCGAATTTGTTGGTATGAGCGGCATTTGTGCTGGAAAAAGTGGCTCTGTAAACATGTTAGACGTTATCGTATGTACTGTTGCGTGGAATTATCAAGAAGGTAAATATCAAGATGGTAAATTTATACAGCAACCTCATCAATCATGGCAGCCCGATGAAGTTATAACACGTATTGAACAATTCATAGAAAATCAAGAAATCGTCAAAAAAATTAAATATGGTTTTATTGGAAATAAACTTTTAGAAAAGTCTCAAATTTTACCTGGTGCTATTGCTTCAGGATCGACTGTAATTGCTGATGAAGCAATGATGCTAGAGATCAAAGACCAATATAGAAAAATGCTAGGTTTGGAAATGGAAATTCAAGCACTACATGAAGCAGCCCTACAAGCAACTTGCAAGCCTAGCTTTTTAGCTGCCAAAACGGTTATTGATTTAGGTAACAAAGATAAAGATGATGACTATCATGATATAGGTTCTATTTTATCTGCGAGACTTATATGTGAGTACATATCTAAATTTCATAGTTAACTGCACAAGATATTAATGTCAGAACAGGCATAACGCCCATCTGAACAGTTGCACCAAATCCAGCATTGTTGCACCAGTGACCTTCTAAAATATGATGTTTTAGTAGAGCCTACAGGGGCTATTTTATTTAAGCATAAGCACGGCGAGTCACAGGTGTAGCTCATACAAGAGCGACAAGAGCATGCAGAATCCTGCGGCAGGCAACAAAAAAAGCGACCTTTCGGTCGCTTTTTTATGCTTCAAATTCGCTGAAGCCGAAGAATGATAATGGCGTTACTGCCGACGATAAGGCAAGGAAGCCGATGCTTTTCGCCACGGAGTTGACTGGTGTCAATGAGTAGCGAAAAGTGTTGGCTGACGCCGAATTATCTAGGCCAAGTAGTCATTATTAATTATTCGTAGTCTGATAATGGGGCACAACTACACATTAAGTTCCGGTCGCCGTAAACATCATCAATACGATTCACGGTTGGCCAGAACTTGTTAGTGCGTACTGCTGCACTTGGGAACACGGCCACTTCGCGGCTGTATGGACGCGTATCAAACTCTGGGTCCATGATATCGGCCATAGTGTGCGGTGCGTTGTGCAGCGGGTTGTTGTCCGCTGGCCATTCGCCCGATTCCACTTTGGCGATTTCAGCGCGGATTGACACCATAGCATCGATGAAACGATCGAGTTCCACCTTAGACTCAGATTCCGTCGGCTCAATCATCAGGGTTCCCGCAACAGGGAAGCTCATGGTTGGTGCGTGGAAACCGTAGTCATTCAAACGCTTAGCGATATCCATTTCGGTCACGCCTGAGGCTTCTTTCAGTGGGCGTAGGTCGATAATACATTCGTGCGCGACGCGATCGTTACGGCCACGGAACAATACTGGGTAGTGTTCAGACAGCTTCTTCATCACATAGTTAGCGTTTAACAGCGCAGTTTGGGTCGACTTTTTCAGGCCCTTTGAACCAAGCAGCTTAATGTACATCCAGCTGATCGGCAGAATGCCCGCGCTACCGTAAGGTGCGGCTGATACGGCGCCATTGTTGTCGCTCACGCGGCCCGGTTTCACCACAACGTGACCCGCAACAAATGGGGCTAAGTGTGATTTCACGCCGATTGGGCCCATACCTGGACCACCACCGCCGTGTGGAATCGCGAAGGTTTTGTGCAGGTTAAGGTGTGATACGTCGGCACCGATAAAGCCAGGAGACGTTAAGCCGACCTGAGCGTTCATGTTAGCGCCGTCTAAGTACACTTGACCGCCGTGCTGATGCACTATGTTGCAGATTTCGCGGATAGATTCTTCATACACACCGTGGGTCGATGGGTAAGTGATCATGATGCAAGACAGGTTTTCAGCCACTTCGGCAGCTTTAGTCTTCAGATCTTCTAAATCGACGTTACCTTGCTTATCACACGCCGTCACCACCACTTGCATACCGGCTAATTGTGCCGATGCTGGGTTAGTACCGTGGGCAGATTGCGGGATCAAACAGATGTTTCTGTGCGCATCGCCACGTGACTCATGGTATTTCTTGATGGCCAACAAGCCAGCGTATTCACCTTGAGCGCCAGAGTTAGGTTGGATACACACAGCGTCATAGCCTGTAATGTTCACTAACCAAGTCGACAACTCTTCAATCAACTGAGTAAAGCCTTTGGCTTGATCCAGTGGGCTGAATGGGTGCATGTTGGCAAATTCTGGCCAGCTCACTGGGAGCATTTCAACCGCTGCGTTTAACTTCATGGTGCAAGAGCCCAGTGAAATCATCGAGTAGTTAAGTGCTAAGTCTTTGCTTTCAAGACGTTTGATATAACGCATCATCTCGGTTTCGCTTTGATAGCGATTGAAGGTTGGGTGGCTTAAAATCGCATCTTGGCGCACGAGTGCCGCCGGAATCGATTGGCTACCTTGGCTCACGATTTGCGCGTCTAACGCAGCAACATCTAAACCATGGCCGGCACCTAAGATCACATCGAACAGGGCTTCGATATCTGTGCGTAATGTGGCTTCGTCTAAGCTCACGCCCACAATACCATCGGCATCGAAACGTAGATTCATTTCAGCAGCCAGTGCGCGTGCATTGACGGCAGCAACATCTAAGCCTTTGATGCTAACAGTATCAAACCAAGTGTTGTTGACTAAGTTAACGCCCTTCGCTTTTAAGCCTGCCGCTAAAATGTCGGCGAAACGGTGAATGCGTGATGCGATAGTTTTCAGGCCATCTGGGCCGTGGAATACGGCGTAGAAAGACGCCATATTCGCTAGCAGAATTTGTGCAGTACAAATGTTTGAGTTGGCTTTTTCGCGGCGGATATGTTGCTCACGAGTTTGCATTGCCATACGCAGTGCGCGGTTACCACGGGCGTCTTTTGACACACCAATGATACGGCCAGGCATAGAACGTTTGTGCTCGTCACGGGCAACGAAGAAGGCCGCGTGTGGGCCACCAAAGCCCATTGGTACGCCAAAACGCTGTGCACTACCGAATACTACATCGGCGCCCATAGCGCCCGGTGATTTCAGTAATACCAAGGACATAATGTCGGCGGCCACAGTCACAACCACATTCTTCGCACGCAGAGTTGCGAATAATTCGCTGAAGTCAGTGATTTGACCGAAACGGTTAGTATATTGGAACAAAGCACCAAACAGCTCATGGTTAACGGCCTCAGATGCAGGGCCAACCACCACTTCAAAACCAAAACACTCAGCGCGGGTTTTCACTACGTCTAAGGTTTGCGGGAACACATCATCGGCAACGAAGAAGATATTGGCTTTTTTCGCTTTAGAAACGCGCTTTGCCAGCGCCATCGCTTCGGCAGCAGCAGTTGCTTCATCTAACAAAGAAGCAGAAGCCAAATCTAAACCCGTTAAGTCCATCGACACTTGTTGGAAGTTTAGAATGGCTTCTAAACGGCCTTGGGCGATTTCTGGCTGATATGGCGTATAAGCCGTGTACCAACCTGGGTTTTCAAATACGTTACGCAGGATCACGTTTGGCACTTGAGTGCCGTAGTAACCCATACCGATATAGCTCTTAAATACTTGGTTTTGTTTCGCTAAACCACGAATGTAAGCAATGCCTTCGGCTTCGCCGCAGGAATCACCAATGCTCAGATCTTGGCTTAAACGGATCGACTCAGGCACGATTTGCGCGGTCAGATCGTCCAGAGACTCAGCACCAACATAGTTCAGCATGGCTTGCTGTTGGCTGCTATCTGGGCCGATATGACGACGTAGGAATAAATCGTGCTGTTCTAACTGAGTGAGGGTTTGCTTGGTCATGATAAACCTTGTTCCAGATTTGCCGAAATTCAGAACTGTAGGGTACTGATTAACGGACTGTTGTTATGTCAATCTTGCGCTAAAACAAACGAAGCCCCTTAGGGCTTCGTTAGCGTCGACGATTATTCTTCGTCGATGACAGCTTGGTAGCCTTCAGCATCCAGCAGAGCGTCGACTTCTGATTCGTCAGAAGGCATTACGCGGAAGAACCAGCCTTCGCCGTAAGCACTGCTGTTAACGAGTTCTGGCGAATCTTCCAGCGCTTCGTTCACGGCAATCACTTCGCCAGAAATGGGGGCATAAATGTCAGACGCCGCTTTTACTGATTCAGCTACAGCACAGTCTTCACCCGCAGTCACAGTGTCGCCAACTTCTGGGAGTTCAACGAAAACCATGTCACCTAACAGCTCTTGGGCGTGCTCAGTGATACCTACTGTGTAGCTACCGTCTTCTTCCTTGCGGATCCATTCGTGTGAAGAGGCGTATTTCAGTTCTGTCGGAATATTGCTCATTGTTCTTGTTCCTTGTTCCGTTTTTTTTAAAATGCTTGTTTACCGTTGCGCACAAAGTTTGGCGCCACTACTCTAACAGCCACACGTTTTTTACGCATTTCGACTTCCGCAGTATCCCCAATCGAGCTAGGAACACGTGCCATCGCAATAGAATAGCCCAATGTTGGCGAGAAAGTCCCGCTG
Source organism: Shewanella sp. SM73 (assembly GCF_025653795.1). NCBI lineage: Bacteria > Pseudomonadati > Pseudomonadota > Gammaproteobacteria > Alteromonadales > Shewanellaceae > Shewanella > Shewanella sp. SM73. The sequence goes on from NZ_JAKKRY010000002.1 coordinate 215,003, forward strand.
GTGATCACGCCTTGTTGCTCTACACCGGCTGAGTCGGTGAAAAATACTGGCATATCATGGCGTAACACGCCCTTTTCTTCCATCACTAGACCAACAAGTTTGCTAGTTCCGGCATCGCGAAGTGTTTCGAGGGCTTTACGGCCGATGAAGTCACGGTCGCTTGGTTCCCATGCAATAGTCCAGCCCATGTTGGCGGCCAATGGGTTGATGGTCTCGTCCATGTCTAAGCCGTAAAGATTCATACCAGCTTCGAGACGCAGCGTGTCACGGGCACCGAGACCACAAGGTTTAACCCCTTGATCTAACAATGCTTGCCACAAGGCTTGGGCTTCATCTTCTGGGACGATAATTTCGTAGCCCGCTTCGCCTGTGTAACCCGTAGTCGCAATAAACAGTGAGCCAGCTTGCTTACCGAAGAAAGGTTTCATGCCTTCGATGGCGGCGTTTTGCTCGGCACTGAACACGGCAGCGGCTTTCGCTTTTGCGTTTGGACCTTGAACGGCGATCATCGCCAGCTCAGGACGCTCAGTCACAGTGACATCAAAACCTTGGGATTGCTTGGCGATCCAAGCGAGATCTTTTTCGCGGGTCGCTGAGTTCACTACCACGCGGTAGTTAGTGTCAGTGAGGTAATAAGTGATGAGGTCGTCGATGATACCAGCATTGTCATCTAACATGCCGCTGTATAAGGCTTTACCTGGCACTTTAAGTCTAGCCACATCGTTCGCCAGCAACTTACGTAGAAATGCACCAGCGTCGCTACCTATCACATCAACCACAGTCATGTGGGATACGTCGAACATACCCGCGTCTTGACGCACAGCGTTGTGTTCTTCGATTTGTGAACCATAGTTGAGGGGCATATCCCAACCGTGGAAGTCGACCATCTTAGCGTTTGATTCTAAGTGCTTGTTAAACAGAATAGTTTTGTTAGCCATTGTTATCCCTTTTTGCGGCCTTTTTCAGGTCTCTGCCTAGTGTAGGGTGTAGATACTAGGGTCTAAAATGCGGCGAAATTATACCTTGCGTCACAAATTTGTATACAGGAGATTTTTCTAATCCGAAGCCATTGCCATTAGATTTTCTCATCTTCAACATGTAATTTTTTTACATGCAAAGGCCAGATTTGCGCACTATAGTACCAATGCGCTGATATTTTGAGCGATTAAGTTCACATTAGCGCAACCTAGGCTAACGGCACAACTTAGGCAGTGCCGACTTATTGCCCATGGCCTGTTGTATGAACACTGTTTTCAGCCCAGCGACATTATCAACCAGATTTAATCCCAGATCGCGAATCGCCTTTTTGACTGGGTTTGAACCTTCGAATAGGCGTTTAAAGCCCTCCATCGCCGCGATCATCTCCATTGCATCGGCTTTGCGCCAACGTTCCAGTGCACGCAGCTGCGCATAATCGCCGATATCTTTACCCGCTTGCTGTAATTCGCTGATCACTTCGATAATGCTGGCCGCATCTAAAAAGCCGAGGTTCACCCCTTGGCCAGCCAGCGGATGAATAGTATGGGCAGCATCGCCTGCTAATACTAAACGGTGACGGGCAAAATGGCGGGCGTAACGCATCCGTAATGGGAAGGCTTGGCGCTCGCTTTCCAGCTTGCAAATCCCTAAACGTCCGTCGAAAGCCGCGGTTAAGTTGCGCTCGAATTGCACTTTATCCATTGCCAATAATTCAGTGGCGCGCTCAGGCGGCACCGACCAGACGATAGAGCAGAGATTGTCTTCATACAGGGGTAAAAATGCTAGCGGGCCGTCCTGCAAAAACACTTGGCGGGCGGTGGCAAGGTGTGGCATTTCGGTACGAATAGTTGCGACGATTGCGTGGTGGCCGTAATCCCAAAAGGTCAGCGGGATCTTACACTGCTCGCGCACCCAAGAGTTGGCGCCATCGGCGGCTATCACAAGTGCAGCACTGACACTTTCTATTTCAGAATCGGCGCCATTGGCAAGGGTCAACCAAGCTTCGCGCTCACCAAAAGCAATGCGCTCTATGCGTTGGTTTTGAATATGGGTGATATTGTCAAACTCACTGGCGCGTTTGGCAAGGGCAAAGCCAATGGCATCGTTTTCGATAATCGCGCCGAGACTGGTTTCGCTGATGCTGTTGGCATCAAAGGCAATTTTACCGAAACCGTCTTTATCCCACACCGCCATTTTTTGATAAGGCGTGGCGCGGGAAGTGTCTAAATAACTCCATGCCCCTAAGTTTTCTAACAAGCGCTGGCTCGCCTTATTGATGGCGCTCACCCGTAAACGCGGCTCGCCGCTCACGGCCTCAGTGTGGCCCGCATCGATAACGACGACATTCAGATCGGCCTGCGCCAATCCAATCGCGGTGGCGAGTCCCACCATGCCGCCACCCACAATGGCGATGTCATAGGCTTGTGAACTTAACATGGGTACATCCTTTTCGCGTTGCGATACCAGTAAATTGCTGAGTTATTTCCAGCCCATTGCCTTTTGAGCGACGGGGGTTTTCAGTGGCGGAAACCAAGACAAAAGCCGTAATCCTAAGTTACGCCCCAGCGCCATAGGCCAATATTGGTTTGAAAAGCCACGGACTAAAAATTCGATATTTCGGATAGTGCTGTTTCTGTCGTGCTCGCGGGCATTAAGGTAAGCATGGGTCACAGCGGCGGAGCCGATATCGTCACCCTGTGCGAGCGCCGTTTGGATCACCTCGAGCAAACTCACCACATCACGCAGTCCTAAGTTAAACCCTTGCCCCGCAATCGGATGCAGTGTCTGCGCCGCATTGCCGATAAACACGCATCTGTGATGAATTGGCCTTGGCATATAGGACAAATTAAGCGGATACGCATGGCGCGCGCTGACATCGATAAACGTGCCTGCACGATAACCAAAGGCCTGTTGCAGCGCCGCTAAAAACTCAGCCTTAGGCGCGTCTTGCATCTGTTTAGCCCGCGCATCATCGAGCGCCCACACGAGAGAAAAGCGAGGTTGACCTTGAATATCGGCCATAGGCAACAACGCTAAGGGACCTGTTTGGGTAAAGCGCTCATAGGCCCAATGTTTGTGAGGCCTATTGGTTGGCAAATCGGCAGTTTGAATATTGGCAATAATGGCCGTTTGCTCAAAGGCCACTTGGGTCACAGGCAAATTAAAACTGCTGCGCACTTTGGATTGCAAACCATCGGCGGCGACCACAAGTTTGGCTTGAATTCGCTCGCCCGTATCGAGCACTAAGGTGTGACCTTCAACGGCGGGTTCTACTTGGGCAAGCTTGGCGGGGCAATAGAGTTTGACACTACTCTTATTCAACTCGTTAAACAGCACTTGGCCAACCCGTTCAAGCTCAACCACTTGGCCTAGGGCATCTAAATGAAACTGCGCCGCATTGAGTTCTGTCATGCCAAAGTGGCCGCGATCCGACACATGGATATTTTCAATCGCCGTGCCCAAATGGGCGAGCTTTTGCCATAAACCTAAACGGGATAATTCGAAAATAGAACCGTGGGCGATAGCAATAGAGCGGGCATCGAACCCGGGGTGTTGCTTATCGGGAAGGTGCGCTTCGATTAAGGCGATAGAAAGTGGCCGAGCTGCGGATAAAGAAAGACGCGCGAGAGCTAACGCTAGGGTCGCCCCCGCCATCGCACCGCCTACAATCGCGATGTCGACGTGTTGAACTGAAGTATCCATGTGATTTGTGGCCGTCATGGGGATCTCATTCAAGCTTTGGCATAACACTAAGGCATGTAAACATAAAAGATGTAAACATCAATGCTATGCACTCAAAAATACCAGTGCTATGGACTCAAAGGCAGGTTTGCCCACCTTTGACATCTAATGAAGCCACTACTGTGTTAACTTATTGAACATTAAACAACTGCGGTAAATTAATGCACCACCGCAGTATCGTCAGCCTCGCCATGGGGAAGCTCAGGACCAAATTCCGAGTAACACATGATGGCTGCAATACGGACAAACTCGAGTAATTCAGTGTAAGCGGCTTCGGACTCTTCATCGTCGGCAACATCAAATTCCACTTGGGCAATTTCCGCCAAGTCTTTGATCACTTCACGTACTTCTGCCGAGGCTTGATTCAGTTTCGGCTGAATAATCGCCATGCCAGTCAAAAAACTCTGGGTCCACAGGGACAAGGCTTCAACACGTTGGCTGAGCGGCTCTTCTTCTTCAGGCAACAGCGGCATGAAACCAAATTCAAAATCCACTAAACGCGTCACTGAATCGTTAAACAAATCACACACTAATTGGTGCAACTGCGCTGGCAAAGGTTGACCATCGTTCATCAGGTCGAATAAAGGCTTGATCCAAGTGTCGCCAGTTTGCTCTACACCACCGCAGATTAAACCGACTAAAGCACCGTGAACTTCTACCGGATGCTGGCCGATTTCAGCCGCATCTAAGGCGAGTTTTAAGCTGTCGATACGTAACGAAGGAGGGGTTGCCATATCAGATCCCAATAAGATTTTTCCAGCAGCAATGCTAGCAGAGATAAAGACTTGAACCAATACTGAATCCCAATAATGGCGAAATCGGCCACGCCCTGATAAAAAACTATCCAACTGCTCACACAAACAGCAAACAAAACCGTCAAAGACCAATCCATTTGCGGCTTACCTTGCACTTTTAAGATCAGCCCTATATAGTCCGCCCTAAGAGGCTAACGAAAGGATCACCCGCGACATGAGTAACAGTGCTGTTGAAATTACCCTACTTGGGCGCACCTACTCTATCGCTTGCCCGAAAGGTCAAGAGGATGCCTTACGTACGGTAGCGTTAGGAGTTGAACAACAACTCAGTGCGTTAAAAACCCGAACCAATAGCCTAAGCCGTGAAGAAATTGCGATTATGGCGGCGCTGAATATTGGACACGAGTTGTTCCAAGAAAAGCAAAAAAATAAACACTACATGCAACAGATGGACGACAGGATCAGCTTGCTGCAGTCGACCCTCGAAAGTGCCTTAGTTGAGCGTTCAACTAAATAGATTTAAACTGTGCACCTTAGTGATTTAACACTCATTGAGTTAAACAAACTGACGCACAGTGAATGGCTAAACTGGATTATCAACATAAACCAATGCTTTAGCGATTCAATACCGTTTTGCTCCCTGGGATGCATGCCAACTGGTAATGTCCCTGTGCCGATAATTTTTATCTCAGGGTGAATGCTTTACTGACATTGTGCATGCTCGGCTTGTACCGAGAAGCCTTAGGAGGTAATCATTTACCCGCCTTGAACCTACGGTTCAAGGGCTACACCGGTAGCGGCATTCTGGGGAGCATCTTAATTCTATGTCTACATCCTCCAAACTTTCTCATTTGAATCCCCAAAGCGACACGGCGCACCTTGCCGTAGAAGTCGCTGATGCCGTAGATGTCGCAAGCTATGCGGCAAATATCGCACTCCATACAAAAGAAAGCCGCAATCTGTTACGCAAAGCCATTCGTACCGCCCGTAAATCCCTCTCCGAAATAGAGCAAACCCAAGCAAGCTTAAACGCCTGCCAGCGAATGCTCGATGCATTGCAGACCAACAAAGCGCAACATGTGGCATTATATCTCACCCATGATGGCGAACTCGCCACGCCACCGCTGATCGCTGCGCTGTGGCAAATGGGCATAAACACCTATCTGCCTAGGTTACATCCCTTCAATGCCGGACAATTATTATTCCTGCATTACACCGCAAACACCCCCATGCAACCCAATCAATTCGGCATCTTAGAACCTAAATTAGATGTGCGCGCCATTATCCCAGTGACAGAGTTAGATGTGGTTATCACACCATTAGTGGCTTTTGATTTAATGGGAAATCGTATGGGCATGGGCGGCGGCTATTACGATAGGACGCTGGCAAACTGGCAGCTTAAAGGTAAACCTTTGCCTATGGGTTACGCTCACGACTGTCAGCAAGTGACGAGTTTACCCTGCGAGTATTGGGATGTGCCTTTGCCATTTATCATCACCCCAAGTCGGGTACTGACGTTTTGAAAAAGAAAGATCGAGAAACTAGAAGCTAGGGCGCTTCGCTGCTAGAAAAAGCAGAGCGTCGCTCTATAACTGCTCCTGCACTCTTTTTATTAAAGAGTTCTACCTCCTACATCTGACCACTATGGAGGGTAAAAATGTCATATTTGGTATGAAACAAAATAGATCATGCAGTCGTTAGCTCCTTCTAGAATCTAGAGCCATGCAGTGGCGTTCTAGAGCCTTCTCTACCTTAAATGCCGGCCACCATCGACATTATGGCAACGACCAGTGACGTAGCGGCTATTCAGCAGATATTCCACTAAGTCGATAATTTCCTCATTCCCCGCTTCTTTCGGCAACAGCGCTTTGGCTAATGTTTTTTGCTGATAGGCAACATCATCTCCTGCATTAAATAGGATCATCGCTGGCGCAATCGAATTCACTTTGACCTCAGGCGCAAATTTGGCGGCAAAGGATAGCGTCATATTATGCAGCGCGGCTTTACTGGCGGCATAGGCGATATGCTTCTGACTGCCCTTCTCTGCCACATAGTCAGTAATATGAATCACATCACTGCCGCCGATTTCATCGCCAGCAGCCGCACGTAGCTGTGCCTCTAAGGCCAAGTTCAACTGATAGGGTACGCTCACATGCACTTGCATCATCCGCTGCAGCACTTCACTCATTGTAAAAGTGGCACTCTTTAAAGACTCATTCTTTGTAAGCACAGGATCAGGCAGCCAATCTGAGGCATTGTGAATAATGGCGCGAATTTGCGGCAATTTAGCTAACTCAGCAATTAAGGATTGCACTTGGGCATCGTCATAAAAATCACAGGGATACAGAGTCGCACCTAAAGCGTTAAGCTCATCGATGCTAGCGTAATGGCTGCGATAAGTACCAATCACACGCTGACCTTGGGCGAGAAAATGTTTAGCTAAGGCGTAACCTATGCGTTTACCCACGCCTGTGATTATGATGGGAGATGTCATACCTATCCTTTTGAGTCGTTATTGGTCAGGTTTTACCTTGTTCGCTTAAAAATCAGCAATTAAGTTAAACTGATGAATAACCAAGATGTTACTGCACTCATTTGAATTTAACCTAACAAAAAGCCAAATGAGATGCTGATCCGTTCTACAATCGCTTAGATCTAAAACCCTTTCTTCTGCGTATAGGGTAGAAGAAAACCAAGCTTAAGTACTCAAGCCAAGAGCTTAGACCAAGTATTGTGATCAAGTCATCAGAGGTAATACCGATGGAACTGCGGATTTTTTACGATGGGAATTGTCCATTATGTAGCGCCGAAATGCGCCAACTGAAAGCGCGCGATCCGAAGAACTTAATTGCACTTGAAGATTTAAATCCGCCAGACTTTAGTGAGCGCTTCAGCCATATCAATAAAGACTACGCCAATACGATTCTCCATGGCGAAACCGCAACGGGCGAAGTGTTACTCGGGTTAGATGTCACTTGCAAAGCGTGGGCACTGACAGGGACGCGCGCTTGGATCCAACTATTACGCCTGCCCGTGATTAAAACTGTGGCCGATTGGTGCTATCTCAGATTCGCAAAAAACAGATATCGCATCTCCTATTTACTGACGGGCAAAGCCCGCTGCGATGATAACTGCCAAATTCCCACTAAGCGCCGCTGATCGACTGAATTCGCTTGGTAAAATGTAAAACCCAGGCATAAAAAAACGGAGCTCATGGCTCCGTTTTTAATTCGTCATAATCTAAAAAGATTATCCGAAATATTATTTAACGAAATCAACGCCTAGCTTGATATCGCCTTTCAACGTATCTAACATAGAATCACGAGCGTTAGCTTCGAATGCACTCACTTCACCGTAAGGCAGTACTTTTTCAATACCGTTTTTGCCTAACAGCACAGGTTGTGCGAAGAACTCAGCGTGCTCGCTGCCGCCATCAACATAGGCGCATTCAACGATGTTAGCTTCGCCTTGCAGACCACGAACCAGAGACAGACCGAAACGGCAAGCCGCTTGACCCATAGACAGAGTCGCGCTACCGCCACCGGCTTTAGCTTCAACCACTTCGGTACCCGCGTTTTGGATGCGAGTAGTCAAACTTGCCACTTCTTCGTCAGTGAAAGTCGCGCCTTCAACTTGAGACAGTAATGGCAGAATGGTCACGCCGCTGTGGCCGCCGATCACATTCACTTTAACGTCAGCAACGTTCAGGCCTTTTAATTCGGCGATGAAAGTTTCAGAACGGATCACGTCTAGAGTCGTGATACCGAACAGACGGTTCTTATCATAAACACCCGCTTTTTTCATCACTTCTGCAGCGATAGCCACAGTCGTGTTGACTGGGTTAGTGATAATGCCAACCAAAGCAGTAGGGCAAGTTGCCGCTACTTTTTCGATCAGGTTGCGAACGATACCCGCATTGATATTGAACAGATCTGAACGATCCATACCAGGCTTACGTGCAACACCAGCAGAAATTAGAACAACGTCAGCACCCACTAGGGCAGGCGTTGGATCTTCACCAGCAAAACCTTTGATTTCAACAGCAGTTGGAATGTGGCTCAAGTCAACCGCAACACCCGGAGTTACCGGTGCGATATCATATAGAGACAATTGTGAACCCGCAGGCAATTGAGTTTTTAACAGTAGGGCAAGAGCCTGGCCGATACCACCAGCAGCACCAAGTACAGCAACTTTCATAGTTATCTCCGTTATTTCTCGGATATGTGTGACATGGATCTAATTTGCGTTGGCGTCACATTACTGGAATGTCACAACAATTTCAATTATCCCTTAGTCGTGGGACAAAAGAATTCCGGAATAACGTAGAAGCAATGTAGAACAATTACTCAAATTGGGATTTTTACGCCCCCAGCAAACACTTAACCACTGGGACTTAGTGAATTTTTATTCAACCAATCTGGTTATTTGTTGACAATTTTTCTAAAAATATTCAAAATGGGCCTGTTTTTTTGAATAACGAATAATAATATTATGCAAACGACCAAGAATCAGGATGACCTTGTTAGAATTTTTAAGTCGATTTTAAAAGAAGAGCGCTTTGGCTCTCAGAGTGAAATCGTCACCGCCTTGCAAGCTGAAGGCTTTGGTAATATTAACCAATCAAAAGTGTCACGCATGCTCAGCAAGTTCGGCGCAGTGCGGACTCGCAACGCTAAGCAAGAGATGGTGTATTGCTTACCAGCCGAATTAGGCGTACCCACCGCGGGTAGCCCACTGAAGAATTTGGTACTCGACGTCGATCACAATCAAGCTATGATCGTCGTGCGAACTAGCCCAGGTGCCGCGCAGCTGATTGCCCGTTTATTGGATTCTATTGGTAAACCAGAAGGCATTTTGGGTACGATTGCCGGTGATGACACTATCTTTATTTGCCCATCGAGCATCCAAGATATCGCCGATACCTTAGAAACCATCAAATCTTTATTCAATTACGCAGAATAAAAAAACAGGTCAGTGAGCTGACCTGTTCTATTTTATCTGTACATTTTGAAGTGCAATATAGCGCTGGGTATTTGGCCATTGTCCCGATTACGTTACACATTCCAGCACAATATCTAACTCAACTATAACGATATCAGTAAGCCACACTGATGCGCTGGTTTGGGTGAGCGCCCTTTTCGGCTTCATCTACCATGGCTTTTGCGTAATCAGTTACAGAGATACGGCTTTGACCATTAGCATCGGTAAAGAAGCTGTCGCCACCAAGACGGTACGGGCCTTCACTCTCACCGGGATAAATCTCAGCCGCTGGGCTCACAAAGGTCCAATTGATTGCCGTTTGCGCCGCACGGAATACCTTCAAGGCTTCACCCTGAGCTAACGCCTCATCTTTATATGCTGCAGGGAAATCTGGACTAGAGACCAGCGTCACACCCGGCGCCACTTCTAAACTCCCAGCACCACCGACCCACAATAAACGTGACACGTTAGCGTTAGGCAGCACATCCAGTAAATGCTGAACCGTACTCGCCACTAGACCATGATTTTGTTGGGCACGGCCACCAACGGCGGCAATCACGACATCTACGCCAGCAAAGGTATCGGCAACCAATGGCTGCTCTAAATCCACGGCACGTACTGCCACGTCAGCCACGGATAACTTACTTGGATCACGCACTAACGCTGTCACTTGATGTCCACGACTCTGTGCTTCTTTTAAAATTGCACCACCGATCCAACCCGTTGCACCTAAAATTGCGATTTTCATTTCATTGTCTCACTCAGATGATTTACATTGGATCCAGTTTACTTGCAGTTTTTCACCTAATAAACATCAATAATTGAGCATGATTGTTTCAATATAGGATACTAATGTGGATAAAATTGCCGCTATACGCAGTTTCGTCGAAGTCGCAAACTGCGGCAGCTTTACCAAAGCTGCCGAACATTTAGACCTCAGCCGCCTGCAGGTTTCCCGTCATATTCAAGAAGTGGAGCAGTGGTTGAGTTTACGCTTATTACACCGCACCACGCGCAGCGCCAGCTTGACTTTGCAGGGTGAGGAAGCGCTACAATTTTGCCAGCGGATCTTAAGTGAAGTTGCGGCCATGGAGAGCCGTACCCACAGCCATAACAGTGAACTGGTAGGCAGTATTCGTATCGCTACACCTATTGGCCTTGGGCAGCACAGTCTGTTTGATGTCGTCGATCGCTTTATTAAAATTCATCCTAAGGTCAACATTCAACTGGTGATGTCGGACAGTTTTGCGCAATTGGTAGATGAGAGAGTCGACGTGGCGCTACGTTATACCGAGCAACCCGATGAGAATCTCATAGCTCGGCGTTTGATGACCATAGATGCAGTACTTTGCGCGGCGCCGAGCTATCTTGATAGCGCAACGCCACTCCTCGAACCCATTGATCTGCTGGCCCACAACTGCCTCATACACTCAGCGCAACAAAACTGGCCTTTTCTAAAAGAACTTCAAGCCGAGCACGTCAAAGTTACAGGGAATCTTAGGGCTAACGATATGGGAGTGTTGGTCAGTGCGGCGCTACGTGGACATGGCATAGTGCGGTTACCCTGTGACTTGGCTAACCAATACCTTGCCAGTGGTCAACTCAAAGAAGTCCTACCCGAATTTACGACACCAGGCCAAACCCTGTGGGCGGTATATTTGTCCCGCAGTTATCAGCAAAATCTAGTGCGCGCTTTTATCGATTTCACCGCCCTGCAATGGCAGCTCGATATCAAAAAATGGGTTCCCGCGCATTAGCATAAAAAAACGCACTTAGGCGTTAGCTTAAGTGCGTCTCGATTGATACTAATTCGGCTTGATTATAGAAAGCTTATTCGTCGAACTGCAGCATAAAATCCAGTGCGGGGGCAAAGAAAGATGAACCTGTCATCGCCTTAGTAAAATGCATCAAGTGATCATGATTGCCTTCGCCATCACCAAACATCATGCTATGCAGCATCTTTTCAAAATGTTCTGGCGTGCGGCAGTTAGAGATAAACATTAATCCCTGCTCCTTCAGCGAACCATAGGGCATACTCTGACGCAGGATCTCCATTGACTTACCATCGGCATCTTTAAGATTAACGCGTTTGATATGGCTGGTCAGTGGCTTATCTTCAGATTCATACTCGATATTATCTTGCTTAGTACGGCCGATAATATCCTCTTGTTTTTTAACTGGTAATCTATGCCACTTACTCAAGTTATGGGCATACTTTTGCACATGAATATAGCTGCCACCCTTAAACTCAGGATCCTCATCACCCACAAGTGCCACTTCCTGGCGGTGACGCCCCTTAGGGTTTTCGGTACCATCGACAAAACCAGTCAAATCACGGCTATCCATAAATCTAAAGCCACGCTCTTCTTCAACTAACTCCACTAAATCTTCAAACATTTGGCTGATTTCATTAGCCACTAAATGCAGAATATCGTAACGATCACTGCGAATATGCACGAATAAATCATATTCAATTGCAGGTGCTTCACGACTGCCCACTTGCATCGCAGGGAAAGGTTTAAGCAGTTCAGGGCGAGCAGTAGGATAGAGGCTATCCCAATAATTAGCACCAATACCAACAAAACCATTGAATGCACTGTCGGAATATTGATCTGTCAGCTCATAAATATACTGCGCAACGTTGGCAAGACAGGGACGTAATTGCGACTCGACATTGTCATTGGCATTAAACATCAAATAGACACTGTGTAAGTTCCCCTCTGCACACACACCCAACTGTTCACGCGGCATATTTTGAATATCCATTTGGTTATCACCCTTTTTCTAAATTCATTTTCGGCAATATTATCCGCAACTTTACCTAAAAATGACATTAACTAACGCACAGTTTGCTCTGATCTGTTTATGATAATGCCAATAGCGGAGCATTATCCCACCCCAGACCCTTAAACATAAAAATTGACGAGACCATTAAAGTCTCGCCAATCAGTTAAATCGAATCAATGACGTCAGGTTCACTCAGTATTGAGCTTACCTTAGCATTTATCTTAGTGTTAATAGCCTGCGGCGTGACCATCCTTGCGACTCTCAGAGGCCGCACGATATACGCCGGTTTCGGCATTAAATCCAATGGCTTGATAGCCACCAAACTCCCCAAGTCCATCACGCAGCACATGGCCTTTCTTAATCAACTCACGACGGGTTTCTACCGGAAAACCTGATTCCAGACTGACGTAGCCGCCATCCTTCATCACTTCGCCTGTGGGCTCGGTTGACCCCATATGCAAAATTCTGGGGGCATCGCCCGCTTCTTGCAAGTTCATTTTAAAATCAATCAGATTCATTACAATCTGCGCGTGCATTTGTGGTTGAGTCGCGCCGCCCATCACCCCAAAGCTCAGCCAAGGTTTACCGTCTTTGGTCACAAAAGCCGGAATAATGGTATGGAATGGACGCTTACCCGGTGCGTAGGTATTAAAACGCCCTTCCGTTAAATCAAACATTTGCCCACGGTCTTGCAGCACAAAGCCGAGATCCGGCGGTGTCATCCCTGACCCCATACCACGGTAATTACTCTGAATGAGTGACACCATGTTGCCATCTTTGTCGGCGGTAGTCAGGTACACAGTATCGCCATGTTGCAACGCTGGATTACCCGCATCGACACTCTTGGCGGCTTTTGTAGGGTCAATCAACTTAGCGCGATCATAGTTATATTTCTGTGAGATAAGCTCGGTAACGGGCACTTTATTAAAGGCCATGTCGGCATAAAACTTAGCTCTGTCAGCAAAGGCGAGTTTCTTTGCTTCGACAAATAAATGGACATATTCAGGACTATTAAAGCCCATGGCAGCCACATTAAAGGGCTCCATCGTTTTTAAGATTTGTAGCGCCGCAATGCCTTGACCATTAGGTGGCAGTTCCCACACATCGTAACCACGGTAGTTCACCGAAACGGGATCTATCCAGTCGCTAGTATGGCTCGCTAAGTCATCATAACTTAAATAACCACCTTGGGATTTCATGTACTTATCAATACTTTTGGCAATATCACCTTTATAGAAAGCATCGCGGCCGCCCTTGGCAATTTTCTCATAGGTGTTAGCAAGCGCGGGATTTTTAAAGATTTCCCCTACGGCAGGCATCTTACCATTAGGCATATAGGTTTCTTTAAAACCGGGAAATTTAGCCAGTTTTTTACCACTAGCATCAAGGTAATAGGCAATCAACTCTGACACAGGGAAACCATCACGGGCGTAATGAATTGCAGGCGCAAGGTTATCGGCCATAGCTAATTTACCAAACTTATTATGCAGCTCGTACCAACCGTCAACAGTGCCTGGTACAGAAACAGGCAAAGGTCCAAGCGGCGGTAAATAGTCTAATCCGAGGGATTTAAGCTTTTCTAAACTTAAGGATTTGGGACTGCGCCCCGATGCATTAAGACCATAGAGGCGTTTATCTTTTGCGCTCCAGACGATAGCAAATAAGTCCCCACCGACACCCGAGCCCGTTGGCTCGACTAACCCTAACATGGCGTTAGCGGCAATCGCTGCATCGACCGCACTGCCGCCCTGTTTGAGTATATCAATAGCGACTTGCGTGGCTAAAGGCTGACTGGTCGCCGCCATCCCTTGGGTTGCATACACTTCTGATCGCGTTGCGAAGGCTTTACCTGTGATCCTATCCATGGCCATCACTCCTGAAGACGATATTGCCGTTGCTACAATAACGAGGGTGCAAATTGAATTTATTGTTTTTATCATAATTCCTCCAAAACCGGAGGATAAAAGTAGCAAGGATGGTCGAAAATATCACCAACCAATACCGCATAGACCCAAGTTTAACGTAAGCAAAAATGTCGTACTTTAGTTGGCTATGCTATATCAGCATTGAATAAATACTCATCGCTTAGATTGGGTCCCCACAGTTTGAATATGCTGAAGATTCAAACAGCACAAGCGAATGCGGCTCAGTCGTTACCCCAACCTTTTGACCGATACTTAGCTGCATCATTTGGCTACGCACCTCCACATAATAAGCATGGGAAGCGGCCTCAATTTTGACCCAATAATGACAAAAGGCGCCTAAGAAACGTCGCTCAGTGATAGTACCTACGCCCTGTTCATCGGCGCTGAGCGTCAATTGCTGTGGTCGCAAGAATACTGTTCCGCTGAACTCGCTCGGCAAATTTAATGGCGTGAGGCTGGTTAAATGACCTATGGGAGTGACAACACTGTGCCCATCAAACACTGCTGCAGGTAAGTAATTACCGCTACCTAAAAAGTCCGCCACATAGCGGCTGTTTGGGGCAGCATATAAAGCTTCGGCACTACCATGCTGCACTATGATGCCTTGATTAAAGATGGCTAAAGTATCTGCAAATACAAAGGCTTCATCCTTGCTATGAGTAACAAACACCGCGCTGACATTACGCTGTTTTAAGATGCTGCGAATTTCCGCCATCATCTCGTAGCGCACTTGGGCATCAATATTGGAAAAAGGCTCATCGAGCAGCAATAACTGCGGCTCATAGGCAAGTGCCCGCGCAATCGAAACTCGCTGCTGCTGACCGCCAGATAATTCATGGGGATAACGCTGTGCCAACCCTTCAAGTTTGACCAAGGCTAGCATTTCATCCAAACGTGCCTGACGTTCTGCGCCCGACAATCTAGCCACCCCAAAGAGGATATTTTCCGCCACAGTCAAATGAGGGAAAAGCGCATAGTCTTGAAAAATCATGCCGATGCCGCGCTGCTCGCTAGGTACAAACTGGCTGTTGCCACTCACTATGCGGCCATTAATCTGGATTTCACCTTGGCTTATGGCCTGTAATCCAGCAACCGCACGTAATAAGGTCGTCTTGCCACAACCGCTTGGGCCTAACAACGCCAGGATTTCCCCTTGGGCGAGCGTTAAACTCAAACCTTTAAGTACTTGCTGGCCCTGATAATCGCTATGAATTTGCTTAAGCTTGAGCGTACTTGTCATCAGCTGTGATGCTCCAATGAACGGTTTAAATAAATAAGCGGCACTAAACCCACCAGTACAATCACAATAGCAGCTAATGCGCCGTGCTCGAGTTTTTCATCGGACGCAAACTGGAATACATAAGTTGCAAGATTCTCAAAGCCGATAGGCCGCAGCAATAACGCAGCGGGCAGTTCCTTCATGCTTTCGATAAATACCAATAAAGCGCCCGCAAATAATCCCTTAGCAAGTAAAGGCAAATGCACCCGCCGCAAAAGTTGCCTAGGAGTTTGCCCCATGGTCAGGCTCACCATATCCAGCGATGGCGAGATGCGTTTATAACTGCTTTCAACACTGCCAATCGCAATTGCCACGAAACGCACACAAAAAGCAAAAATCAATGCCATCACACTGCCTGTAAGGATAAGACCAGGACCTGCTATGCCGACAAGATCCGCCAGATCGTTAATCGCAAAATCTAACATAGTTAAAGGCACTAATACCCCAATAGCCAGCACAGTGCCTGGTAAGGCGTAGCCCGTCGAAGCTAACCGTGAGGGCAAAGCATCACTCTGTCTTGGGCTTATCCGGCGAACGAACATAAGCAGTAAGGCGATTAAGCAACAGAGTAAACTGGTGATCAGCGCAAGACTGAGGCTGTTAAGACTCAATTGCCAAAAACTCTTATCCCAGCTTTGTTCAAAGTAGCCAATGGCATAGGATAATAAAATCCCGAAAGGTAACAGAAAGGCTAATAGCAATAGCATGCCGCAAAAGCTGAGTGCGACCAAGGTTTGAGTCATCGAGAGTCGATACAAGTCAGTGACTTGTATACGTGATTGTTTTTGGAATAACTGCTGTTTACGACGGGCAAAACGCTCAAATCCAATCAGACTAAATACCACCAGCAAGATAATCGCCGATAACTTAGCGGCGGCGGTCAAATTGCCATAACCCAACCAAGTGTCGTACACGGCTGTCGTTAAGGTAGGCACTGCAAAATAGTTAACCGTTGCAAAATCAGCGGCCGTCTCCATCGCCACTAAAGCCACCCCAACGGCGAGCGCAGGCCTTGCCATAGGCAAAGATAAACGCCAAAAACTTTGCCACGGTGAACAGCCCATAATGCGCGAAGCATGGGCCAAACTTAAGGATTGCTCCATAAAAGCGGTACGCGCCAAGAGATAAATATAGGGAAACAATACCAGCGACAACATACACGCCGCGCCGCCTAAAGTACGAATATCGGGGAAGAAATAATCCTGCGGTGAGTCCCAGCCAAATATCGAACGAAGACCGCGCTGCACTGGCCCCGCATAATCGAGTAAATCGGTATAGACGTAGGCAACAATATACGCAGGCATAGCGAGGGGCAATAATAGCGCCCATTGCAAATATCGCCTGCCTACAAAGTCACAACGAGCCATCAACCAAGCGCAAGGTAACGCGAGTAATAACGCCCCCAGACTCACCCAGAAAATCAGCAATAAACTATTAATGATATATGTCGGCAGAACCGTTGCCATCAAGTGCCCAAACACGGCTTCGTCAGGCTGAAAAGCTTGAAATATCAACGCAAATAGTGGCAATACCAGCAAGGCGGCCACGGCATAACCAGCAAGCGACCAGCTTCTGGCTAATCCTAAAATCATGTCAATCCTTAAAACGTCACAGCGCCAATCACTGGCGCTGATAACCTAAATCTGCATTTTGTCGCTAGCACTGGAGCTAGAGATCAAACTGCACTTCATCTAATAGCTTAACCGCCGCTTGGTGATATTCTGCCAACTTAAAAATGGGCAATTGATCTGACTTAAACTTACCCCATGAAGCCACTAAAGATGAAGGTGCCACATCGGCTTTCACTGGATATTCCATATTCACATCGGCATAGGCCTTCTGAGCAACATCGGCGGATAAGAACTCCATCAATTTGATCGCATTGGCTTTATTAGGCGCATGGCGAGTTAGTACCATGCCAGACACATTCACATGGGCACCGCGGTCAGCTTGGTTCGGGAAGTTGAGCGTCACAGCTTCGGCGATCGCCTTTTGCTCAGGATCCTGCAACATATTGCCGTAATAGTAGCTATTACCAATGGCGATCTCACACACACCTTCTTTTACTGCGGCAATTTGCCCCCTGTCGTTCCCCTGAGGTTTGCGGGCTAAATTAGTTTTCACGCCTTGTAACCAAGTTTTTGCCTCAGCTTCACCGTGATGAGCAATCATAGATGCGACTAACGCTATGTTGTATGGATGCTTACCACTGCGAGTACAAATCTTTCCTTTATATTTGGGATCGGCTAATTCTTCATAGGTCAATTGCTGCTGGCCTAAACGATCCTTGGCTGTATAGAGA
The DNA here is from genome assembly GCF_025653795.1 of Shewanella sp. SM73. Lineage (NCBI taxonomy): Bacteria > Pseudomonadati > Pseudomonadota > Gammaproteobacteria > Alteromonadales > Shewanellaceae > Shewanella > Shewanella sp. SM73. The sequence goes on from NZ_JAKKRY010000002.1 coordinate 232,751, forward strand.
TTTCGCACCCGCATAGTCAGGGCATACCACTGGCCATCGGGATCGCGATACTGCGCAGGAATATTGCTCTCTAGCAGGGGATTTTTGACTGGAGAGGTTAGATCTTTATCCACTAATTCAACTAAACGTGAAAAATCAGACGTCAGCACAAGATCCGCTGGGGATAAACGGCCTTCACGGACGAGACGCTCGGCAATACCGTCTTTAGCAAATACCAAATTCACACCTATGCCAGTTTCTTCGGTGAAACGCGTCAGGATAGGCTCCACCAAGAAAGCTTGACGATAAGAATAAACGGTTAATTTATCATCTGCATTCGCTGAATGCCCAACCGACATTAACCCAAAAACAGCCGCGCAAGTTACCCATTTCATTACCGAATTCTCCCCAAAGTGATGACGTGTTCAGCAAAATTTGAACACTAACGCATTAATGATAATGCTTATCAGTTTCGCAAGAGTAATAGATACGGAACTTGAGAGCAAGCAGCTAATTAACTTTATGTTTTTAATGGTATTAATCTGAAAATTTGAGATTATCTCAAATCAAACTAAACTGAACCTTAATTTGATTAAAATGCTTTCAGGAGGCGTTATGTTAACTGTTTTGCTGCTAGGCGTAGCCGCAATTGCGCTATTTGGCTTATTCAAACTCAATACTAGTCCCAAAAGACATAAACACTCTTCTCAAGTTGCAGATCCCAGCATTAATAAAACTCACAGTTTTCACAGTGTGAGCATAGTGAATAACGGCAGTTGCTGTGAGCAGATTGAAGCGCTTTCTGGAAAACGATTTTTATCGAAAGATGCGCCCGAAATTCCGATGGAAGAATGCACTATGGCAAACTGCCAATGCCGCTATCAACACCATGAAGACAGGCGCCAACTAGGCAATGATCGCAGAGTAGAATATGGGGTTACTCGTGAATTATTCGGCGCTTTTGGTGAACAAAATCGCCGTGATAGGCCAAAAGGAAGACGCGCAACCGACGGTTGAGCATCCTCTGCGGATTATTGGGGACGAGTTTGAATAAATGCAGGTAAATCACGCATTTCACTGAACCAAAGTGCTGTCGCAGGTGCAACCTTACGCCAATCTAGCTCTGGATGTCTAAAATCCACATAATCGAGTAAGCAAATCAAGGCTAATTGCGGTGCTTGAATCGTGGTTTGGGTGATCACAGTTTGAAGCTCAATCTGCATAAGGCCGCGCAGCAGTGCTTGTTCAAAACGTGCAGTCCAAAATACTGACCTCACGCCTTCTTCTTCACGCATTTGCTCTTGGCGTAATTTCACCGCGCTATCGATTAAGCCTTTGACTAAAGAATACTGACACTCCAGCACCCAGTTATTATTTGAGATCCCAAACATCTTACGATCGCCAAGCTCTGCATCTAGGTAACGCATGATCACTTCACTATCGAATAGTGCTACACCATCGTTGGTAATAAGACACGGGATCTGTCCTAACGGGTTAGCATCGAGTAATTCTGCGCTGTTTTCAAAGGGATTAACTAACTGCTCTTCAATATTGTTAATCCCTAGATACTGGATTAAGGCTCTTACACAACGGGCATAGGGCGAAGCTTGAGAACTTAACAACTTCATCAAAAATTTCCTTTTGTTTGCATTAAATGCTATGGCTTTTTAGGGGCAAGAACGGAAACAAGTTTACTCTCGCCTTCTATGTAAAATTGAGATTACCAGTATTTTTCAACGGTAATTTGCCCAGGAGCACGGCGTAAATTCTTCACTAACCCTTTATCGAGTAAAGCGGCTTGCGCACCATTAATCATACCCGGATTGCCGCAGATCATAACTTGAGAGTCAGCTGCGTTTAAGGTTAATCCTGCCTTTTTTTCGATTTCACCCGAGACTATTCCCTCGGGAATGCGGCACTGCAAAGCATCGGCAAAGGGTTTACGGGTCACACTCAAGACTAATGAAAATTGTTCAGGGTATTTGCGTTCTAAATTATGCAGCTTATCAAGATATGCCAAATCCTGTGCCTCGCGCACGCCATACACAAGCACGACTTGTTCAAAACGCTCCCAAGGTTCATCGGTGTCGAGCATAGACAAAAATGGCCCTACCGCTGTTCCTGTGGCTAAAAACCACAAATGCTTCCCTTGGAGTTCACCCTTAGGAATTTCAGCTAAGGTCATAAAACCGGTCGCGGTTGAGGTAATTTCAATTTCATCGCCTATTGCAAGGTTGTGTAATTGAGGCGATAACAGGCCATCCTCTACCGCAACGGCGAGCACCTCGGCATAGGGTTTATCGGGAGAATTTACTAAGGAGTAGGCTCTAGCCACACGCTTATCATCTTGCATTTGACTTAACTTGATAAACTGACCAGGAATAAATGGAGCTAACTCGGCAGCAATGCGCAATGAGAATAACTTATCACTCCAATCAATACGTTCTATCACTTGTCCCCTAATCCACATAACTTGCCCTCAAGCGAAACGTTAAATAGGCTTCCAGCATAGACTTTTTTCTGCACAACAAAAACCCCTTATATAAGGGGCTTATGACTATAACACTGAATATAGAACTGAAAATACTGAGGTATTAACTCGGACTCTATGCTGTCTCATCAGTCTTCTTGTTAAAGCTATCTCTAAAGGCTTGCAGCCCCTCTTGCACTAAGCTGTAGGTTTTATCGACACCATCGGCAATATCACCCTGCAATACTTTAAGGCCGGACAGAATATCTTTAGCCTCTTTAAAGCCATTGTCGATGGCACCGCCAATAATCCCCATAAAGCTATCGAGTTGATCACTTAGACTCATACCCGAATTTTGTTGTTGGTGAATGCTAAAAAACTGCGTCGCAAAACTCACGATACGATCTGCAGTCGCTTCTGGAGAAGTATCTACGCCATTATCGTAAGCCGTCTGAATCGCGTTCTCGCCCATAGTGGGCGCTAATTCTTTATTAATCGACTCTATCGCTGCGCGATAAAGCAAGGCCATAGACTGATCGCCTGACTTGATATTCACATCTTGCTGTGCCGATAAAATCGCTTGATTCATCAGCTGCTTACTCGTTTGCTGCGCGGTTTGCTTCGAGGTTACTTCTGTGGCTTTCGCGTCCTTCGAATCACTCACGTCGGTGCCCTTAGACGCCGCGTTTTCAGCATATTTTTTCTGTGGCAAAGGAGTACTTTGCACTTGAGGGGGTTTATTGATTTCCATGATGACTATCCATTCAATTCGGGTCGACTTAATTATCGACCAAAATTTAACCAGCTTTAGTAATTTTTAGAATTGAAGTACCATCTGACCACAAGGCCATGATAAGGCCCACATAAATTAAGTGGGTTCATTCTTTAATAAGGTGCATAAAGCGCCAACCCACCGCAATGCAGATCATTACTATCGCTGAGCTTAGACATAAGCCAATAGAAAAGGATGTTACACCATGGCAGCAGGCCGCAGTTTGAGTCATTTCCGCTTTCACGAGTTTACACTAATCCTTAAGCACTATTTTAAGCATAATCTGGGTATCAATATAAAACGCTTTAGCCTGCTAACAAGCCTCGTCATATTCACTTGCCTCGGCTTTACTCCCATTAGCCAAGCTCATGCGGAGAGCAGACTAATTATTTTAGTCAGACATGCCGAAAAAGCCGACACGCCAGCCAATAACCCGCAGTTATCACCCAAGGGAGAAATGCGCGCAACATCACTGATCACTGCCTTGAGCCGCACGCCGCTGTCGCAACTTATTGCGACTCAATACCTAAGAACCCAGCAAACACTCACGCCCATCGCCGAGGCTCGCCATTTACCTGTGACGATAGTAGAAGCAGCCAAACCTATCGAAGGACATATTCAACACATTGTCGAACAAGTGCATGCTGTAAAGGGCAATACACTCATCGTTGGGCATTCAAACACTGTCCCACTGATCATTAAAGCCCTTGGTGGACCTGAGATCCAAGCGATAAGTGAAGATGACTATAGCCAGCTGTTTTTACTCTCTCTTAATGATGACCAACCTGCGAGCTTGATCGCCACCCGTTACGGACAAGAATAAGGATAAATAACATGAGTGAACTCAATTGGTTTATGTGGGGACTCGATCTATTTTCAGGGCTGTTTTTGATTGTAATAGGACTCGCAGTACTCGCGGTTATTTACATGTATATCGCAGATAAAATGCAGACCAAACAAGCGGTAAGACATAACTATCCTGTAATTGGTCGCTTTCGGTATCTGTTCGAGAAACAAGGCGAGTTCTTTAGACAATACTTTTTCGCCCAAGACAGAGAAGAACTGCCATTCAACCGTGCAGAACGCAGTTGGGTTTACCGCGCAGCTAAAAATGTTGATAGAACTATCGCCTTTGGTTCAACTCGCCCCTTAGATAATGCTGGTACCATTATGTTTATGAATACCGCCTTCCCAACCCAAGATGAAGAGATCACACCCATTCATCCACTGACAATTGGCACCAATTGCCGCCAACCCTATACGACTCAAGCCATTTGTCATATTTCAGCCATGAGCTTTGGGGCTCTATCGCGCCCAGCAATTACCGCCCTTTCCCACGGTGCAGCGCAGGCGGGTTGCTGGCTTAACACAGGTGAAGGCGGCTTGAGCCCTTATCATCTAAAAGGTGGCTGCGATATCGTCTTTCAAATTGGAACGGCCAAATACGGTGTACGTAATGAGCACGGACATTTAGACGATGAAAAGCTCAAGTCGATAGCCATTCATCCCGAAGTCAAAATGTTCGAAATTAAAATGAGTCAAGGAGCTAAACCGGGCAAAGGTGGCATTTTACCTGGGATCAAAGTCACGGCTGAAATTGCCCATATTCGCGGTATTCCTCAGGGTTATGACTCTATTAGCCCTAATGGTCATATTGAATTCAAATCCGTGAACGATATTTTGGATATGGTTGAACGAGTACGTGAAGTTACCGGTAAACCAACGGGCATTAAGGCCGTACTCGGTGACGTGCAGTGGCTCGAAGATTTATGTGATGAAATTGAACGTCGTGGCGAAGACTCTGCCCCCGACTTCTTTACCTTAGACAGTGCCGATGGCGGCACAGGCGCTGCACCACAACCTTTAATGGATTATGTCGGATTACCACTGAAGGAAAGCTTACCTATCCTAGTTAATGTCTTGATCCAACGAGGCTTGCGTAAACGCATCAAAGTCATCGCTTCGGGTAAACTCATAGTGCCATCAAGAGTCGCTTGGGCTTTGGCATTAGGTGCCGACTTCATCGCATCGGCCCGTGGCAATATGTTCGCCCTCGGTTGTATTCAAGCCTTACAGTGCAATAGAGATACCTGCCCAACGGGCATCACAACGCACAATCCCAAGCTACAACAAGGACTCGATCCTAGGGATAAATCGGCTCGTGTTGCTAACTATAATCATAATTTACACCATGACTTAGCCTTAATTGCGCACTCTTGCGGAGTGACAGAACCAAGACAACTCAAACCCTCACATGTCCGAATTGTACTCGATAGCGGTTTATCCATTTCACTCGATAAATACTATGCACATATGGATAAGTAGCCGCGAACCCTCGCGGTTAATGGCGAATACAACTTTCGTCTATATAGGGTTTACATAAGGTATATTTGAATGCGTATCACAAAAGAGGTAAGATCCGTGACGTGAGACATTATTCAAATGTCTTACCCACAATTGAACTTAAGGAAACACTTTGAAATCTAGCTTCGTAAGCCAACTGCCCGCCAGTAAAACTGTAAGCACTAGCTGTAAGAGCTGTAATCGCCTGACCGAGATCGAAGGTGAACTGGTGTGTTTTCGCGAAGGGCAGATCATTCGACTCACTTTGATAGATGAGTCAGTACCTAAATTGAATCTTTTATGTGAAGGTTGGAAAGCGGGGAAGCTGAACGGCGTAGCTTAATTCAGCCATATTTTATCTCTGGAGTCTCTCTAGAGCATCAAGAATAGAGGCTCACCTCTATTCTCGGACGTTCTCACCTAAACTGTACTAAAGCACTAGCGAACACACCTAACGCATACCCATAAAGTCACTTGTCGGCGCGTTCATATCGCGGATCACACCTGCCAGCACCATTTCTGGATTGACTTTCGCCAAGGTAAGTCGCCGAGTGGTCACCAGTAGACCCGCGTTCAACTCAGCATGAATGCGTTGCAATGAATCATAATCAACACCACGTTTTTTCAATGTCGCCATGATGGCATACCAATCAGTGGCGACTTTTTCTTCTTTGCCTTCAATATTAGCTCTCAGTGTAATATTTTCCATGCCAGATCTCTTCCGATTGATGTGTTGGCATTGAGTATAGAGAGCCGAAGCTGAATAAAGACTGAACTGTATTGCGCTATTAACTGCTCAGATGAGTATGTTGTTGCTCATTTTGTATCCGCCATAATTTGGCATAGAGACCATTTGCCAACAGCAAAGTCTGATGATTACCTTGCTCAACTATTTCTCCTTGGCTTAATACCACAATTTGATCGGCATCGACTATGGTCGATAGCCTATGAGCTACCACTAGGCTAGTGTGCCCCTTAGCGACTTCCCGCAGTGCCGACAAAATAGCTTGCTCGGAGCGACTATCGAGTGAAGATGTCGCCTCATCAAACACCAGCACGGGCGAGCCCTTCAAAATGGCCCTTGCTATCGCGACCCGCTGTTTTTCTCCGCCAGAGAGTTTTAAGCCGCGCTCACCCACCTTTGTGTCCCAACCAAGGGCAAGTGATGCAATAAATTGCTCTAAGTGCGCTAATTTAATAGCATTACGCACCTCTTCATCAGTCGCGTCTGGGCGACCATAACGTATGTTTTCGACTAATGAATCGTTAAACAGCACAGTATCCTGCGGCACTATGGCAATGGCACGCCGCAGCGCATCTTGGGTGAGATGGCGGATATCTTGTCCATCGATTTTAATTGCACCTTGGTCCACATCGTAAAATCGAAATAGCAGTTTAATCAGGGTCGATTTACCTGCACCACTATCACCTACAACAGCCACCTTTTTACCGGCTTCAACCTTAAAGCTCACGTCCCGCAGAATTTGCCGCTCATCGTAGCTAAAATTAACATTTTCAAATATCAACTCACCCTTAGTGGGTTGAAAATCGAGTGCTTGGGGTAAGTCGACTATCATAGGATGTTTATCGAGCAGGCTAAACATGCGCTCAATATTGGCTAACGCGCCGCGAATTTCGCGATACACAAAACCTAAGAAGTTAAGGGGTAAAAAGAGCTGCATCATAAACGCATTAATCAACACAAAATCACCTAAGGTCATATCGCCATAGGTAACTCTGTATGCCGCCAGCGCCATCATAGCCGTCATCGCCAAAGCGATAATCACAGCTTGTCCACCATTGAGCGCAAACAAAGATAAACGATTCTTACGCTTAGCGACTTCCCACTGTTCAAGCGCTTGGTCATAGCGCTGCGACTCATACTTTTCATTATTAAAATACTTCACCGTTTCATAGTTCAGCAAGCTGTCGATGGCGCGGGTATTCGATAACGAGTCAGCCTTGGCCGCATCACGTACATACTCAGTACGCCATTCGGTCGCGACCACAGAAAAAATAATATAAGCCAGCACAGCAACAAAAGTGATTGCCGCAAACGCAATGCCATAGTTATAGAAGAAAATGCCGATCACCATGACAATTTCGAGCAAGGTTGGCACTATGTTGAACACCATAAAACGCATGAGGAAACTCACGCCGCTGGTGCCGCGTTCAATATCGCGGGATAGGCCGCCGGTTTTGCGCTCTAGATGAAAGTCGAGGTCCAGTCGGTGTAAATGGTCGAATACTGCTAAGCCTAAACGGCGGATCGCCCGCTCGGTTACGCGGCCAAACAAGGTATCGCGGATCTCCCCCGTAATCGCCGTTAGTAAACGTACCGCACCATAGGCCAACACTAATCCTACGGGCACACTGAGGGCTTGCGCGGTTTTATCGGCATCTAAGGTGTCGACCAAATGCTTCAGAATAAAAGGTAGAGCCACGCTGGTCAGCTTAGCGATGATGAGGCATGACATCGCCAGCGCAATACGGCCTTTGTATTCCAATAAGTAAGGCCAAAGCAGTTTCATGACGTGCCAGTTTAATTTATCGACTGGACCTTCAAAATATAACGTTGGGCGCATAGGACATAACCTTGAATGAGTTATGCCAATTGTAACAGTTCACACCGAACATAAGCTAAGCGAAACTAGCAAAGTCTGAATAAAATCAATCAGATTTTCCTGACAGACAAATAGACTTATTCACGACATACTCAGCTGCTATTTTGATTGCATTTAAAGTCAAAACATCATACTTACGCATTACACTGGCGTATTCACAATAAATGAATTTATACTGATTTGTGTTCAGGCATGTACCGTTTTACTTAACCTCAGAGCCGTATGTAGGAGGATAAGAGTGCAATGGAAGAAGGCTTGGCACAGAGTTGCTGCTGTTGATTATTTTTGCAGTTTTGCCCAAAATGCCATGGAGGCGGTTATACAAATCAATAGAATTTGTTAACCTCTACGCGCTAGATTTTGCGATTCATACGCCCAAGTTCTAGCGAGAACATTAAGACAAACAAATTAAATTAAGATCAAAGGAAGCTTTATGTTGGATTCCGCTAAAGTTCAATACCCGCCATTACCACTGATCCAAACTTGGGTGTGGATGATGATCGAATCAGGCAATCCAGAGATACAAGATAAAGGTAGAAACAACCTTATTGCCGCCTTTGGTAGCTTAGCCAAAGCAAATGAATACATTGTTGAAATAAGCAATAAATAGATAAAACAAAGGCGCCGGGATAGCGCCTTTGTTTTTACTTAACCCGCAATCGTTAACGGCTAACTCAGGTATAGTTGCGGCTTATGTTCGCTCGAGCAGACAATTAAACCTGACGGCGTTCGATAATGCTTTGGTTCAAAATGGCTAACAGACGCTCGGTATCATCCCAACCAATACACGCATCGGTAATACTCTGCCCATAGCATAACTCTTGACCTTCAATAAGATCTTGACGACCTTCCACTAAATGGCTTTCTACCATAACACCAAAAATAGCAGTATTTCCCGCCGCCACTTGACCAGCGACATCTTCAGCAACCACTAACTGACGTTGATACTCTTTACTACTATTCGCATGGCTAAAGTCGATCATGATGTTGTCGGCAAGCTTGGCTTTTAACAATTGCTGGCTAATCTCAGTGACATGCGGCGCACTATAATTGGGCTCGCGGCCACCCCGTAAAATAATGTGGCAATCAGGATTGCCCTTAGTCGAAACGATCGCCGAATGGCCCAACTTAGTCACAGATAAAAAATGGTGTGGTGCATTGGCAGCACCTATCGCATCAATAGCAACTTTGATCGTGCCATCAGTACCATTTTTAAAGCCGACCGGACAAGAAAGACCCGAGGCTAACTCTCTGTGTACTTGAGATTCTGTCGTACGGGCGCCAATGGCTCCCCAGCACATTAAATCAGCCATATATTGTGGGGTGATCATGTCAAGAAACTCACCCGCGGTTGGCATACCGCTGTCGTTCAAATCCACTAATAATTTACGGGCGGTGCGTAAACCATCATTGAGTTTAAAGCTGTTATCCATGTAAGGATCGTTAATCAGCCCCTTCCAACCCACTGTGGTTCTTGGTTTTTCAAAATACACTCGCATCACAATTTCGAGTTGATCTTTATAACGTTCACGCAGTGAGACCAAACGCTGTCCATATTCCAACGCAGCTTTGGGATCGTGGATAGAACAAGGCCCAATCACCACTAATAGACGATCATCAGACTTAGCCAGAATATTATGGATACTATTACGCGCATTAAACACAGTCGCAGAGGCTTTTTCGGAAGCAGGAAATCGTTCAAGAATCGCGATAGGTGGAAGTAACTCTTTTACTTCTTTAATGCGAACGTCATCATTTTGGTAATACATAATTTTACTGCTCCAACGCTGGTGTTTAGGCTATTTCTATCGCTGCGATAAGGGATCTCAACTGCAATACTGAGTTCAATTTATCGAGTCTCAAGCGCCAATGCAACCAAGTTGTCTCCATTTCAAAAAATCAAATATAACTTATTGTTTTAATATATTTAAAAAAAATCAAAATTCAAATATGCCAGCTAACTCACGGCCTTGATGAACAAAATCGAATATGGCGGATAAAAAGGAATAAACATATTTACTGCAAGTGTATTTAGGTGCCCTATATTAGCAAGCAAAGATGTTTACCCGTAATAAGCTTAATTGATGGCCAGCGCTCTATAGAAAAGAGCGGGCAAATGCTAATGCTGTAACATGACTTGTAACTTGCTCTGATAGCGTTGACGCTCTGACTCATCTCGGCTCAAAGCCAAGGCTTTATCCATATTCAGTTTGGCACGCTTTTCGTCCCCCAGCGCCCAGTAGGTTTTAGATAAACCGAAGAAGAACTCATGACGATAATCCGCTTTTGCCAACGCCCTTTGATACCAAGCCAAGGCCTCGTCGTATTGATGCTCATCATAGGCTTGCTGCCCCATGTCATAGTAATAATAGGGATTACGTATTCGCGCTAATTCAAGCACTTTATTAATTTCGGCCCATTCATCAAGCCGCCCCTGCTCCCCTAAAATCAAGGCTAAGTTATAAAGCGTTGTCAGATTTTTCGCATCAAACTTGAGTGCATAGCGATAAACCTGTTCGGCCCGCTTTTCATCACCTTTATGCCGGTAAATAATGGCGAGCGTGTTGAGTGAAGGAACAAACTGGCCGACTTTTAAACCCACTTTAATCAAGGCATAGGCCCTGTCTAAATCACCGTTCACCAAAGACTCTGCCGCCATATTGTTGTAAAACATGCTGATTAAGGTCTGCCGATCCACTTGGGTTTTACCGTATCCCCGTAGAGCTCGCTCTGGCATAAAGTCCACTAAAACTGCGGTAGATGACACATAAACTGAATGTGCGTTTTCAGGTGGAAGTAAGCGTAAATTCACATGCCCATTGATTAAATAGAAATCACCTTGCTTATCCCATACGGGTTCTATCGCAATATCTTGATACTCAGCACTCACATTCAATATGTCCGCTAACGCAGAAGTCATGACCACTAAAGACATGCAATTACCCGCCTTTTGGGCGTAGGTTTCACGGGCAATTTGGGTCAGATTATCTTGATATCGAAAATCAATGTTAGCGCTATTGGTTTGACTCGCATTAATATAACTAGCTAACCATTCATTGGCTAACATGTTGTTATTGTGTGACAAAGTGTATATCCCATAGCGACGTTTTACGTCTGTTACGACCTCGGGTGGCAGATAAAAAATATCCGCAACAGAAGGAATATCGGCCACAGGGGTAAACAGTGAATCGGCAAGTAACGACTCAAGATCCGACGGATTAGGCTCAATGGTCGTCGAGCTACAAGCAAACAATTGACTGAATACAACGCTCAAGATCGTACTCAAGTATACGGCTCGGAATAGTTTCGACATACGTCCTCCCACACCATTAGCTCCTATTTGAGCTTATTACAAATGGCGAAAAAGACGACATAAAATGGTTACAAAAAATAATAATCGCGATCGATTGAAAATAATTGCAAATAATTTAACGAATTAACTATTGCGAAGGTCGGTCAACTTCTATGTATAACTCACGCTGCTGATAATCATACGGCCGATAGTTATGCTCTCCACAGGTAAAATGTCGATAGGGTTTCATGACCGTAACGCAACCTGAGGGTAAAGCCTGCAGAATTTGGATTTGCTGCTGGCGACGAAGTGACTCCTGCCATTCAAAATCCTTGAGCACTTGATCACGCACGGCAAAGGCATCGACAGGCTCACTTGAGCGATTAACGATCACTTCTCCTGCAAAGGCAGAAACCGATATCCAGCCAGAAATGACGATAAGACTTAGTCGCGAAAATTGACCTATTGTTTTTATATTCAAGCTCATAGAACACTCCTTAATTTATGCAAGAAAACAGAATTGCTCAGTAATTAAGCTTATGACCCTGTGCTAAAACTTCAATCACAGTGATTACCCATAAAAAAGCAGAGCCTAGGCTCTGCTTCACTATCCCTCGATCCAAGCTAAGCATCAAGGTGAATCACGCATTAATGTGCAAGTTTAATCAGCCCGCATTTTTGACCGTAACAAACTCAGGATAGGCATCAATACCGCAGTCAGAAGCATCCATACCGTTGTATTCTTCTTCCTCAGTAACACGGATCCCCATGGTTATCTTAATCACATACCAGACAGCAAATGATGAGCAGAATACCCAAGTGAAAATGATCGCTGCCCCCGTCAACTGTCCGGTAATAGTTGCATTGGCATTGGATAATGGCACACACATTAAGCCGAGGAAACCAGCCACACCGTGTACTGAAATCGCACCGACGGGATCGTCAATCTTAATGCGATCTAAGCCCACAATCGAGAACACCACCACACCGCCCGCCACTAAACCAATCACACCCGCCATTAACAATGAAGGCGAGAGAGGATCTGCCGTAATCGCCACTAATCCAGCCAAAATACCGTTAAGGATCATGGTCAAATCCGCTTTACCCCAAATCATCTTACACACGATAAGAGCTGAGATGGCACCAAAAGCCGCTGCGGTATTGGTATTCACAAACACTTTCGCCACTGAGCTTGCATTCGCCGCATCCGACACCATTAATTGCGATCCGCCGTTAAAGCCAAACCAGCCCATCCACAGAATAAACATACCTAAGGTTGCCATTGGCAAGTTAGAGCCTGGAATAGGATTCACTTGGCCATTAGGCCCGTATTTACCCTTACGCGCACCGAGCAATATCACGCCAGCAATCGCCGCGGTCGCCCCCGTCATATGCACAATACCGCTACCAGCAAAGTCTACAAAGCCCAGTTTAGCGATAAAACCTTGGCCCCAAGTCCAATAACCTTCTACTGGATAGATAACCGCTGTCATCACCACAGAAAAGAACAAGAAAGCCCACAACTTCATCCGTTCCGCCACAGCACCAGAGACAATTGACATCGCCGTTGCCACAAATACAACTTGGAAGAAGAAGTCAGATTCTAATGCATGGCTCGCATCTGCTGATTGCGAACCAATTAAGGTGCCAATTGACGGTAACCAGCCACCTTCAGTGTTATCCACATACATGATGTTATAGCCAACCAACAGATACATCACACAGGCAATCGCGTACAGCACAACGTTCTTAGTTAAAATTTCAGTGGTATTTTTAGAGCGAACTAAACCCGCTTCTAACATAGCGAATCCCGCCGCCATCCACATGACTAAAGCGCCAGAAATCAAAAAGTAAAAGGTATCGAGTGCAAAGCGTAGTTCAGTGACTGTGCCGCCTAATTTCGTTAATTCTTCCATTGTCAGCCCCTTATAGCGCTTCAGTATCAAGTTCACCCGTACGGATACGGATAGCATGTTCTAAATCAACGACGAAGATCTTACCGTCACCAATTTTCCCCGTATGGGCCGCAGTGGTAATGGCCTCAATCAACATGTCGAGATTTTCAGCCTTAGTGGCAATTTCTAGTTTTACTTTTGGCAAAAAATCCACCTGATACTCGGCGCCGCGATACAACTCTGTATGCCCTTTCTGACGGCCAAAACCTTTCACTTCGGTCACCGTCATGCCCTCAATACCAATTCCGGCGATAGCTTCACGGACATCATCCAACTTAAACGGCTTGATGATAGCGCTGACTAGTTTCATCCTGACCTCCAAAAAAACGCGATTGTTATTAACTTGTATCAAAGGTAATTCAATCATTAGGCCAACAATTTAATCTATTGATTATTATTGGTTTAAATTGTTTAACACTATTTTTTAAGGTTAAAAATGCACCATAATCGAGCACTAACTGGTGCGATGCACTCTTTTAGTGAGCAGTTTAAGTGCGACAGCTATTCGACCTTAGGCCTATTGGTAACAAGGTTAAATTAGGGTCTACTGGGGGAAGCGTAAATCGAGATGAAATCTGAGCATCACAACACAAGCTCTTAGACAAAAGCGAAGATCATCACTAAGACAATCATCAAGCGCAGAAGGAAGGCCCGATGTTAAAACCAGAAGAATGTGTTCTCGTTATTGTCGATGTGCAAGGAAAACTTGCACAAATCATGGATAACAGTGACAAGCTGCATCAACAACTACAGACCTTAATCCAAGGCGCACAATTATTTGAAATTCCAATACTGTGGTTAGAACAACTACCCGATAAACTCGGAGCAACTAGCACTGAGCTGCAAACCTTACTTGCGAAAACCAGCTCACCCATTGCTAAGCAGCATTTTAGCGGCTGGCACTGTGACGCGTTTGCAAAGGCATTAACTAAGACGAATCGCAAACACGTCATAGTCGCGGGTATTGAAACCCATGTGTGTGTTTACCAAACCTGTTGTGACCTTATCGAACAGCAATATTCGGTGCATTTAGTCGCCGATTGCGTATCGTCACGCAGTGCTGAGAATAAACAACTTGGGATCCAAATGATGACGGCCAGGGGCGCCCTATTAACTAACGTGGAATCGCTATTATTTGAATTACAACATCAAGCCCAAGGCGAGCAATTTAGGGCGTTATTAAAACTGATCAAATAGCGATTTAGCCCGTGGTATTCACTCGGCCAGCATGATCAACGCCTGACATTACTCGATATTTTTTCCATAAAAAAGCCCCCGCTGAGTCAGCGAGGGCTTTTGTTTGCATGAGGGGTTAGCTCATATCGAAAACTCAACCACGATTGATTAAAAAAACCTACTTATAAGTGGCTTCGCGTTTTTTCGCTTCTTCATCCCACTTAGGTAACATGTCTTTCTTAAATGCTTCTTTCTCAGCATTCATCTTTTTCATGTCCATACCTAAGGCTGCTTGTGCTTTAGCTTTAGTAGAGATATCAGGAATCGCAACAGGATCTGTGATGCCTTTTTTACCGAGTAATTGCGCTAACTTCACACGAGCATCAGCAGCTTTATTCACTGAAGTACCTAAAACACGTAGGGCTTCTTCAGGAGCATGAGCAGCAACACCATGGGAAGCAATCGCTAAATCCCAGCGCCATTGAGCATGACGGATATCGGTCAAGATAGGCTTCATTTCAGCTTCAGTTGCACCCAATTCCCACGCTTTAGCAGCTTCGAAGTGCGCTTTCACTAATTGCTCTTCCGCTTTCAGTTTCATTTCTTTAACTTTAGCTTTACGTTCATTAGTGACGCCAACTAAGAATTCTTTCGTTTGGCTATGGCAAGTTGCACAGGTTTCTTCGAAACGGTCAAATGGATTACCCACTTTATGATCGGTAAATTTCTTACCTTCAGGGCTTGTCACTTTTGGCATATGGCAGTCAACACAACTGACATTATTTTTACCATGAATACCCAGTTTCCAAGTTTCATACTCTGGATGTTGCGCTTTTAACATAGGTGTTTTAGACAGCGCATGAGTCCAATCGGAGAACTCGATACCGTCGTAGTAAACTTCCATCTGGTCAACAGTTATGCCCATATCCCAAGGGAATTTGACGAAACCTTTTTTGTCTTCTTTTTTCTCAAAATAGTATTCAACGTGGCACTGACCGCACACCATAGATTGCTTGTCTTTCTTCGAAGCTTTATCAAATGGCGTACCGATAGCATCCATTGCACGGTCTACATAAGGACGAGAGATCCGCAGTTTTGGTGAGCCTTTTTCATGACAATCACCACAGCCAATGGTGTTAGTGACTTCAGGGCCACCCTTAGCCCATTTACCTTTGAAGTAGCCATCTTCACCTTGCTCTTCAATTAAGCGAGGTACATCAGGGCTCTTACAGCTCCAACATGCCATAGGCAATGGACCATCTTCCGCATTTTTCGGCGCACCAGTACGTAGGGTATTACGCACGTCGGTCACGGCATACATATGGCCGCGAGGAGCGTTGTAATCTTTTGCGAATGCATAGCCAGCCCACAAGATCACCATATTAGGATCCTGCCCAATCGCATCGACAAGTTCTTCACTCTTTGCGGTATCATGCCAGCTATTATATTGATTCTTAAATTTATCTTTATAAACTTCGTTGCGAGGCTCTGTTTTATCACTCGCCATTGCGCCCGCTGCCATGAAGCTGGCGGCAACCAGTGCACTCAGTGCAAAGGACTTACCTGTCATCTTCTTCATCATCTCATCTCCGTGTTGCATTATTGTTGTAAATCACGACATCTCCATGGTCAAACTTAGTGATTTAACCCTGCTAAAAATATACCTCTTAGGGGGTATCTAGGTTGAAGTTTGCGCTAGATCAAAATGTAAAGGTGTTGTTGTTCACATTTCTATACTTTTGTTAATGTATTACATTATTTTCTAATGTAAAAACCACTGCAAAGTGCCATAACAGCGGCCATCAAAATGAACAGCGGATTAATGAAACGAGGTAGTCTAACCTCAAAAATCTTAGGATTAATGTTAGTACTTATTCTGCTCTCTAGTAGTTTATCGACTTTTGCTATCATCAATTTGTCCTACAGCTTAGGCGACGCCAAGGCGATTAATGCCTCAGGGTCGCTGAGGATGCAAAGCTATCGGTTAATGTTTTACGCCAACTCAGGCAGTGATGCTGCGCAGGATAAAATCACCGAATTCGAAAATACGCTCTATTCCGACACGTTAAAGCCCTCGGAAAGTTGGTTTAGTCCGCCAGAAATTGCCGCTCAATATCAGCTTGTCATCGATAAATGGCTGGTGATGAAACACTACATAGAACAAGAAAACTCCCGCGATTATGTCGCCTCACTGAAGGACTTTGTTGATACCATAGATTTACTGGTGCTTGAGATGGAGCACTACGCCGCCTTTAAACTCAGGCTCCTTGCCGCCAGCCAAATATTAGGCTTAGGCGTCATGCTCATTATCGCTTTTGTGGCCGTGCGTTTTACAAAGAAGAAAGTGGTGATCCCACTGCAAAAACTGATGGAGTCGGCGAATACCATTTCTAAAGGTAATTTTGAAATTGAAATGCCCGAGACCGAATATATTGAACTCACAGCGCTGACCCATGCCCTACAAAAAACGGCTAAGGAACTCGCGACGCTTTATGGCAACCTAGAATCGCAGGTAGCAGAAAAAACCTTAGCGCTGACAAGGGCCAACAACGAGCTGGCATTCTTATATGATAACCTACTGACATTAAACGCGAATAAACTCGATTATAAGGCGCTCAAGGCGGCACTGAATCAGTTAAAAGGCTATGAATCACTCGACTACCTAAGACTCATTATCCAGTATCCCGAGCAAGAGCTTGAAGTGATTGAGGCCGATGGCGGCTGGCCAGATATGACTCAAGAGAGCACCCGTTTTCCACTGCAATTTGAGCAGGCTAATTTAGGCTATTTAGAGTTAATTGCCGCTCAAACACCCAATATCGCCTTGTTTAACAATTTCGCTATTATGTTGACCCGCTCAATCGTGATCCACAATGCCACAGAGCAAAGACAGCAACTGGCGCTAATGGAGGAACGTGGCGTAATTGCCCGAGAGCTGCACGACTCTTTAGGTCAAGTGCTATCTTTCCTAAAAATCCAAATTAGCTTATTACGCAAAAACTTAGATTGCAGTTGCCGCAGTCCAATCGTTGAGGCGCAGCTAACCGAAATCAACGAAGGTGTAAGCACTGCCTACGTGCAGCTCAGGGAGTTACTATCCACCTTTAGGCTCACAATTAAAGAACCCGATCTAAAAAGTGCTTTAGAGGCTATGCTTGAGCAACTCAGGACAAAGACGAATATAAAGATAACCTTAGACTATAAACTTGCGCCACAATGGCTAGAGGCAAAGCAACACATCCACATACTGCAGATCACGCGAGAAGCGACGTTAAACGCCATCAAACACGCTGAGGCCAGCCTCATTAACATCCATTGCTATAAGGATGACGAGGGTATGGTCAATATTGATGTTTGTGATAACGGCATAGGTATTGGACATTTAAAAGAACGAGATCAACATTTTGGCATAGGTATAATGCATGAACGAGCCAGTAAGCTTTCAGGTAAAGTCGTGTTCAGCGACAATGATTTAAAGAAATTTAAACCTGCTATGACAACCACGACTGAGCAAGGATGCAATGCACAAGACGACGCACTCAAACCTAACAGCCCATTAAACCTTGTGCACCACAGCAAAGGGTCAAGTGGCACTAGAGTGACGCTTATTTTCCCATCTCAACAGGAGCCTTCAAATGGGTAAACCTTATTCCGTACTGGTGGTCGATGACCATCCCCTCTTGCGCAAAGGCATCTGCCAGCTCATCGCTTCAGATCCTGACTTCAGCCTATTTGGCGAAGCCGGTAGTGGTTTAGACGCATTAACCGCAGTGGTCACCGATGAACCCGACATCATATTACTCGATCTGAATATGAAAGGCATGACAGGCCTAGATACCCTCAACGCCATGCGCCAAGAGGGTGTTACCTCACGCATAGTAATTCTCACCGTTTCCGATGCAAAACAGGATGTTATCCGTTTACTTCGTGCTGGAGCCGACGGCTATTTGCTCAAAGATACTGAGCCAGATTTGCTGCTCGAAAAACTCAAAAATGCCATGCTTGGCCACAGGGTGATCAGCGATGAAGTCGAAGAATACCTTTACGAACTTAAAGATGCGACCGATGAACAAGAATGGATTTCGAGCCTAACCCCAAGGGAGCTGCAAATTCTACAGCAACTGGCGGAAGGCTTAAGTAATCGCATGATTTCAGAGCATTTACACATTAGTGAAGGCACAGTTAAAGTGCACGTGAAAAACCTACTGCGTAAAGCCAATGCTAAATCGAGAACCGAAATGGCGGTGCGCTACCTTAATAATTAAAGATACGAAAATGAGCTTGGTATCGCGAAAACAATAAAGGCAATCCCATGATTGCCTTTATGTTTTTATCAAATAGAGATTAAATAAATGATTACAAACCTTTCTCAATAAATTGCTGCCAACTCAATAGCGCCAGCTCAAAATCCTCTAGGCCACAATAAGCTTCTGACTCAGCATCATAGAGTGACATAGCCTCTTCCAATTCATATTCTTGCTCAAAGCCTAAGGCATTGGCAAAGACTCGGGCCTGTTCACGCTCTAACTCTAAGGTAAAATCATTACCAACAAGACGCCATGAACCTCGTTTATCGGCTTGAATTTCTTTTATCACACCCAACACTTGCTGAATTTTAGCTAACTCAGTCCCTAATTCTTCCGTAAACCATTGCCCAAGCACTTCATGATCCATGCTAAAGCTAGCCAAAAAAGTGCCAGTTAAACTGTTACGCCGAAATTCGTATTCCATTTTATTGTCTCTTTGATCTAAGCCTACTAATGCTAATTTTAACCTATCCTTGGCTAAGTTGCTTGCATCCCTCAGCACATCAAATTTATGTCAATTTACGTTTTTCTCATGTCGTTAAGCATAAGTACTGACTTCATTTTCATGACAAAATCAGTTAGTTTGTTTGGATGATTTTGAAAGTTAAATGGAATGCGATATGCACGAAGGGTTTATCTACAGTTTAGTGCTCAGCGGCGCCCAAGCGGGTTCCACCTTGAGCCTAGAACAGATCGAAAAATGGGATCCTCAGGATGGCCTACTCTGGTTACACCTTCGCTATCGCAATAAAAAGGCACGCCACTGGATACTCAATAGCGGTCTGCCTAAGGTCGAAAGTGATGCCCTACTCGCCCAAGACACTCGCCCCCGCGCTGTGATTACAGGTGAAGGTATATTACTCGCATTACGCGGCGTTAACCTCAACCCCAATTCAGCTCCCGAAGACATGGTGGCCGTGCGTATTTATGCCGATAAACAGCGGATCATTTCCACCTGCGATCGCGAGTTACAGTCGGTCAAAGATGTCGCCGAGCTGATCCTTGAGGGAAATGGGCCTACAACTACAGGGGACTTTATCGTCGCAATCTGCGAGCGACTGACCAATCGTAAAGTCGAGTTTATTGATAAATTGGAAGAACAGCTCTCTGATTTAGAAGAACTCGTCGTCTCAGGCAATGTTAAAGATTTACGTACCGATATCGCCGAACTGCGCCGTCAAACTGTAGCCATTCGCCGCTATTTAGCCCCACAGCGCGAAGCATTCTCGAAAATGATTTCCGAGCAATTCAGCCTATTTAAAGATACTGAGCGACTCAAGCTGAGGGAAACAAACGATAAACTTATCCGCACCATTGAAGATCTCGATGCCCTGCGCGATAGGGCTAATGTAACTCAAGAAGAATTACTCAGTCAGCAATCGGAGCAACTCAACAAACGCTTATATTTCTTATCCTTAGTGTCAGCAATCTTCTTACCGTTGGGCTTTTTAACAGGCTTACTTGGGGTCAATATTGGCGGGATACCGGGCGCGGACAACACTTGGGCCTTCGCCACCTTCTGCGGCATATTAATCTCACTCGTCGCCCTGCAAATGGCGCTGTTTTATCGATTTAAGTGGTTATAGCCACCTTAACACAACAAAGCCAATCAATTAGGATTGGCGTTGTTTTCGTTCATTCTTATAAGCTGAATGTTATGAGCTAATGCTTATGCTCTAAGCGGGCGATTATGTCGTTGGCAACTCAAACACATGAGTCATGACTTTATAAAGCTCTGTTCCTTGGTGCACAGACGCCGAAGCAAAGTGCAAAATCGGCACGCAGTCCTGCGGTAAACTGACCGTCTTTAGCTCATCCGCTGTACCGTATAAATCCATACGCAGTAAATTCACTAAGGGCTGTCCCGCTGCCAGAGGTTCACCCACAGGCGCGAGGTATTCCACTAATCCAGCACTTGGCGCGTGATACTTTTTATAGTCCTTAAGGTAACAACCAAAGCGCTGCATTTTAGCGGGCGCAACGGTTTCAGCTATTACGCCTCGGTGGCTTAAATATGCCAAAATCCCTTGTGCATCAACCCGTGCATCCTCAAGACAGACGCGCTCTTGGCTCGCCAATTCCAAGGTTAACGCTGACACTGTAACCCCTAAATCGCGCCCTTGAGATTTTGCAAAATCACTCAATTGCCACCAAGGACAAAACGCCGCCTCATCCATGGCGCCACCAAAGGCATTGGGGATAATGAGCGTATAAGGGATCGACAAAAACTGCGCAGCAGCTAAGTCATATTCAGGACAATACAAGTGCTTACAAGACTTAGGACCTGTGTGCAGATCGAGCACTATATCCGCGCCATGGGTCATAATCTGCAGGTTAACCGCAAGTCTATGACCCGTGGTGATGCCCCATTCATAACGCAATTTTTGCTGACAAGCTTCAACCAAAGTACTGCGATAGGCTTGGATCAGCTCGCTATCACTCAGCTTGGCATGTTCCCCATACCAAGTCGGCAAATCGATTGCATGATTCAAATACTCACGATTCCAGTTCGCGCCCGTAATAGGATCAAATCGGCCAAGGGTAAACTCACCACTTTTTTGGTTGATCCCGAGTGGATTGGCCAATGGCACTAAAGTGATTTCGCCGCGGATGTCACAGTGTTCAAGCTGCTTCATCAACTGATAAATCACCGCATTACCTTGAACTTCAGCACCGTGGACATTGGCCTGAATATACACTTTGGGGCCATTCGCCTTATCGTCACTCGGTTTGAAATGGTAGATAGGCAAGGTGAGCGCTTGCCCTGCGGCAAGCTCCCCGATTTGCAGAGACGATGTTGTCGGCAACATACTAAACGCCTTCGAACAGATTTTGATGCAGCGATTTAACCACTTGCGCCGCTTCCGCTTCGGCCACTAACACACACAGGTTATGTGGGCTGGCGCCTTGGCAAATCATCCGAACATTGTGTGGTTCTAACACTTCAAACACACGACGACAAATACCAGGCGTCGTCGCGATGCGATTACCGATAATCGCCACCAAGGCCAGTCCATCTTCGACGCGCACACGACAATGCTGTGATAATTCTTGCAGCAATGCCTCACTCAACAGACCTTGACCACTCGAATCTGAACCAGTTTTATCGAGGGTTAGAGACACATTCACTTCTGATGTGGTAATCAAATCCACACTGATCTTATGTCGCGCTAATGTCGCAAAGGTTTCCGCTAAAAAGCCCTGCGCATGCAGCATTTGCAAGCTGTGAAGATTTAACAGGGTTTGATCGCGGCGCAAAGCCACAGCGCGGAATACGGGCGCATCTTCCACTTGATGACGGATCCAAGTCCCGCCCTTTTCAGGCTCTTTACTTGAACCCACAAACACTTGAATTTGCTGACGAACGGCAGGAAGAATAGTCGCTGGGTGCAATACCTTGGCACCAAAGGTCGCCATCTCGGCAGCCTCATTGAAACTGATCTCGGCAATCGGAAAGGCATTGGGCGCAAGACGCGGATCGGTTGTATAAATCCCCGCAACATCGGTCCAAATCTCGACTGCTGAGGCGCGTAACGCTTCAGCTAACAGTGCAGCAGAATAGTCACTACCACCACGACCTAACGTTGTTGTTTGTCCCGCTTCATCGGCACCGATAAAGCCTTGCGTGACAATCACTTGTTCCGCTAACAGTGGCTGTAGATAATCACGAGCTAAAGTCGCAATCTGCTCAACCTGAGGTTCCGCGCGGCCAAAGTGGCTGTCAGTACGTAACACTCGGCGCACATCGAAGGCACTGGAGTTAACACCTTTCTCGCGGATCACCGCCGAAAACAACGCCGAAGAACATTGCTCACCGAGGGACAACAACTCATCCATAGTCGCTTTGCTGCGTTGTGATGCGAGCGCTTCACTCAATACCGACATGCGACTCAATAATTTATCTAATGCGGCGGCCACATCGTTAGGACGACCGAGCTTATCTAAAATCGCATATTGAATTTGGGCAATTTGTTTTAATCGCTGTAATCGTCCATCGTCGTTGATCGATTCTTGGGTCAATTCCACTAGCAAATTAGTCACGCCGCTCGAAGCGCTGACCACGACTAAACGGCAATCAGGATTAGCTAACACTATGTCGGCACAGCGATTCATAGCGTTATAGTCGGCGACTGAGGTGCCACCAAATTTTGCGACAACGAAGGACATTAGCGCACCTCCGTGAAACACGTAGGGCAAGAAATAAACGCAGATTGAATAAAATATTGATTAACTAACATGATCACACTCCGAACTAACTTCGTTCGAAGAGCCTGGTGCTCAATGATAACGCACCCCAAAAGAAGGGAAACAGCAATCGTCACCAGAAGCTCTCCACCAATTACAGGTGACAATCGTCAGGATTCAGCCTGAGCGACCGACATAAACATGCAGCAACCATATCTATGCCTCGGCGCTAATCTCCCTCATCAGTCATCGCTGGAGTTTGTGCTCCTCTGACCGACTACCTAGTTAACGCTCCTCTTCTGTTCCTTTCCTAGGAAAGGGACGAAAAAAGTAGCAATAAACCCCTAATGAAGTCAATGCTAATTTCATAACAAATGAACAATTTAAATAAAATCTTTTGAAAACAACTAAGTGTTCAAATCGGGTAGCTCGTATACCAGCTGCACATAATCTCTAAATTTGCCTAAACACACTTCATCATGTCCATCCAAGGTGCAAGGCACTAAGCTCACATCCCCTTGTTCGACAACATAAATCGCATATTGATTAAATTTCTTACCCAATTGCAATGCCATCGTTCTATCGATAAACACGGCCCAACTTTTTTCCATGTGGGATAAATTCGGTGCTGCGCCCACTAAAGCACGATAAGGGCTACCGAGTAATTCAATTTCACGGAGAAGTTGGCGATCGAGTAAACGGTTTTGGCTAGGAGAGAGAAGCTTTGAAGCGGGATTATGAGCGGTAATAACAGCAAAGGAAAAATCACAGGATAATGCTTGAGTCAGCAAAAACAACGGCGCTTGGTAACATTGCCACAAATTTTGAGTCGTATTGTCCATTGGTAGTCTAGTCGAAAAATGAACCCAAGCTAGTGTAGCAGAGTGATTGTAAAATCCAAAGAGGCGTGAACTGGCTCACAGGAATAAGAAATACATTAGTTATACTAATCAATAGCTAAAGTAAATATCATGGTAAAAACCCCTGCTCACCTAAAATTTGTTAACATTTCATTTGTTAACAAATGACTAAAACGAGTACAATGTACGTACTGGTGAGTTGAAACAGATTGAGCAAGATGCTTATCGTTCAATACAGTTTGTTACATATATCGCTTAAAGTAACGTGAACTGACCGGGCATCTGTTTAAAATCTGTTCTACATTTGATTTGTCTTTTAAACATTTAAAAAAACAATAGTTAAGGAACTTATTCTAACTATTGCTTATCGAAGTTGGTACTGATTACGTTTTCTCGTATTACACTTAAACGTGCACTTAATCTACATCCAGATATAGATGTCACCGTAAAGATTTTCCTTTTGAGCACAAAGCAGTTCAAGGAAGTATCAACGCTTTTATGAATATAAGAGCCCGAAGTAAGTTGCTCTTATTGGTTAGTATAAACTGATTAAAATTTAGGTAAATAATATGCAAAATCCGCACATTCTGATCGTTGAAGATGAAGCCGTTACCCGTAACACGCTGAGAAGTATTTTCGAGGCAGAAGGGTATGTGGTAACTGAGGCCAATGATGGCGCAGAAATGCATAAGGCTATGCAGGAAAACAAAATTAACTTGGTCGTTATGGACATTAACTTGCCAGGTAAGAATGGTCTATTGTTGGCACGTGAACTACGTGAAATCAACAACATCGGTCTTATCTTCCTGACAGGTCGTGACAACGAAGTCGACAAAATTCTTGGACTTGAAATTGGCGCGGACGATTATATTACCAAGCCGTTCAACCCACGTGAATTAACGATTCGTGCTCGTAACCTTCTGACTCGTGTCAACAGCGCTGGCGCTGAAGTCGAAGAAAAGAGCTCAGTAGAATACTACCGCTTCAATGATTGGAGCTTAGAGATCAACAGCCGTTCATTAGTGAGCCCACAGGGTGAATCTTACAAACTGCCACGTAGCGAGTTCCGCGCTATGCTGCACTTTGTTGAAAACCCAGGCAAAATTTTGACTCGTGCCGATCTACTGATGAAAATGACTGGCCGTGAACTTAAGCCACACGATCGTACTGTAGACGTGACTATCCGTCGTATCCGTAAGCATTTCGAAAGCTTACCAGATACGCCAGAAATCATCGCGACTATTCACGGTGAAGGCTATCGTTTTTGCGGTAACTTAGAAGGCTAATGCCCGCTAAGCAACATCCGCATTAATTGGTTTGATAAGAATCGATTCAAAAAAACCAGATCCTAGGATCTGGTTTTTTTATGCCTACTATTTGGCGTTTTTCAACTGCCTATCGAGGAAATCTGCCAGTGAGCGATATAAGTGATTACGCACTTTCTCGCCACGCATCGAATGTTTAGATCCAGGATAATCGATCATCTGGAACAGTTTGCCCTCATCCTGCAACGCCTTATAAACCCGAGTGCTGTTTTCAAACAAGACGTTATCATCGGCCATGCCGTGATACATCAACAAACCCGCTTGATAGTTTTTCACATAAGGGAACACACTGCTGGCTTCATAACCTTTTTCATTCCCCTCAGGATGGGCTAAGTAACGCTCAGTATAATGGGTGTCATATAAGCGCCAGTCGGTTACAGGTGCACCCGAAATCGCGGCTTTAAAGTAATCCGGCGCCTTAAATAAACTCATCAAGGCCATGTAACCGCCGTAACTGTGGCCGTAAATTGCCACATTATCGGCATCGACAAATGGCAGACTGCGTAAATAGTCCACTCCCACTTTTTGATCCTTGACTTCAGCTTCGCCCAAGTGACGGTAAATCACTTGCTCAAACTTTGTGCCCCTGTGGGCGCTGCCGCGGTTATCCAACTGGAACACCACATAGCCTTGTTGAACCAGATACTGGGTAAAGTAGTCCTGCTCGCTCCAACTGTTGGTCACTAACTGTGCGTGCGGCCCACCGTAAACCCGCACGACGACAGGGTATTTATTGCTCGCATCAAACGGCACAGGTTTGAATAAACGGGTTTGCAACACTTGGCCATCTTCGGCTTTCAGTTCACCAAATTCAGGGATTTGCCACAGACCCGCATAGTCATATAAAGGATGGCCTTGCTTGACCGCATTTTGCTCAACCCAAGCCAGTTGTTGGCCCTTGTCACCGTGTAAACTTACCTGCGGTGGCTGAGATAAGCTATTGAAATAATCCAGATACACACTTTGATTGTCGGCAAACACAGGATCGTGCATACCCGCTTGCTTGCTTACCCGCTCAACCTTGCCACCCGCTAAAGGCACGCGATAAAGTTGTTTCTCGATTGGCATATCTTTGCGGCCAGTGAAATATACCCAACCAGCGGTTTCATCTATGTATTCCAACGCATCGACAACCCACTCGCCCTGAGTCAATTGGGTTTTAAGTTTGCCTTTTAAGTCAAAAAGATACAGATGATTAAAACCGTCACGCTCAGATGCCCAAATAAAAGCCGATTGTTGTTTTAAAAAGTGCAGATCGTTATTGAGGTTCACCCAAGCGTTACTGCGTTCTTTCACTAAGGTTTTTGGCTTAGTCAGTGAATCTAACGCCACCAGTTGCAAATCTAGCTTATGTTGATCGCGACTCTGCCACTGGAACGACAAATGTTTGCTATCGGGCAGCCAATCGACCCGCGGCAGGTAAATATCTTTGCTCTTGTCTTCGCTGTTCTCTTCGCGCAGGGTCACCCAATTGATAGCCTTATCTTTTAACGTGACCACACCGAGGGCGATATCGACGTTGTTTTTGCCGGCATAGGGATAGCGCTGCTCAGTAAGTTTAATACCATCAGCATAGATTTCGTTACGGGTTACTTGCTCGACACCGGACTCATCAATACGGGTAAAGGCGATGGCCGATTCATCGGGCGCCCACCAATAACCTGTCATGCGATCCATTTCCTCCTGAGCGACAAACTCGGCCATGGCATTTTTAATCGCACCGCCGCCATCGCTCGTCATAGCTTGGAGTTTTTTCGTCGCCAGATCTAACACATACAAGTTTTGATCCCGCACGAAAGACACAAAATGCCCCTTGGGCGATAAGCGTGCATCTGTAGCAAACCCTTCGCCAATCGGCAATTGAGTCACGCTACTATCGGTAAGAGAAAAGTAATACAGATTACCAGCAGCCGGAATTAATAGCGCTTGGCTATCATCGGCCCAGAAGTACTCCATAATGCCTTCGCCATAAATACGTTGGCGTTCGCGGCGGGCCTTTTCTTCATCGGATAATTCATTGCTTGCCAACTTATCGGCATTGAGCAATAGGCTAGATTTGCCCGTCTTTACATCCATCTGCCAGAGATCATAAAAATTTTGATTGTCTTTACGGCCCGCAAGATAAGTGACACGCTGACCATCGGGTGACAATTTCAAACCACGAGGACTGGTGCCCGCTAATGCGGGCGAGGCATTCATTCGCTCAATCGTCAGTGGAAGTTTGCCGCCTTCCATTGCATAAGCTGGGGTAATTGAAAACATAGCTGTCGAAATCATGGCCATTTGGCTCGCTATCAGTAGGGGAACGGCGCGCACCTTAAGTGAGCACGCAGGGAACCAAGTTAACCTATTTTTAATCATTATTATTCCTTGGGAGCATAATCGCCTAAGATGTCAGCGATTAAAAACAAGCCGACATTGTGCCAGAGGCCGCCTATAAATAGAAAGAGCATGCAATATGCCGATACAAATTAGGCCCTTGCGCCAAGCTCAATCCAAATAATCCCAAAAAGCCCCAATATTCGCTAAAAGCATCAGCAACATCGCTGAAATTGTCGACTAACTGAGTTATCATTCGCGGCAAATAACGAAATTGACCTCATTGTTGAACCTCTAAAGGACATAACATGCAGACTCTGGCCCAGCACCTGACCTCACAGGCAGTGAACGACTCCCTCTCCCACCTAATTTTAACCTTAGCCGACACCTCAAAAGCCATTAGCCATGCCGTTCGCCACGGTGCACTTGCGGGCGTGTTAGGCGCGACTGAGCAAGAAAACGTCCAAGGTGAAACCCAGAAAAAACTGGATATCATCACCAACGACATGCTCAAAGATGCATTAAAAGCTGACGGTACAGTGCGCGGTTTGGCGTCGGAAGAAGAAGATCATGTGGTTGAAGTCAGCCAAAATGGTCAATACCTGGTGTGTTTCGATCCGCTAGATGGCTCATCTAATATCGATATCAACTCGTTAGTCGGCACCATTTTCTCCGTCCTGCCCGCGCCTGCTGGCGAGCTGACTGAAACTAGCTTTTTACAATCTGGCCGTGCGCAATTAGCCGCAGGTTATGTCCTTTATGGTCCATCGACCATGCTGGCATTAACCACTGGCCAAGGTGTGCAACTCTTTACTTTGCACCCAGAAACCAATGAGTTTTTACTGACTAACGCCGCCATGAGCATTAGCCCAGATACCCAAGAGTTTGCCATTAACATGTCGAACCAGCGTTTTTGGGAAGCGCCAATGCAGACCTATATTGCCGATTTACTGCTCGGTAAAATTGGCCCACGCGAAAAATCATTCAACATGCGCTGGATTGCGGCCATGGTTGGCGATGTACACCGCGTGCTATCTCGCGGTGGTATTTTCACTTACCCAACCGACAATAAAGATCCTAAAAAACCGTACAAACTGCGCTTGATGTACGAAGCCAACCCAATGGCCTTCTTAGTCGAACAAGCTGGCGGTAAGGCTTCTACCGGTTATGAAACCATTTTGGATATTCAACCAACACAAATTCACCAACGTGTTGCCGTCATCCTAGGCAGCAGCAACGAAGTCGACGCTTGCCTGAGCTACCACGGTATTGATTACAGCGAAGAACCAAATATAGAGTAAGCAGAATCGCTTAGCTTCTGATTTTTATGATAAAAGCCACTGACCACAGTGGCTTTTTTGTTATTTATACGGCCTTGCTGCCGAGAAAGTCGTAGGGCTTCACCCCACACCCGACCAAGGAGGACTGCTCGTCCTATCCTCCTTGGATGCTCCATGACGTCCCCAACTGAGTTGAAAGCCCCTTGTGCTCATTGCCAAATCTGCTATCGCTTCCGAAGGATGCGTCCCTGCACCTGCGAAAGCTAGCTCGGCATCCATGCCGAGACTCACGCAATTTGTCTATTCGCCCTGCGGCAACTCCGAGGGGATGGTGTATTCCTCAGACACTAGAGTTATTGGAAAGTAATCAAGGCATAAAAATGAAGCCTATTTGCTCTTTTGCCTTTAATAAAGAGTCTTCAATGCCCTTCTGCAACTTCGCAGGGAAAGATGAACTTCTGAAATCTAGGTGTCGGCTGTTAATCCTGAAAGAGTTATGCATGTTCTATCTTTGCTCTATCTTTGTTCAGTCAAACTCGATACCAAAGAAATGTATAATTCTGTAACGATCGAGCTTGCTCCTTGCAGATACTCTAATTAATGCTTGATGCAGGTTTCGTCCAAAGATATCTTTTGGATTGTCGCCCTCAGTAGGTCTAAAAATACCCATACTTTCGCGAACCACTTGCATAAGATCACAATTGTTGTCACCAACTAAAAACTCGTATATTTCATCGATACTATGATTACCTAAATACTCTTCGTCTTCAGGATTCCAGCTACGGTTCTTAACTATTTTAGATAAAACGGCGTAGATTGAATGATGTTGAAAAATGACTTTCTCTTTACTAGAAATTATTTCAATGAGTTCTGCATTAGTTGTAATTTTTTTCAGCTGCATTAATAAATCAGGACTATCACTATCTAGGTTTAAAGTAACAAATTTATCAATCCAATAACTTTTATCAAAGTCTTCTTTTAGTTCCATCAACGTATCTAGTATAGGATGTAGTTCCCTAACAGAGATTGAGTTCAAATGTTCTGAAAGGAATCCTTCTAAGCCTCTAATCACATCATTGCTAGTGGAAAGGAAGTTGTTATTATAGAAACCCCAGACTTCCGTTAATCTTGATGAAACATTTCTATCAATTTGTCTTTTGTTAAGACGCGATATATTTTCAATAAATAAAGCCTCATCCATCCAACCATCCTCGATATATTTGATGATTTCAGCCTCATGATCTGCATAATAAATATACCCAAGTGAAGAAATACGCCTTTGAAGATTTTTATCAACGTCCTCATTTTTTAACGAGAAACTAAATACGCGTTCAATTTCATTAGCTCGAATACTGATACTTGGCTCATGATGAACATACGTAAGTATCACAATCGTGGTAAGTAGGTCATGTCTGACGGCTTCTTCTGAAGAAGCTATGAAATTCATCAAAGCATCAACATTCCATTTTATGTGCTTAATTATTCTAATATTATTTAGGCCTTCAGACTTGAATATGTCGCAAATCAAATCTCTACATATGTGGTTTCTAAACTCAACATCAATATTGTTAGCAGGATTAGGTGAATACTTTAACTCTAAATCTATAACTTTTTCTCGATATAGATCGATTTCTTTTTTATCTTCATCATTTAAAGTGTCATCATTAAATATTAATACAATTTTACAATGA
The DNA here is from genome assembly GCF_025653795.1 of Shewanella sp. SM73. Taxonomy (NCBI): domain Bacteria; kingdom Pseudomonadati; phylum Pseudomonadota; class Gammaproteobacteria; order Alteromonadales; family Shewanellaceae; genus Shewanella; species Shewanella sp. SM73. Next base: position 263,329 of record NZ_JAKKRY010000002.1, read on the forward strand.
CTTGACTCACTTAAGTTTGATACATAGCCAAGTAAAGTGGACATTGAGAACTTTTTAGACTTTCTTTCTAAATCATCGATGCAAATCAGGTAATAATCTACAAGTGAGTTTTCAATAACAGAAATTGCATTTGCATACTTTGATATTTGAGGGATACTTTTTGCTATGTTTCCAATTTTCTTTAAATTAGACTTAATGGTAGCTGACTTGCTATCAGAGCTTATTGCATGAGCATTGTAGAATACACCAGACTGCAGTTCTTTTAACCCATCTAGACCAAAGAGAGAAACATAAGAATAGTTAGAAAAACCAAGTGAACTGAAATGCTTGTTGACGATCTCATTCCATTTAAAAGTTTTCCCTACTCCCCATTTTCCTTTGATAACCAGAACTTTTTTCTCTTTATGTTTGAGAAACGCAACTACATTTTCTTCAAAATTTTCCACATTACCACCATAAATAAATCGTATAACAGGTTATGGCCCGAAACTCTAATTATCACCTAGCATATGTTTTGGCTAGATTAATATACATTTCGAATAAATTATTATTGTATGACACTAACTTAGCATTAAGTCTTCAGATGTGACAACAAATGAAAAATGAGACAGCACAACTCTTTCCAGGTTTACAACCCACACACTAGTTACTGAAGTTCACCTCCCCCTGCGAAGTTGCTGAAGGGCGTTGAAGAGAATCGCGTGACGCAGACAGGACGTCTGCGTAGCTTTCGGGGGGAAGGGACGCCCCATCGGAAGCGTTAGCTATTTTCGAATAAGCACGAAGCTAGTATCTAATGCATGTAACTTCGCAAGGGGCGTCATGGAGCATCCAAGGAGGATAGGACGAGCAGTCCTCCTTGGTCGGGTGTGGGGTGAAGCCCCACGACTTTGATTCACCTCGGCCGTAAGGCCGTATAAATCTGCAACTACAATATGGACGTGAACTAAAAATCGAAGGTTCTACATCAGTAGAATTAACAATTAAAAAGACAAGGACGAGGACGAGCAGTCCTCCTTGGTCGACTCTTGATTAAACGTCAGGGGTGAAGCCCCACGACTTTAATTCACCTAGGCCGTAAGGCCACAAAGCCAAAAGCTACGTAGCAAGTGCGAAATGTGGCGCAAAGAAAGTCACGACGGGTACAAACTCCAAAGCACAAATCTGCCACCACAGCCGCAAGGCCAGCGTGAGTGACCATAGCTGGACTCACACATTTTATAAATCAAGAAGCCAACGCCCCGCAGCATGGTTGGCGGGGATTGGTATTTTGTGGCATAAGCGGTGAATTAAAGCCAGATAAGAGCTGCCGCTCCTGTTTGTCGTCTGTCAATTGAATACATCAAACAGGCGGCTTTACTGACATTGCTATTTTACTTCCAACCGATTATTTACCGAGTGCACACCAGAGGTTGCTGCCGTCACCCGTTCAGCTTGGTCTTTCTGAGCTTGGCTATTTACATTGCCGGAAATGGTGACATCGCCCTTGCGGGTTTCTATCTGAATATCTAAATTTTGTAGCTGCTGATCAGCGATCAACGCAGTATTAACTGCTGTGGCAATTTTAATATCATCACCAGTACCATCCTCGGTTGTTACAGTTAAGTCTGGTGTACCTGTTTGAGTATTCACATTGCCACTATCACAACCGTTAAGCAGCAAACTACCAACGAGTACAACACCAGCGGTAACGAACGTAAGTTTCATGGTTTGCATTATAAGCTCCTTCACACTGCAAAAAGTGCAGGGTAATAACCATAATGCAATAACGCCAGTTTGAGCTCTGTGCGCTGGCAGACATACAAATCGATCTAGGGCGAGATCACTTGTTAGACTCTTGATTAAGCGTCAGGGCTGAAGCCCCACGACTTTGATTCACCTCGGCCATTAGGCCGCAAAGCCAAAATCTACACAATAACCCAAAGATAACCCACTAATTGCTAGCACAAAGATTTTGCTGAATCTTCCAGCGGCGCTGCATCACGGGAATTGAAAAACCATAACAAAACACCACGATTAGAGGCTGAATTTGAAAGCTCAGCTCGGGCCAGAGCATGAAAGCTGCCACACAGGCTAAGGTGCGCACTATCGCATGCACTATGGCCACCTTTTGCGCTGCTAAAACACCGTGGGCTAACCACATTAAACCTGTTTGCACCGCAAGGGCGAAAGGCAAAGCCAGATAATTTTCCATAAAAAAGGGAATACTGATGCTAAAGGTTAAAAAACTCATCCCCATCGCAGCGAGAAACACAGTCTCAAACCAATTACGCTCAGCGCTTTTCTTAAACGAGATATTCTCGCCTGTCAGCCGCGAAATACCCATGGCAAGGTAGATAATAGAACCAGTACCGATAAAGACCGCCATCACCAACTGCGAAGGAGGTAATACAAAGCTCAATACAAACAGTAGGCTCCACACAATCATGCCAGATAAGGGCATAGCTAAAGCACGTTGTTGACGATATTCGATTAATTGTTGGTCCAGTGATTTATGTTGCATGATTAAGCCTCCTTGTTTAGATGACTTAAGTATCTGCATAAAATGTCCATTACAGCAGTGTGAGTTGTCAGCAATCTAGGATGACAAATGTCACTTCCTTCATCAAAGCCCTAAAATGCCGAGAAAAATGATCATCCATAGCTGAATTTGCTTGGTATTAGGTTGAAAAAAGCGACGATCAGACATATCAAAGGCAGAGCAAATTAAACGATGTAGCGCCACTAACACCCAAATAGGGGTTAAATAACCACAGAGGTTACAAAAAAAGCACAATAACAGCATATAACTCACGCCCTTGTGATTGGGTAATAGCGCGCATAAAGTGCATTATGTTACTGTTTTAGTCATTAGTGACTCGATTTTTTACCGCATTTTAGATAAAGGGTTTAATGGATTATGGAACAAATATTTGAAAAATTAATGTATGCATCGCGCTGGATTATGGCGCCAATTTATTTGGGACTCAGCTTTGTTTTATTGGGCTTAGGCATTAAATTCTTCCAAGAGATCTTCCATATTCTGCCGATCATTTTTGAGATGACTGAAGTGGATTTAGTGCTGGTGACCCTGTCCTTGATTGATATCACCCTCGTGGGCGGCCTGATTGTGATGGTGATGTTTTCTGGCTATGAGAATTTCGTCTCGCAGCTGGATGTGGGCGAAGACAGTGAGAAGCTAAGTTGGCTGGGTAAATTAGATTCTGGCTCACTGAAAAACAAAGTGGCGGCGTCGATTGTGGCGATTTCGTCTATTCACCTACTGAAAATCTTTATGGATGTGAAGAATATCGATAACGACAAAATCATGTGGTATCTGTTAATACACATCACCTTTGTATTATCAGCCTTTGCCATGGGCTATCTGGATAAAATTACTCGCACTAAGTAATGGTGCTAACATAGTTGATGCTAACCTATCAACGTATCAACGTATCAACGTATCAACGTATCAACGTATCAACGTATCAACGTATCAACGTATCAACGTATCAATACCAGCATAGTGAATATAAAAAAAGCCACTGTTTTCAGTGGCTTTTGTTTTTATAGAATACGACTTAATGGCACATTAACTCTTCGCTGACTCAAGCTGATGCACTTTCTCGGTTTGATCCACTATAGTCAATACCGCAGTATCACCAACCACGTTACAGGATGTCAGCACCATATCAATAATCCGATCTAAGGCCGCCACTATGGCAAAGGCTTCTATCGGTAATCCCATTTGATGGATTAACACACCTATCATCACCATGCCGCCACCGGGCACACCACCCGCACCGACAGATAATAGGAAGACACTAAATAACAGCGAAGGCAATTGCTCAGTGGTAATGGGCATGCCAAAGGCGTTGGCGACAAAGAAAATCGCAATAGTGATATAAATCGCCACACCGCCCATGTTCATGGTCGCCCCCAGCGGTACGCCAAAACCAGCAACAGCGCGGTTCACGCCTAACTTGTCCGTTAAAGTACGCATGGTCACGGGAATAGTCGCATTTGAGCTTGCGGTCGAGAGTGAAAACAGCACTTGCTCTTGGGTCTTCTCGCGGAAGGTTTTGGCTGAGATTGGGGTAAATATTCCCACTGCCATAGGATAAACCACAAAAATCCACAGTAGCAACAGCGCGAGGATCAGCACCATATACTCAACCACACTCATAAACACACCTGCATCTAAGGTCGCGCCGAGTTTAAACATCAAGGCAAATACACCATAGGGCGCAAGACTCATCACCACAGAAATCAGTTTCATCATGATTCTATTGGCTGTTTGAAAACCTTGCACAGCACCTGCAACATGCTCCCCTAGGGACTTAATCACACCGCCAAGTAACAAGGCCATAAAGATCACTTGTAGCATATTGCCCGACATAAAAGCCGTCACAGGATTACGTGGGACTATGTCGATCACCAGCGCCATCAGGCTTGGCAATTCAGTTGCTGTAATCGCTACGCCATCCGTGCTACTCATATCCACGCCTTTACCGGGTTCGAGTAACAGTGCCACTAATAATGCGGTCGCGATTGCGACTACGGTATTGATGATATAAAAACCGAAGGTCTTACCGCCCAAACGACCAAAGCTTTTGAGATCTTGCAGCTCACAGACACCACAAACGATACTCACGAACACGAGTGGCACAACCAGCATCATGATCATATTGACGAACATAGTACCAACGCCACCGGCAAGCTCGACTAAATTACCCGAGAAAAAACCGATATCGTTTAAGAAGTATTGCACTATTGTGCCGAAAATAAGGCCGGCAAACAGACCAATAAAGATCCGCGTCGAAAGTGATTTCATCATGCTTGTGATTTCCCCAGAAAGGTCATTTATTTGTTATTCATCTTCCATGATGAGCACAATTGCCAATCCATTTTTGGCTCAGGCGGGGATAGTGAAACATGCTAGCCGTTAATTCAATGAATAAATTTCATTTTTTCATCTTGAATTAAGTTAACACCATCACAGAAAAATAGTAATAAACTGATTTTAAATCATAAAAAATTTATCAGAACAATATTTGAGCACTCACAAAATATATTTAAACCAGTATAAACAAACAAAATAAACATCAAATAACATCAAATAACATCAAATTAAACATATAAGAAACAACAGCCAGATAAAACTCAGACTTAATAACTGAATTTAAATTTATAACAGGATTTAAAACCAGTTAATTACAGTAAAGTAGAGAGATGAAAGGGATGACAACTAAATATATGGCACTAACACTAGTTCAAGTCCGTGAGCCAGCAGGTGTTGCTGTTTGATACTAATACGGTGTTGATTTAGCCAAACGGCTAATTTTTGCCAATGCTTTAACTCGGCATTTTGCAAATACTTAGCCTGTTTCGCTTGCTTGTCGAAATCATCAGTAGAATTAATTTGTGCTATTGCCAAGAACTCAGCAGGTGCTGTCAGCGCAAGTTGTGGCACAAGGCAATGGGTCACGCCTGTTAAGGTATGGGCGATTTGTAACCCTGCTGGATCTAAGTCGGTAAAGGCTATAATCGGCAGTTTCCCTACCATTGAGCGCAAAAAATGCTGCACGCCAATCGGAGAATGATGACCGCTACCTCGGTAGATAACCATCACATTAGTTAAATCCTGTGGCAAACGCGCTTGATGGATAACATCAAATACATCTAGGTTTTCAATCACTAGGATGGCTGCGACATTGAGTTCATGGCAATGCTTTTGTGCTTCATCCAAAGGAATACGCAGTGATGTGCGTGTTGAAATCCCAGTTGGTGAAGATTCGAAACCCAGATACTTCATCAAAACGTATTCGGCTTCAGGGCGGATCTTAGCGAGCTTTTCATCGTGACTTTTGACGGACATCGACATGCGATCGACATTAAAATCAAGCTGCCTTAAATCAAGCCCCATTAACGCCAACACGCCTTGCCTTAGCAGTTCGAAATCTTTGGGCGCAAAACACAGATACTTTTCAGACTCGTCTAACTCACCCACTTCTAACTCGCGATGAATCGCACGCCAGTTAGCCGTGAGCTTAACCTTGGGAGAACGCTTAATAAAAGCGTTCTCCAACAGTTGTAATTGTTGCTGGCCTAGGCGAGCCACAATTCCACATCGCGAATAATAAAGTTGCCGCTATAGATGGGATGCGGTTCACCCAATGGCTCAAGCTCAAAATAAGCTTTGTGTTCATCGGGCAGACCTTCGTAGCCACCAATCACTTGATAAATCCAGCTTTCGGCGTCCCAAGGCAGCGCTTTATCCGCCAGATATTCCAGCGCAGATTGGCGCAGGCCAGACTCAATTACATCGACGAAATACTCATCCACCGCTTGTTTGAGTGGATTATCCGGCACATCGAAGTCTTCACTTTGGGTGATAGAAACGGACACATCATGCTCACGCACCGCCGCAATCACGGGATGACGACTAATAGCTTTAATGTGCGCAACTATGCCCATCAACTCCAGTTCTTGACTGGCGTTGTGCACATCTACCGCAGCAGGTGCGAGCAAGATTTCGGCGCGATTGAATAGACTCGGGATTTCCTTGTGGGACACATGGTCCGCAGGACGATAATCCGGATGCAAATCAGTGTAGAGCAACCAGCCCTTGAGCAAACGGGTACGGCCACGGATTTGCCTAAAGCGACCTAAGAGTTCGAGTAAACGCCCCTGCACTACGCTCAGTTCCTGGGCGCAGTCGCTCATGGTTTCCTGCAAAGTCGTCACTAAGAGCTTGCGCAGTTCACGAATATCGCCAGCGATTTCGCCTAGCTCACTAAACTGGAACATCTCTAAGCCATTAAGTAATTCAGACACTTGGCTTTGGGCTAATTCGTTTTCGCGGATCTTAGCGTTGATCGTACCGACGTAACCAAACTCGTTATTAATGCGGCCCCAGAGCACACGGATCGAATAACGCAGACTGTCGGCGAAACTATAAACATGTTCGCTTAAATCCGACAAATAGGCCTCGGCGGCGCTGTAATCTGAGCTATGACGCGCCTCTTTGTAATGGTCGGCCAAGGTTTTAATGGTTGCTAAAGCCGAACCGACGTTAGAGTCGATTTGGCGATTGCGCTCGTCGCTTAAGCCTTCTTCGAGTAAGGCGCGAACAGAACGCTTTAGCCGCAGCTCCTGATCTGGCTCTGGCCGCCACAAAATACCGGCCTGTTTAAGCTTTTCAACCACGCTTGGATCGTGGGCATCCTCGTTAAGAGAGCCCGCTAAATAGGTGTCCATAATGATGTCAGCATGGCGACCTAACTGCTTGAGCAGTTTCACACCCGCCTGATGTAAGTTACTGCTCATCATGGCCTCCTTGGTCGCAGCTTTTACCTAGGTTTAACAGTGCCAACATTAGATTAAGTCCCGCTGGGTCGCTGTTTCCGCCTGCGCTTCTAGGCTTAAACCTTCGGTTTCATCGATAAAACGAATGACTTCATACAGATAATCCAGCTTACCCGTGGCGATATAGATTTGCTTCTCCGCATTGGGTCGTACTAAATAGCCGAGTTCGACTAAGCGTTTGAAGACTAATTTGATTTGCGCATCGCTGTTAGTGCTGGTCGAGCCAAATAAACGATATTGGCTGAGCTTGGCTAACTGTTCACGGAACGCAGGCGTGTCTTCGATACGGCTTTGCAGCTCGGTTAAACGCACGGGCGCACCTTCGCTCAGCGGCGCATCTTGGCCACTGGCTTCTTGCACTAATACCAACCATTCCACCAGCGGGATCAATGCCTGACAGATATCTTTAAACTGCGATGAAATCACTTTACGTTCGGCATCGCCTAACTGTAAGTAACCGCAGAAGAACACATCACCTTCGGCGGCAGACGCCACGGTACGGTTGATCTGGTTTAAGTAGGCTTCAACCCGCTCGCGGGTGCTGCTATTTTTAAGGGCGCGCCAGCCTTCTTCATTGGTGGTGCGGCAAATAAACTCGCCCTTGAGTAACAGCTCAATCAAAGCGCCAGTGCCAACTAATACGGTTTGGGTTGCATCACTCATTAGATGGCCTCCTTCGACAAACGCTTATTCAACATGTCTGCAATTGGATTGACCTTAGGTTTTACCACCTGCAACTTCTTAGTTTGTTTGTTGATAATGTAACGGTTGGCGAACAAGTTCAGCACCTCAGACTCAGGGTTCGGGAAGGCGCCCAGCACACAAATATTGTTATTTTCGCAGGCGTCAAAAATCTTCTTCACGTTGGTATGGTGCAAAGTGCCCAACTCATCAATTGGCCAGTGAATGGTCACATCGGCGCGTCCACGCAGCAAGCGCGTGAATGCCAACAAGAACTTACACAAAATCAGATACGCCATACCGTGACTTGAGGATTCGTTAAGCTGTCTGTCGGTGCGGATAATCAAATCGCTGTTACCTTCTTTGAGGCGCAGCTCGATTTCCAGCAACTTAGAGATGCCCCCCGTTAATGCGGCGCGACCGATAATGTCTAAAGCGCGGCGCATGCTGTTGGTGTAATCCTCATCGGGCAAGCCATTAAAGCCATCGGCTTTCCAATATTTAAAGGCTTTGACGAACTGTTCAAGCTCAGGCCAGAACTCTAACTCGCTGATGCGCGAACGAATACGTACCGCCGATTCAGACACGCCATCGAGGAATAACTCTTCGCCCACTTCGCGGGTAATACGCGCACTTTGGGAGGCAATGCGGCGGTCGATATCGGCTAACACATCGTAGAAAGCGGTTAAGTCGACGCCGAAAATCCGTCCTTGCTCACGCAGCGCGGTAATCGATTGCGGCACTATTACGTTCAGCAATTGCTCAAGCTGTGGCACTAACTTACGGTAATCCAGCAGGCGAATACCTTTATCGTTGATAAAGCTCGATTCTTCGCGGGCACGCTCCCAGGTTTCGGCAAGGCCCGAACCTGACTTGCTGGCGATCACTGAGTCGAAATGCTCTACATATTGCTTCACCGAACCCATCAGGTAATCGCGTTTTAGCAGCAAATCTTCACCTTGGCGCAGACGCTCGCCTAGGCTGCCTTGGGCTTCTTCGTTATTGGTCGGTAACTTAAGCTCGGCGAGTTTACGCATTACGGCACGTAACTTCGTTAAGTTTTCAGAAGCTTCAACCTGCGCCGCATCGGACGCTTTACGCTCGGTTTCAAGTTGTTGACGACGGGCCTTAACATCCTGAGTTTTCGCCTTAAGCTGTTGATCGATTTCCGATACCGCACGCTTCACATCGCTAAGCTGAGTTTGCAGTTTAGGTTTGCGCGCAAGCCAAGTGTGTTGATACCAATCGTCAAAGCGCAGTACGTCGCTGCGACGCTGTTCGGCGCGGCTGATTTTGGTTTCTAACTCACGAATTTGTTGCTTGAGTTTGAGGATATTATCCTCATCCACACCACGGGATTTAAGCTCGTTTTTGTACCAAGTCTCGCAGGCTTTCTGCTCGATTTTGGCGCTTTCGCGGCGTCCTTCAATAGTCGCTTTAATTTGGCCGAGTTGGTTGTCGAGCGCGCCGATGACTTCCTGCCAATAGGCATTCTTTTCCATGCGCGCTTCGAGCGCTTGCTCTTTTTGATCTTCGAGCCAGAGTTCGTGCTGATGTTTAAGTTGTTTTAGCTCACCATCGAGTTGAGTCAGTCTTTGTCCCGCATGGGCTTTGCGCTCGCTCAATGCTTTGTTGATTTTCTCTTGCTCGCTGCGCTTTTCATCAAATAGGCGACGCAGATCGTCACGGCTATTTTTGTACGCCGTGCGAGCAAAAGTCAGTTCACGGCTGAGATTATCCAACTCGCCATTAATGGCCACCAGCTGAGATTCGGCCTCGGCCTGCATTTCTTGGGCACTAGTGTGGGCTTCTTCGGCTTTGCTTAACCGAATACGCAGCTCTTGTTCGGAGGCGGCATATTCAGGCACATCGATCGCTTTAAGATCTAAATGCACGCCAAAGAAAGCTTCGCTCGATTCAGTCACTAAGCTTGGATGTAAATCAGTGCGATGCAGTAGTTCAGGCGCGATCACTTTCCCTAAACTTTGCTCCCAGCCTTGGGATTCTTTACGCAGAAACTCCAATAGGGTGTGGGATTGCGGGAACAGCATGTGGTGCAGTTCATCCAGCGCAGTTTGACGCTCATTCACCCTTAAGGTGGCGATACGCAAGGCTTCGTTGGCTTGGTCACGTTTGGCTCTGAGCTTGCGTTCATCGCTGCTTAAGCGCTCAACCTTGGCATTACAGCTTTCTTGTTCTTCGTCGGCGCGGTGAATACGCTCGTCGAAAATCGCGAGACTCAGCTTTTCTTCTTCGGTGTAAGTCACGCCATCAACACGCAATTTAAGCTCGGCGGCAGTGAGTTTGAATTGGTATTCCTGCTCGCTAAAGCTAGCCTTGCCCGCATCCATTTGGTTGCGCCATTGCAGCTCTAGGGCGTCGATATCGGTGCGCGCCACTTCACGTTGTTTATCGCGGGCTTCACGCTGCTTGTCTTGGTCGGCATGCAAACCTTCAAGCTCGCGGTTTAACTGCTCGCCAATCTTACTGCGACGGGCATTGTACGCCGCCTCAATGTCTTGGTGCTTCTCGGTTTGCAGCTTATGGCGTTCACTTAGGTTTTCAACATCGGTGCGCCAGTTCGGCAGCATCTCAAGATCGGCCTTGGCTTGCTCTATGTTCGCATCTAAAAAGGCAGCATGCTGATCTTCAATGGCATCAAGCTCATACTCGCACTTTGCCACATCACCCTTAGCTGCCGATAAATCGAGATTGAGCTCATCGCGCTGCTCTTTCCATTCATCATCGAGCAATCTTAGATTTAAATTCAGTTCTTTAGATAAGGTTTGCTGAATATCTTGACGATCGGCTTCTAAGGTTTCATCGTTGCGATAACCGCGAGACAGACTCGATAAACGCAGTTCGGCGCTAAGCAGTTGGTTAAATTCTTGTTCGAGTTTTTCAAACTCAGGACGAATAACTTCAAAGCCTTGGATAAGTTGGCTCTCACGGATCCACGCTTCGACGCGCTGCGGATTCAAACGTGAGCTGGGCGGATTAACCCCATCCTCCTCTAAAATGGCGGCGATCATGGATTTGACCGTCTCCATCTTGCCTTCTTTGGAGTGCACCGCTTTAGCGAGTTTTTCGATGTGGCGCAGGGAATGCTCGCCCTCACACAGGGCAAATTGGCGTGCATAACCGCGTAGTTCGCTGCGGTTGCTGCCCGTGCTTAATAGGGTGCGATCGTTTTGAATAATAGCGCGATATTCACGGGTATTAAGCAAATTAGTGGTCGCTATGCCGGCACGTTTTAAATCACGGCCTAATTCCGCCATGGTGTGGCACAGAATAGTGTCGCCATTTTGCGATTTAATATAATCGCTTAGCTCAAAACCTTTGGCGATAAAGCGATAGTTAACGCCCTTACCATCACCCGCCGAGGCCAGCACGGCTTGGTACAGTAAGCCATCGGCCTTTTGATATTCGTAAATGATGTAGCTTGAATCGTGTGGCAAATACCAACGCTCGAAACTGTCGCGGGTCGAAGGCACCACGCGGCTTGGGTATTCGCCATAAAAAACAGGGACTAGACGTTGTAATGTCGTTTTACCCGAGGCGTTAGTACCACAAATGTTGGTATGACCATTGAGGGCGAGTTCCACCACGCCCGGAAGGTGCGTATCAATCAGCACAATACGAATCAAGCTTGCCATTTCATTCCTTATGCAAACAGGAGAGTCTTATCTAAGCTGCAGAAGCTTTCTACACAATAAGAGAAAACAATCCAAGAGGGCCACTGACGTTAAAATCGTCACTGTAAATAAACACTTTAAAAAAGTGACTAAAAAGTGATGTTAAAAATCGTGGCCTAAAAATAGTGCCCCTAAAATAAGGCAATCACAGTGTATTGGCAATTAAGCGGCGATGCACTAATGCCTTGGCTCACATCTCAGCCCATTGCTCAGCAAAAACATAACCCTATAGCTAGGCTCAAATCAAACGGCCAATGATACGACAACTTAGCCAAAATAGGCGGCTAACAAAGCGGCAATTAGCGCGATAAAAGGTAAATTCCAGCGGATTTATTCGAGACGCAGGCGTTCGGCAATCCGACTGTAGATCAGCATCATTTCCGCCAGCGATCCCACTTGCATGCCTTTCATCAAATTTGCGCGGTGGATCTCAACCGTGCGCATGGCAATACAGAGACTATCGGCGATCTCTTGGTTCTTCTGGCCTTGGGCAATCAGGTTGAGTATTTCCCGCTCCCTTGGCGTGAGCGCTTGATAAGTCTCAAGATACTGATTGTCTTGATGATGCGCCTTGGTATGTTCCAACGCTTTGACGACCGCTTCGGCTAACTTAGCGCCATCGGCGGGCTTTTGGAAAAAATCCACCGCACCTAATTTAAGCGCATCTACCGCCATAGGCACATCGCCATGGCCAGTGAGATAAATCACCGCTAGCGGACTATTTTTTGCCACTAATTCAAGATGCAACTGTGGGCCACTCAAACCCGGCATTCGCACATCGACTAGCGCACAACCCGGTAGTGTTAAGTCTACGGCGGTAAAAAAGGCTTCGGCGCTATCAAAGTCGGTGATCTTAAGGCCATAACTTTCAAGCATAAAACGCAAAGAACAACGCACTGAGTCATCGTCATCGATTAAATACACAGGTAAGGCAAGACTCATTATTGTGCTCCATTGGGTTCAGGTTTACGCGGTATAGCCACCTGCGCTTGGCAACCGCCACCCATAGCACTTTCTAGGCAAAACGTACCACCATGGCTCTCGGCAATATCACGGCAAATCACTAAGCCTAAACCTAACCCCTCTGATTTAGTGGAATAAAATGCTTGCATCAGCAGACTGGTCTCTTCGGTTAACCCTGTGCCATTATCTGTGACTGTCAGCAAGAGCGTACATTCTTGATAGCGAAGATCGATATCGATCGTGGGCGTGTATGGCTTTTGCGTGATGCTCTGTTCGGTGCCACTGGATTCAAGCTCTAACCGCTGAACGCAGGCGTCAAAGGCGTTTTTCAGCAAGTTAAGCAACAACTGCTGCATGCCAACTTCATCGAGGGACTGTAAATAGGGTTCACCATTCACATTGACGGCAAGGTTTATCTGATGTTGTTCAAACTCATAGGCAAGCAGTGGCACAGTATCATTGACCAACTCATGCAGATACAAAGGCTGTTTCGACACAGGTCGCTTCTTCAATAAATTACGTAAGCGACTGATAATATTGTCGGCGCGCGTGACTTCCTGCTGGATCAGCGCCAATACAGATTGCAACTCCTCAGGGCTCGTCCCCCGCTGTAATCGCACTTCGGCGCCATGACAATAATGGCCAATCGCCGCCAAAGGTTGATTGAGTTCATGGGAGAGACTCGCGCCAAGCTCACCCGCGATTGCAATACGCTGGGCATGTTCCAGTAACGCGCGGTTTTCATTGAGCTGGCGCTGAGTGTTAATCAACTCACGGCCGCGGCGACTAAAGCGGTATTCAAGCCAAAAATGATACACATTGAGTAAAACCAAAATCCCTAACACAAGCCAAGCCCATTGTTGATGTAGCTTGATCCACTGCCACGCCCTTTGCCACCATGGTGCCTGCAAAGGATGCATATCGAGATCTTTAAGCAGTTGATCGATCGCAAGCTGACTCACGGCCGTGGTCCAGCCCGCAGAATCAGCAGACTTAGCAGCGAGATGATCTTCGGGCAGCGCCAGCAAAGCTTGAGTCACACTTTTAGCCAGAGACTGGGAGGCGCGATTGGTCTTTGCCATAGACCAGTTGGGATAAAGGTGAGTCGAGACTTGGCAATTAAATCCCGCAGGCGCTTGATTATCGAGCACTCGATAATGGGCGATGTTAATAAGACCTTCCGTTTGCATCTGCTCAAGCTGACACACGGGCACGACCGCAGCATCTAACTGTTGATGTCGCTCTGTGGAATTTTTTCGGTTATCTAACTGATAAATCAAATTATCTAGCGGGAACCCCAGCGGAATGATCTCACCCACAAAGCGAGGCAAATCTATGCCCTTTAGCTGCGCTTCGTACACTAAGGTCAAGTAACCACCAAAGGCATTTTTCGATACGATCCCGAGGCGACGTCCCTTAAGATCACTTAAGGTGTGATAGGGTGAATCGGCGCGCACCACCAGCGCCGAGCCCACTTGCATTGCCGCGCCATTATTTAACGGACTGCGCAGGGTCGCCAACCAAGTGAGGGAATATTGCCGCGCCAGCAACACGGATTGCCCTGGGTTAGTGATCACAAAATCGAGCCCTTGGGTTTCAACGCCCTTAGCTAGCTCATCGAGGGTGAGAGGATGTAACCTAAAGTAACTGTTGGGAATTTGGGTTTGGAGCCACCCCATCAAAGGTTGCCAGCGGTTGATGGTTGCCTTATAACCGCGGATTGCTAACACGCCAACATCGACCACTTGATAACTGGGCTCTTCGATAGCAACTTGAGCGACAACCTCAGGGTCAGTTAATCCCGAATGTACGCTTTGATTCAGTGGCTCCGCAGCAAACACCTTAACCGAAGCCAGCAAGCATAGGAATAACACTGCGTTCCTTGGCTTTTTCCTCGGTATTGCCACGAAATGTGGAGTGCTTAGAATCGATAACGACCACTTGACCGATACAGCTAAGCGAAACACAGTTTTCATCATCCTCAATAACATGAAGTGCAATCCTTTATCCCCAGTCACTCACACTAAAATCAAGTCCAACTCAAGCTAAGAAAAGGCCAAACTCAAGTAATAAAAAATAAAAACCTAGCATTTTGAAGGCTATTCTAACGGATATTTGTTGCGCTAGATCAAGTCCACACCCGATATGTGGAAAACCACTATAGTTATGCCGCCTCCCCTTTTACAGAATGCCTGTAAACCTCGCCATAAACCTTAACTCTAGGTCTATGAGCCAGTTTATTCGCCATCTGCAAGTAGTGAAGGAAATCTGTATGGACAAGAGTAAACGTCAGTTTCTCGGCAAAATGGCCAGCGTCAGTGTTGGCGCCGCACTCATACCTGTCGTGCAAGTGTATGCACAGGATGATAAGCGCAGCCCTCAAATGCACAGTGCCAGCGAAGGCCAAGTGGGTAAACGTTACGGTATGGTGATCGATCTACGCCGCTGTGTGGGCTGCCAAGCCTGTACCGTCGCTTGCACTATCGAGAATCAACCGCCCCTCGGGCAATTTCGCACCACAGTGCAGCAGTATGAAGTCTCGCAGCAGGAAGATACCACTCCGCCTGCGTTTTTAATGCTACCAAGACTTTGTAATCACTGCGAAAACCCGCCCTGCATCCCCGTTTGTCCTACGGGCGCGACCTTCCAGCGCAAGGACGGCATAGTGGTCGTCAACAATGAATGGTGTGTTGGTTGTGGCTATTGCGTGCAAGCCTGCCCCTATGATGCGCGCTTTATCAACCACGACACCAATACCGCCGACAAATGTACCTTCTGCGCCCATAGGTTAGATGCAGGATTACTGCCTGCCTGTGTCGAAACCTGCGTAGGAGAAGCCCGTGTGATTGGCGATCTGAATAATCCCAACAGCCAGATAAGCCAACTGCTCGCCGCCAACAAAACCGATATCAAGGTGCTCAAACCGACGGCCAACACTGCGCCACGGGTGTTCTACATCGGCATGAGCAGCGCTTTTGAGGACAAGATTAGCGGCCAAGCCCCCGTTAGAACCTTACTTACCGATACTGGCGAGGAGATCCACCATGGTCATTAAAGAAATCTTTACCCCAGATATCGCCATTACTTGGCTACCTTGGGCAGTACAATACTTTTTTATGATGGGGCTCGCCTACGCCAGCGTATGGGTAGCGACAATACATTTGTTTAGCCAACCCAAACCCGATGACAGATTGCTGAAGCTCTGCGCCTGTTTAATGTTAACCGCAGGCATAGTCGCCCCTATCGCCTTACTCGCCGATTTACACCAACCGCTGCGGGCTTGGCATTTTTATGCGCAAGTTCGCCCTGATTCTTGGATGTGGTATGGCGCCTTTTTACTGCCCGTATTCTCGGGCACCAGCGCAGTGTTTGCTTGGCTGCTACTGCGTCAATATCTGCCTAAGCACACCACGAATCAAGACTCAGATTGGGTGAATAAAATAAGCCAATTATTGAGATTCGGTGATTGGAACAGTGACAAATTCATCAAGCCGATCGCACTGATCACGGCCCTGAGTGCCTGCAGTATCGCCCTCTACACTGGCATGGAAACCATGGCCATTGAGGCGCGGCCACTATGGCATACCTATTGGCTGCCACCTTTGATGGCAATGAGCGCACTGCTCGCCGCCTGCGGCACTTTGGTGATACTGAATCGACTATTAAAGGGCTACCAACAGCGCACCCAAGACAGCCTATTACTCTGGGTAAGAGCGAGTTTTGGTCTATTCGCCCTATGCCTTATCGGCTGGGCGTTATTCGATAAGGGCTCGGCCCCCGAAGCCGCATTATTGCTTGAAACCAGCCCAAGCTGGCAACTTGCTGCAATTTGGGTACTGGTCACACTCGCCGTGCTAGCACTGATGCTCGCCATTCGTCACTTACCCAATATTGCAATGCTAATCGTCAGCCTCACGGCCATTCACCTTGCGTGGGGATTTCGCTGGATAGTGTTAATTCAAGCGCAAACCGATCCTAAATACGGCGCGGGGACTTATCTCTATCAACTGCCTTGGGGACCCGAAGGGCTATTAGGCATAGCTGGGACTTTCGGCCTCTGGTTAGCATTAATGGCGCTGGTCTCAGAACTTATTCGCCACACGCCTGCGGCAAAACTTGCTCGCTGAGCACCCAATTAGTTTACAGAATTAAGGAGTCCATCATGGATAAGAGTAAACGTCGTTTTATCAAAGGGGCCGCTGTAACGGGTGGTGTGGGATTATTTGCTGCGGGTTATAGCCATACATTAGCGCAAATAGGTAAAGGTGTCGTCAATGGTACCTCAGGAAAACCAACCCAAGATCCGCTGCATGGCAATTCCTTAGCACCTGAATACAAAGTCGATTTACAGTCAGGTCAGTTAATCAGCAATGACGATCAACGCATCGCCAATACTATGTGCTTAGGTTGCTGGACCAAATGCGGCGTGCGCGCTCGTATCGATCAAAAAACCGATAAAATCATCCGTATCAGCGGTAATCCTTATCATCCGTTGTCATCGCGGGAACATATCGATTTCGATACGCCAATAAAAACCGCCTTTGTTGGGCTTAGCGCCTTTCAAGAACAGGGGCTACAAGGACGTTCCACCGCCTGCGCCCGCGGTAATGCCATGCTAGAACAATTAGATAGCCCACATCGCGTTACCCAATGTCTTAAACGCGTGGGTAAGCGCGGCAGCGGCCAATGGCAGAGCATTAGCTTTGAGCAATTGCTGAATGAAGTCGTCGAAGGCGGTGATTTATTTGGTGAGGGCCAAGTCGAAGGCTTAAGAGCGATTCGTGATATCACCACGCCACTCGATACCAATAATCCAGAATACGGCCCTAAAGCTAATCAGTTACTGGTCTCAAACGCATCAGATGAAGGCCGCGATGCCATTATCAAACGCTTCACCTTCAACAGCTTTGGCACCCGAAACTTTGCCAACCACGGTGCTTACTGTGGATTTACCTACCGCGCCGGAGCAGGCGCTTTATTGGATGATTTGAAAAAATACGCCCACTTGAAACCCGATTGGGACCATAGCGAATTTTTACTCTTTATCGGCACTTCACCGCAGCAATCGGGCAATCCCTTTAAACGCCAAGCAAGACAATTAGCTAACGCGCGGGTGAATAACACCAATTTTAGTTATGTGGTGGTGTCGCCCATGCTGCCCAATACCTCGAATCAACCTTGCGCGGGTAACAATACTTGGCTGCCGATCCGCCCCGCCACCGACTCGGCACTCGCTATGGGCATGTTGCGCTGGATTATTGATAACCAGCGCTACGCCGCCGCGTTTTTGAGTGCGCCCAATGTCGATGCCGCAAAAGCATCAGGTTACCGTGGTTTTAGTAACGCAGGCTTCTTGATCGTCAGCGAATCGACCCATCCAAGATATGGCCAATATCTCTTTGCCAGCGATCTTGGCTTACCTTTCGACGGCAAAGCCTACGGCGAGCAAGACTCGCAGTTGGTTGTCGATGCCGCGAGTGGCAAGATAGTTTTGGCGAGCCAAAGCCAGAAAGCTAAGCTCAACGTTGACCAAAGCGTCGACACACCTAAGGGGGCGATTGCGGTTAAATCTAGTTTCCAACTGTTAAGTGAAGCGGCGCAGAGCTTCGAGATGGCACACTATGCCAAGGAGTGCGATATCAGCGAGGCGCAAATTATCGCCCTCGCGGATAAATTTACCAGCCATGGCACTAAGGCTGCGGTGATCTCCCACGGCGGTACAATGAGCGCTAATGGTTTTTATAGCGCGTGGGCAATCATGATGCTCAACGCCATGATAGGTAATATTAATTTAAAAGGTGGCGCATTAGCTTCCGGCGGTTCCTTTCCCGCCTTTGGTAAAGGCCCAAGGTATAATCTGCAGGAGTTTGACGGCATAGTCGAGCCTAAGGGCGTATTCCTATCGCGATCTAAATTCCCCTACGAGAAAACCTCAGAGTATCGCCGTAAAGTCGAAGCGGGCGAATCGCCTTATCCTGCAAAGGAGCCTTGGTTTCCGATTTCATCGCCCTTGCTTGGCGAACATTTAACGGCGGCGGTGCACGGTTATCCCTATCGACTCAAAGCATGGATAAACCACATGGGCAATCCGATTTATGGTCAAGCGGGCCTAGGTGAAGCCATTGGTGAACAACTGAAAGATCCCAAAGTGCTGCCACTGTTTATCAGTATCGACAGCTTTATTAACGAAACCTCGGCGCTATCGGATTATATCGTGCCCGACACATTAACTTACGAGTCATGGGGTTGGAGCCCTTCGTGGCATGGGACTCTGACAAAGGAAACAACAGGTCGCTGGCCGATTGTCGAACCAAGGGTCACAAAAATGGCCAGTGGCGATGTGGTGTGCATGGAGTCTTTCTTGAGCCAAGTGGCGATAAAACTGCAACTACCCGGCTTTGGCGAAAATGCCGTTAAAGCCGCCGATGGCAGCTTACATCCGTTAACGCGCGCAGCGGATTACTCACTTTACGGCGCCGCTAACGTGGCCTATTTGGGTAAAGCCGTCGCCGATATCAACGCTGAGGACATGTATCTTAGCGGTGTGAGTCGTATCCAAAGTGAGCTCAACGCCAGACTCAAGCCAGATGAAGTCAAAAAAGTCAGCTACTTATTTGCCCGCGGCGGCCGCTTTGAGAATATGAGCGGTGCACGGGATGAAGTGGGGAATCCAACCAAGGTTTGGCCAAAACCTATGATGCTGTGGAATCCCGAAGTGGGCAGTCGCCGTAACAGTCTCACAGGGGAATTTATGAGTGGCTGTCCGCGCTTATATCAACCCGCCTTAGCCAATGGCACACCGCTCGATAAGGTGTTTAATAAATCACAATGGCCTTTGCTGATCAGTAGTTACAAATCCCACACCATGAGCTCTATGAGTATTGGCTCGGATCGTTTGCGCCAAGTGCACCCTAATAATCCAGTACGACTGAACGAGAAGACCGCCAGTCGACTTGGGATCAGCACAGGTGACACGGTCAAGATCAGCACGCCCAACGGCAGCGTGATTGCCTTAGTGGAATGTGTTGCCGGAGTGCACCCTGACTGCATCGCTATCGAACACGGTTATGGCCATAAGGAACTCGGCGCGCGGGACGTAGTGATCGACAATCTTAAAATCGCCGCCAATCCGCTGATCCGAGTCGGCATCAATATGAACGACTTGAATCTGTTTGATCCGAGTCGCCACGGCCGCTACCCGCTGGTGGATTGGGCAAGTGGCGCTTCGACCAGACAAGGGCTGCCAGCTAAGATTGAAAAACTAAGCTAACCGCCGAGCATAGATGACACTTAAGAAGCTGCCCTTTGGCAGCTTTTTCTATGGCCTTAATTCAATCTGATTAAGCCTAATTGCCTCATTAATGTTTCTAGCTATGCCTATTCGTGAATAAACCGAGGAATAGTGATCTTTTTTACTCAATTTAGGTATATAGATCCCGATCACGCGTTTCATAGAAATAAACCACATATTAAAATCACAGCTATATTTATCAGTATATCTAGCTCGAAATATCGAGCTTTCAATAAAGAACTGCAGTTTTTGAGTCAGTTAGACTCATCAGGAGTATCTCAGTGTTCAACTCTTCATTACGTAAAAGCCTAGAAGTGAGCGAAAGTAAACGCCAAGAGGCGGAGTCGATCATCGACTCGATTAAGCACAGTATTGCCACAGTAGAATTTACGCCTGATGGGATAATTCTCGATGCTAATACGTTGTTTTTAAAAACGGTAGGTTATTCACTTAATGAAGTCGTAGGCCAACATCACAAACTATTTTGCTCAGCGGCTTATGGTAATTCTGCTACCTACCAGCAATTTTGGAGCAATCTAAAAGCAGGTCATCCACAGGAAGGCAATTTTGCACGAGTGAATAAAAATGGCCAAGAGATCTGGCTTAGAGCCACTTACTTCCCCATCAAACAGGCAGGTAAAGTCGTTAAAATAATGAAAACAGCCGCTGATATCACCCAAGATAAGCACCAACTTGACGACCAAGCGGCCATTTTTAATGCCTTGAATCGCTCGCAAGCCATTATTGAATTCACTACCGATGGCACGATTTTGAAAGCCAATACTAACTTCTTAAAGACAATGGGCTTTAGCAAAGAGCAGATTATTGGTAAACACCATCGTATTTTCTGTTTTGATGAGTTTTATCGACAAAATCCACACTTTTGGGACGATCTAAAGCAAGGTCGATATAGCAGCGGTCTCTTTGAACGTAAAAATGCTTATGGCGATTCGATTTGGTTAGAAGCGGCATACAATCCTATTATGGATGAGCAAGGTAAAGTGGTTAAAGTGATTAAATTTGCGAGCGATATCAGCAAGCGGATCGAGCAAAGCCACGCTGTACGTGAAGCCGCCAATATTGCACTGACCACGTCACAACGTACCGTCGAGCAAGCAGAACAAGGTGTACATTTACTCAATGCGACCGTAAATACCTCTAATGCTATTGCCGAGCAAACCCATAAAGCGACCTTGGCGATAACTCAACTCAATGAACAATCTCAAAGTATTCAAGCGATAGTCGCGACCATTAGCTCGATTGCCGATCAAACTAATTTACTGGCATTAAATGCCGCAATTGAGGCCGCACGAGCGGGGGAACAAGGCCGAGGTTTTGCCGTTGTCGCCGATGAAGTAAGGCAGCTTGCTTCCAGAACCAGTAAATCAACCAGTGAGATTGCCACCGTCGTCACTAAAAATACACAACTCACCACAAGTGCAACTAGCATGATGAACGAAGTTGAAGGTATTGCACTGGAAGGAAAACAACAGCTAGCGGAGGTAACATTGGTGATGGGAGAAATACGTAGCGGCGCGGAAAACGTCTCAGCAATCGTGTCGCAGCTATCAGTCAATAACAATTAATTGCTAACATTTAATCGCGCTATCAGGGATTGCATGGCGCTTTATCTAAAAGACAAAACGCCAACCTATTGCTTTTACGTCAATCAATAATCAGTTTTACGACCTTCATAAGTGGCGCGCATTTGCTGTACAAGAACCTCATCGTAAGCACGTAATCCACTCATCACTAAGGTTTTGATACCTGTGCCAACTAAAGTGTCGCCACTGTGTAATTCAAAGTGCAATGTCACATCGCCACGTTTACCGTCGATTTTTAAATCTTGACCAACGAGTGATAAGGCCACTTGTACAAAATCGAGGGTGGTTAAGTCAAACGACATACTTTCGTAAATCACTAAAGGCCGTTCTGGGTTGATCATCACTTGATGTTGTTTCATCAAAGGGATCAGAATATCGATAGAGTTATGCCCAGAGAAAGCAACATATTGACGAATAAAGGATTCGGTCTGCGCATCGCAACAACTCACATCGCCATGACGGCTAACATTAAGATAGGTTTTTTCACGACTATCGCGAATCGAAAAACTCTCGCTCACTTGTTCAGGGAATTGTAGTTCGACGCTATCACCCACCATACCCGCAAAGCTAAACTTCATGCTCTGGCTCAAACCATATTGAGTCAATACTAGGGCAAACAGTAAATCTCCCGGTACACAAAAGCGTTTTGCCCCCACATCGTGGATAGGATTAAAGTCCTGCGCAATTTTCTTCGCGAAGTCACTGGCTTGTTGTGCTGAAACGGAAATAGCTTGATTTTGCTTAGAAAAATAAGGCGCTAGAAACATATAAACTCTATTTGTAATAACTCAATACAGGGATGGATAACAAAATTATCACGAGTCTACCTTAAATTAGGTATTTAACTCACCCGATGACTTGACCCACGTAAGGCGTACAAAGTAACACCCTGCCCACATTTGTAAAGCCAAACAAATGACAGGGGTATCAGGATCTGTTGACGTTTCAGGTTTATTCTGCAGATATTAGGCGGAATTTTATGCAAGATAGAGCCTTTATGGCGTGATGACGCGACATATAACAGCCGATAATGCCGCAGAAATGTTAGCTAAATAAGGCCGTTTTCATCACTCGTGATTCATTTAAAATAACTCAACATCATTTATCGTTTGGCGAGCAATACCTTGTCAGAACAAATAACATCTAAAACGTAAGTATTGCCTAGCCACCGATAAGCCAAGGAATAAATCGTTAGACCTTTTTAAATTCACGCTTTAACTGAAAACCATCGTCAGTGGCTAACTGCTCTAGCACTTCGATACGCTGACGAAGGATGGCTAACTCGGTCTGAAAAGCTTGGTTTTCGGCCACTTGCTCACGCGTCGACACACCTTGTTTGTTGCGGATTTTCATTATAGCGACCACATATCCACCAACAATTGCGAGTATTGGGATAAGTAAAGCGAGGGCACCAGTGTTCATAGTCATTTCCTTTATCTATTGGCGTTATCGTTATCAAGCTCAACATTTAGATCTGCTTATGACGCTTAATCAATGTCAAAGTCAGAACATGGAAATAAGTATGCGCAAGACAAACGCAATCAACCAGTGACAAAAGTCATGAGATTTAGCGAAAAAGTGTCATTCCTTATCAAAACTATCCACAACAATAGCGCCCATAGAGGCTGGCATAGTGATCACTATGATCCGTTTTATAGAGGTTAGTGGGTCCTCAAAAAATGGCACTTTATCGAGGCAAAGCAGCACGAGGAAAACCACGAGGGCTGTGAGCAAATACGCCACCACGATACGAAAAATAAACACAGGAACGCGGGAAGCAATATTCTGTTGGAACACGCTGTGATAGGTGAATACCCCAAGAAAGAGCAGCGATAAACTAAAAAGCATACCGATATTCAATAAAGGTAAAGTCTCACCGAGATGCCACGCTTCCTCAGAAAATGCAACGGGAACCGCAAGGGCAAAAGCCCCTACGCAAACTTGACTCGCATCTTCGGTGTTAAAACTAAATTTCATGCTGATCGCTCCCTAATCTTCCAATCTATTTGATTAGTCGAAAATAACGTTCGGTGAAGATGCGCTTATTACTGGGGTATTAAGTGCGATACAGCACTTTAACCACATGCCAGCCAAACTTGGTTTTCACTATATGTGGCACCAGTAATTCACCTGAAAATGCAACCTTATCGAACTGTGGCACCATTTGGCCTTTTTTGAACTCGCCTAAATCGCCACCTTTTTTGGCCGAGGGGCAAGAGGAAAAACGCTTAGCGAGCACAGCAAAATTAGCACCATTATTCAGCTGCTTAACAATATCCTCAGCCTGTTCTTTGTGTTTAACTAAAATATGCACAGCGGCAGCGGTTTTAAACATGTCATTTCTCACTTTGGATTAACGTCCCGTGCAAAGGGAAGATTGGCGCCCCGAGTTTGTCCTCAATCACACCACTTCCATCGGCGCAGGTTCTACTGACTAAAAGGTTTTAGATCCAACGCATAAGTGCGTTATTGGCCCATTATTGACCCTATTAACCTAGAAAATTTTCTGCCACCACTGCAAAGGGTCGCCGCAGTTATTCACAGGACGATAGGTCGCAGCTAATGCCGGAAGCGCATCAACATTGCTGCAAGTGGATTCCTTAGCCACACCTGTATCTCGGTCAAAAAAGCCCTTCACTACGCCGTTCACAGGGATTGAGCGCAGACTAATAGGTGGACGTTCCTTTAAGAAGGCAAGATACACGGCCATGGCGCCACTGCTACCATACAAACTGGTTTTGCCGTTATCGTCACGACCAACCCAAATGGCGGCGACGTTACGCTCATCAAAGCCCGCAAACCAAGAGTCGCGACTGTCGTTACTGGTGCCAGTCTTACCCGCCAGTCCAACGCCAGGGAAAGCATTACCTAAACGCGTCGCCGTTCCCGTATTCACTACTTGCTGCATAGCAAATTGAATTAAGAAATCTGTCTCAGGTGCTATAGCTTGCTCTTTAGGCAATCGCGTCACTGGTAATGGGTTCTTATCAGAATCTAGCACAGCGGTCACTGTGGTTAACTTACGATAAACACCGCTATCAGCTAAGGTTTGGTACACTTGCGCTACCATTAATGGCGAGCCATTGACGGCGCCGAGTAACATGGAGGGATACTCGTTTAACGGCTCCTGCCAACCCGATTTAGCCAATGTTGTTGCAACCGCATCCACACCCACAGCAATCCCAAGGTTTACCGTCGGTACGTTCATCGACTTTTTCAATGCCGTTAACAAAGGCACCTGACCACTGAACTTCTTATCAAAGTTTTGTGGTGACCATGTCTTACCTTGCTCGCTTTTTAAGGTAATAGGTTGATCTTTAAGAGGTGTCGCTAAGGTAAATTGGCTATTAGGTGCCAGAGCCGTAGCATACACAAAAGGCTTAATTAACGAGCCAATAGGACGACGAATTTCAACCGCGCGGTTAAAGCCATCAAATCCCGGGGTTTTATCGCCGACCATAGCCGCAATACCGCCAGTGTATTTGTCGGTCACGACCATACCAATCTGCAATGATTTATTGCTCTTATCTAAACTCTTGAGGGTTTGAGTCACCGCAATTTCGGCGGCTTCTTGGGCCATAGGATCGAGCGTGGTATAGATTTTCACCCCAGATTGCTTTAATAGCGCATCGCCATAACGCTCGTTCACTTCCTGTTTTACCAGAGCGAAGAAGGACGGCAATTTTTGATGTGCTGGTTTATTGAGATTACGGATCCCTAAGGGTGACTCTACCGCCACCTTGTACTCAGCCGTGGTTAAATCCCCCGCATCCATTAACAAACGCAATACCAGATCACGACGTTCTTGAATACGATCCGGATATTTCCATGGATTGTAGTAAGACGGTCCCTTAATCGCAGCCACTAAGAATGCCTGCTGGGAAATAGTCAACTCACTGATAGGACGGCCGAAATAGAAACGTGAGGCCAACCCCATACCATGGACGGCACGGGATTTATCCTGCCCCATATACACTTCGTTAAGATACGCTTCGAGGATTTCGTCTTTGCTGTAACGAAAATCAATAATGACCGCCATTAAGGCTTCGCGCACCTTACGCAGCAAGGAACGCTCACTCGAAAGGAAAAAGTTTTTCGCTAACTGCTGAGTTAACGTCGAGCCACCTTGCACAGTGCGACCGGCGCTGATGTTCACAAAAGCCGCGCGCGCAATCGCGAATGGATTCACACCATGGTGTTCATAAAAACTACGATCTTCCACCAGCAGTAACGCCTGCACGATCGACTTTGGCATTTCTTCGGTCGGCACAAACAGCCTGTCTTCACCGTCGCCAGTAATAATGCGGTCGAGCAATACTGGCTCAAGGTGGAATACGGCAAGTTGACGCTTGTCTGAGACTCGAGTGACCGAACTGATGCCATTGCTGTCGAAGCTGATCATGACTCTTTGTTCGACTTGATCGCCTTCTGGATGCAAAAACGGTCGACGCCACAATTCAATACGAGTGCTCGATGCCGAAAACTCTCCCACTTGGCGCGGGTTAGCGACTTTGCGATAGCCGAGCAACTTAAGCTCAGCCATCATTTGCGGATGGCTGACTGCCGCACCAGGGTACAGCGCCATAGAGCGGCTAAACACCTGTGCTGGCAAATGCCATTTTTGGCCTTCAAATTTTTGCGCAATAATTTGATCAAGATAAATGCTGTAAAAAGTCACTACAGCTAATCCAGCCAAGCCTAATTTCCAACTGATAGACCAAATTCGTCGAAATAAACCGCGGCCATGATTAGCCCGACGGGAAGCGGGTGATTTTTTTGTCGTCTTAGTTGTCATATCTACTTCATCATTCATGCATTTAAAGACATCAGCCATAGGCACAAAGCTAACGTGGTGCGAATCAAAGTGTTTCATAACAAAATGTTATAAAACCAGCGGCGTGGTGCTAGGGCTGAGCTAAACCCAAGGTTTTCTTCTTGGTAAATTTTGTCGGCAGTGTATTCACAGGGTCGTCTGGCCACAGATGTTTTGGATATCGACCGCGCATTTCCTTCTTAACTTCCACATAAGGTCCCTGCCAAAAGCTGGCTAAATCTGCCGTCAAGGCTAATGGACGCTGCGCCGGAGAGAGTAATTCCATCGTCACCTTTAGTTTGCCCTGCGCCAACATAGGACTCTGCGCCATGCCAAAGGTTTCTTGCAGACGTACACGCAGCAGCGCACGCCCAGACTCGTCGTATACTATTGGCGCAGAGGTACCAGTCACTAACGGCCAAGAGGTTGGCAATAACTCGTCAAGTCGCTGTTTCTGCTGCCAGCTCAAACAGTTTGCCACAAAACCAAAGCAATCAAGCTTAACTAATTGCGGCAGATTATTCACATTTTCGAGGTAAGGCGCCAGCCAAGTTTCTAGGCTCGCTAATAATGCTTCATCATCAACCTTGGGCCAGTCACTGCCCGCGTCAAACTCAGTTGCCAGTTTGAGCCTGTGTTGAAACTGTTCTAAGTTAGCGTTCCAATTGAGGATTTGTAATCCTTGCTGGCGAATATAGCCCAGTAAGGCCGCGACAATTTGCTTGCGCTCAGGCTTAGCAATCGTCTCGGCTTTTACTAAAATTTGTCCGACCTTGTATTGGCGCTGCGCAATCACTCGACCTTTAGCTTCATCCCAGCCACAGATCTCATGAATGTCCAGCAAACCTTTTAGCTCGCCGTCGAACAAGCTTGGCTGAAGCTGACTCGCTAAGTAAATCCGCCCAGCGTTTCTGCCTTCAGTTTCTTGAAAATCCGCCACCACCATCCACGGCGTTTGCGCCAATGCATCATCGGCTGCGAGCACGACGCCAGTACCATTGGCTAATTGGTAGCCCTCAACACCGCGGGCTTTAGCGATACGATCCGGATAAGCAAGTGCTAATAATAACCCCACATCGCTGTGGTGTGCATGGGTCGCTATCTTAGACAAATCCGCTGCTAATCCTAGCTTTTTCTGCCACTGTTTTGCCTGTTGCCCAGCTTGTCCATGACAGGCAAAGTGCAGGTAATTCATGATATCGGCGCCCTTTTTAGGCAAACCACGCGCCTCTAAAACCCCCGACAACAAGCAGGCCAAACTGCCCAATTGCGTTGCTTGTTCGTTAGCATTATTGACTCCCCCATTGTTTGCGCCCAAACTTTTTGCGCCCAATAACATATGAGCAAGCCTTGGGTGACACCCTAGCTCGTAGGCCGCTTTCCCGTGGGGAGTGAGTTTATTTTGAGTATCGACCATGCCTAAATCTTGTAACAGTTTCCACGCCAGCGCCTCATGCACACTTGGTGGCGGCGTTAATAACATCAAGTCGCTAAAGGATTTTGCGCCCCAGTAAGCACAATCGTGGGCCATAGCCACCAGATCCGCTTGGCTGATCTCAGGTTCATCGGCCCTGAGCATGCGGCCATGTTCTTCTTGGCTCCACAGGCGAACACACACACCCGCTGATAAACGCCCGGCGCGACCACTACGCTGAGTTGCGGAGGCTTGGCTAATACGTTTCAAGCCTAAGCGAGTGACACCGGTTTTAGGGTTAAAACTCGCTTGTCGTTTATAACCACTGTCGATGACAAACCCTATGTCTTCAATAGTTAAACTCGATTCCGCCACGTTAGTCGCTAGCACAATTTTGCGCCTGCCATCTATAGTTGCAGCGATCGCGCTATCTTGCTCGGCACCTGAAAGTTCACCATAAAGAGGGCAAATCAAAAAGGCATCGTCCGCTAAGCGCTCGCGCAAAAACTGCTGTAATCGTAAGATCTCCCCTTTACCGGGTAAAAACACGAGCACGGCATTATTGGCAGCCGTTTTATCAACACTGACACTGCTGGCCGAGACCAGTTCGAGCACGCAGCGGCCAAGGTGATCGATCCAATGCTGCTGAGTTGGCACAGGGCGATATTCTATGTCTACAGGAAAACTCCGGCCTTCGCTGTGCAAGGTCACCGCTTCTAGCATGAGTTCAGCTAAGGCAAGACCAGATAGAGTCGCTGACATAGCTAATATCTTTAAATCGTCCCGCAGTGAAGCTTGCACTTCGAGCGCTAGGGCAAGACCTAAATCAGTGGTGAGGTGACGTTCATGAATTTCATCGAAGATGATCATTCCAATCCCAGTTAACTCGGGATCTTGTTGGATCATTCGCGTCAGAATGCCTTCGGTGACAATTTCTAAACGGGTATTGGCACTGATTTTAGCTTCACCGCGGACGCGATAGCCGACTTCTTGCCCCACCTTTTGCTGGCGACAGCTGGCAATATAGTGCGCCACACTACGCGCCGCGACACGCCGCGGTTCGAGCATTAAAATGCGTCCGCTGATTTCTGGCCAATCCAACATAGCCAAAGGTAACGCCGTTGATTTACCCGCACCTGTCGGTGCCTCGAGGATCACTTGAGCGTGACGAGAAAAAGCCGCGCGCAGCGGTGCTAATAAGCTATGAATAGGTAGAGAGTTCAAGAAAAAGACATCAGCGGCCAAGACAGGGCGTCAGTGTACTAACAATCGGCTTTGAGTACCATTTCGCAGCAAACATTATCAAGTCAGTGCTGACATAAGTAACAGCTCAAGGCTGCCATGCCCAAGATTACAGCTGTGGATAGGGAGCAAAAATCTCACGCTTTTCGAGCCAAGGTTGACTGAGCCCTGACTGTAGTTCAGCTAAGCGTATCGGTTTATTGATGGCGTAACCTTGAGCATAGTCGACGCCTAAGGCTTGCAATTTCCACCCTATTTCTTGGGATTCGACAAATTCAGCAACCACATCAAACCCCATATCTTGACCAAGTTGGCAGATAGATTTTACGATAGCCTGATCCGCAGAGTCTTGGCAAATATTGACGACAAATTGGCCATCAACCTTTACAAAATCCACATTGAGGCGCTTAAGGTAAGCAAAGCTAGAAAAGCCTGCACCAAAATCATCGAGGGCTAATTTACAATTGAGCGGACGAAGTATCTCGAGTAACTTTGTGGCTTGATCGAGCTGACTCACAGCCGCGGTTTCTGTGATCTCGATGCAAAGCTTATCCACCAGCTCAGGTTCGGCCATCAAACGCATTTCTAGCCAATTCATAAACTCATGATCGCCCAAAGAGGTTGCCGACAGATTCACAGACACAAGATCCAATTGCTGCCAAATATCTAAATGACTACCACCCCACTTGAGCAAATTATCGATCACCCAAAGATCAACCTTAGAAGCCAAGTTGTATCGCTCGGCGGCGGGTAAGAAGATAGCAGGAGACACTATAGTGCCGTTAGTCTGCACCATACGCAGTAAGATCTCTAAATGTAAGCCAGTTTCCTCACGGTTTAACGGCACTATGCTTTGAAAATAAAGCTCGAATTGGTTTAACGCGAGTGCGCCGACGATATCTACAGAGGCCATCATCTCGGTGTAGAGACGGTTCATTTTAGGATCGCTCGCACTGTATAAATGCCAGCCATTTCGGCCTTGATCCTTCGCCAATCGACAAGCAGCGTCAGCTTGACTCATGACGGTATAAATATCGGCGGATTTTTTATCTAGCCTAGCAATCCCCATACTGACACTGACATTGTGACTACGACTTTCCCAAATAAACTCATGATTTGCTAACTGGGTACAAATCCGCTTAGCAATCTGTTTCGCAGAATCCACATTGCAGTAATGCATCAGAATACCAAACTCATCGCCCCCTAAACGGGCAACAATATCGCCTTTACGTACGAGCTGTTTCAAACGTAATGCGACTTGGCAAAGCAGCTTATCGCCCGCCTGATGGCCACTGATATTGTTAATGACTTGGAATTGGTCTAAATCGAGAAATGCCACGCAAATAGGCATATCGTCGTGGGCATGTAGTAGGTTTTCTAATAGGGCTTCAAAATGTAGCCGATTAGGTAAACCCGTAAGTGCATCATAATTGGCATGGAAGGATAACTCATCGGCTAAGCGGTACTTTTCACTGACATCTTCGGCAATCATGACTAAAGTATCTTTATCGCCGCTAATCTGGCTAAAACTCAGTTTCAACCAAGTTAATTGATGAATTGATTTTAAAGGTAATTCACACCAAGCTTGGCCGAGCACGCCTTCTCGTACCACATGTAAGGTATCGGTTAGCATGGCGTGTTCTTCCTCACGCACCATGTCGAATAAATCATAGCCATGTTGAATTGGCAGGGTTTGCAGAGCGACTTTATTCAGCATAGTCAATTGATCATGCTTATCTAACAAGGCGCAAGCTAAGGGCAACTGGTTGAATACTTCACAGTATTTATGTTCACAGGCAAGCATGCTCAAAGCAATACGCGTCAATTCCATCGCAGAGCCAATCATCACAGCAGCGTGATTAAACTCACTTATAAACTCTTCGCTCCATTCACAACATTCTGAGCAATTGACAGCCCCCAAGGCAATACGGGTTTCGCCAAACACGACTGGCGGCAATACTAATAGACTCTTGACGTCCCAATCCCTTAATAAAGCCCGCTCAGCCTGAGCATCGGCAGGTAAGGTATTCACATCAGCCAGATTTAATAGACGCGGAGTACGGACAAGAGAGCGAAAAAATGGCATTCGTGCCAAGGGCCAGACTCGGGTTTGTTGGCCTTGGGCAAATTGAGGTTTTAAATACAGATTACGCGTGCGTAAACGATCCAGTGACTGGCTTCCGGTTAATACAAATACCCCGTCACAATGCAGTTGCAAAGTAATAGTCTCAAGCGCTCTGTCAACATTCTGCTCTAAGGTTTCTAGCGGGGATTCACTAAAAATACTGACCAAAGCCTGTTGGAGTGGATTAGCTAAACCTACTGACATGAAAAGTCTCTTCCTTACCTAAAAATCCATTTAAGGTATTATCGACGTGCATTAAGTATAGGCTCACAGTGAATTAAACGTCTGCTTGAGTCACAAATTAGCTGATAAATTCAACAGCTAGATTAACGCTCAAATGCGCTTAACGTCAAAGTGTTCGCTGAGATAATCCATATTAAGCCCTCCAAAAGGACGATAAACCGATGCAACAAAGGCTATTTCTCGGCTTCGCGCCTACCGCTGCACAAATGACAAGGCTGAGTGATTTACAGCAGCAACTGATTTGCCACCTCAATCCGGAGGCGAAAGCGGTGAGTGTCAGCAATCTGCATTTAACGCTCTGCTTTTTAGGACAAGTGGACGACGGGCAACGCATCGCCCTCCTTGATGCAATTGACCGCTTAGCTAAGCCTAGATTCAACACTCAGCTTAACCAGCTCGACTTATGGCCCAATGCCCAAGTTTGTTGCTTGAAAGGCGATGACGTTGAGCCGCCGTTAGCGCAATTAGCTAAACAGACGCAAGAAATTGCCGACCGACTGCAATTGCATCGGAATGAGCACAGCTTTTGCCCGCACATCAGTTTATTTAGAAAAGCAAAACAATGGACACTAGATGAGTCGGCTTTATTGCAACTCAAAGGTATGAATACGCTGACGTTAACGCCCGATAATTTGCATTTATACCATTCAAAAAGCACAAGCACGGGTGTCGAATATCACATCCTAGATTCTTGGGCGCTCGGTGAGCCTTAAATCAAAAACAAAAAGCCCGAGTATCCACTCAGGCTTTATTTTTAAACTTATGAATCAATACTAAAATAAAAATAGCAGTTAACTAGAGAGCGATGATGAAGAAATACCTATTCGAGTAAACGTAAGGTTTCGCGATAGGCACGCTTTTGCTCGTAGGTTTGTAACCGCAGCATAAACTCATCAGTCTTAGTCATTTCAGCATTCATTTTCAACGCTTCGATCGCTTTCTGCTGCGTCGAAATAGCAGCACCAAAATCGCCTAACTCCGCATAAGCCGCGGCTAAATTATCAAGATTTGTAGGATCGTTTTCATTCACTTTGAGTAATTTTAAGGACAACTCGACCGCTTTATTGCCATCACGATATTCTGCTTCGGGACAAGTTGCTAAAATCCACGCCACATTGCCCAAAGCAACATCATCACCCACTTGGGAAAATTGCTCGACCGCTTTACCGCAGTTGCGCTGCACACCGTCACCGCCAGACGCATAAATAAAGCCTAAACGGAATTGAGCCCAACGACTGCCCTGCTCACTCAACCCTTTATACCAATGCTCAGCGACTGACAAGTCACGCTTGATCAATTGGCCTTCAAATGACAGATCCGCTAAGGTTTGCTGCGCTTTTTCATGTTGTTGTTCGGCGGCAAGTGAGATCCAGTGCAATCCAGTCGGCACTTCTTGCGACACAAAACGTCCAGAGAGATACATTAATCCCAGCAAAAATTGAGCATCGGCATCACCTTGCTCTGCCGTCACCTGAATATGCACAAACTTACTGGCCGCAAGTTCAGCTGCTGGCTGCGGGATAGAAAATGCGTGCGCCGCAGAGCTCAGCCCTATTGTTAAGCTTAAACCTGCACCTAAAACCCATAATCTGTATTTCACTTGCTTACCTCTCTTAAAAACAACCGCCCTCAAAGTTAGCCAGAATTAACCCCATAAGTCGAGCCTAAATACGCACAAACCTCAGGATAATGTGGGAAGCTAAGCCAAATGGAATGTCAAATTTAAAAAGTGAAACATGTTATTGTGTAATTTAGTGGCATATTTTATTCATAATCTATAATAAAACTGCTGAAATAGACTGGTAAGATGTGATTAACTCGACAGAGTTAAGTGAATCCAGCGAGTTTCATATCGATTTAGTTGACTTAAATCACTAAAGTAGCAAAATAAGCTCTAATTTTAGATGGTTAATTGCATTTATTCACTTATTCTAAACTAAGACTTCCATCAAGTTTTTGTGAGTTTAATTGACGTAAAATGCTTATTTAGAATACTCTTACTTTCGTTTTAATCAATCGAGGAACACCAACATGGCTCTGATTGGTAAGCCAAAACCTGATCCAACTTTGGAATGGTTTTTATCACACTGTCACATTCATAAGTACCCTGCAAAGAGCACTCTTATCCATGCTGGTGAAGACTCAGATACCCTTTATTACATAGTAAAAGGTTCTGTAGCGGTATTGATTAAAGATGAAGAAGGTAAGGAGATGATCCTTTCTTATCTGAATCAAGGTGACTTTATCGGTGAACTAGGTTTGTTTGAAGAACAAGCCGAACGTACCGCTTGGGTTCGTGCTAAGCAAGCTTGTGAAATCGCTGAGATTTCATATAAGAAATTCAGACAGTTAATTCAAGTTAACCCTGAAATTCTGATGAAGCTGTCTGCACAAATGGCCTATCGCCTACAAAGTACCAGCCAGAAAGTGGGTAACCTTGCATTTTTAGACGTTGCAGGCCGTATTGCTCAAACTCTATTACATCTGGCTAAACAACCTGATGCTATGACACACCCTGATGGCATGCAGATTAAGATCACTCGTCAAGAGATAGGCCAAATCGTTGGCTGTTCACGGGAAACTGTGGGTCGTATCTTGAAGATGTTAGAAGAACAGAATTTGATCCAAGCTCATGGTAAGACAATCGTGGTATACGGTACCCGTTAAGTTAGTCTTCAGCTTGATTTAAGCCTGCCTTATTAAAGTGGCCTAGAATAAATTCTAGGCCATTTTTTATTGGGGAGCTCAAATGAAACGGCTGTTTTTAATCTGTTTTTTCAGCCTATTCACGCTGGTGCATCCAATAATCTTGCATGCCGAACCTATTGAATTAGAACATTATCAAGCCAAGGCGTTAGTTAACTCTGGGCAAATATTGTCCTTAAACGGTACACTAGCCGTAGTAAACCAATTTTGCCAAGGTGAACTAATTGATGCTCATCTCTATCAAGAAGATCATAAATGGCGCTATGATTTGCAAATCAAAGTTCAGCGTGGCCAAATCGTTAATCTCAGTATTGATGCAACTAATGGTCAAGCCGATCAATCAATAGCACTACCGAGCGAATGTCGAAAACATGAAACTGTTACTCGTTGAAGATAACCCAATGCTAGTCACCGAGCTGGAGAAACAACTCAAACTCGCTGGCTATGTAACCGATATTACAGACAAAGCGCTTGAAGCCGATTATCTGATCAAAGAAACCCAATACGATTGCGTAATCTTAGACATAGGTTTGCCCGATGGCAACGGCCTCGAACTGCTCGAAGGCTGGCGAAATCAAGGGATCAGCACTCCAGTCATCATGCTGACAGCCCGCAGCCAATGGCATGAAAAAGTAGAAGGTTTTAATGCTGGCGCCGACGATTACTTAGGTAAACCTTTCCACGCCCAGGAATTATTGGCCCGAATCCAAGCTTTAATCCACCGTGCACATGGTCGTCTAAACACCTCAAGTAAACAATTGAGTTATGGTGGTGTGGTTTTAGATGAAGCAGAGCAAACAGTAAAAGTGGCCGAGCAGCTGTATGAACTCACAGCAATGGAATTTAGGCTGTTAAAAATCTTCCTCATGTCACCTAAGAAGCTGTTATCTAAGACGCAGCTAACCGATAAGCTCTATCAGTTTGACGATGAAAAAGAGAGTAATGTGGTCGAGGTTTATGTCACCCATCTACGCAAGAAACTGGGTAAAACCACGATCGAAACCCGTCGCGGCCAAGGTTACATCTTCCACGGCATTATTGAATGATCTCGATCCGCACTAAGCTCAGTTTATGGTTAACTGGCTTACTCGTGTTAGGTACTGTGATTGGGCTGATACTGTTTGAGTCCATGCTACGTCAGGCCTTCCACGACTCTATTATCAATCGCTTAGAAGAAGATCTCGAACATATCATGCTGGCAACCCATATCCACGATGGGGAGATCAGCATAGATCAAAGCCAGCTTTCCAGTTTCTACAAGCCCGCCTATTCAGGCCGTTATTTTCAGCTTAACCTGCCAAATGAAGTGATTCGCTCACGCTCCCTGTGGGATATGCAGTTAGATATCGAGCCACTAGCACCGAATCAAACCCGCGTCTGGCAAGCTAAAGGGCCAAAAAATAACGATATGCAGTTGTTATCATTAGGGTTAAATTCCAGCAGTGCCAATGTCAGCGCTACCTTAACCGTTGCGCAAGATTTGAGTATCGGTAGACGCGTGTTTAGCGAGGTTTATGGCACTAAGCTTGGTGTCAATCTGGCGATGTTAGTTGCTATGATCGCGGGGATATTCTTGATCCTACGTCAATCATTTAAGCCAGTTAAGCACATACAGCACGCACTTTCTCGGCTAAGACAAGGGGAAATTAACGCGCTGGAGCTCAATAATATTCCTCCCGAAGTACAACCATTAGCAAAAACCTATAATGAACTACTTGAGTACACAGCCAAGCAAATTGAACGTAGCCGCAATAACTTAGGTAATTTGAGCCATGGGCTCAAAACGCCTCTTGCCGTGATGCAGCAACAGGTTGAAGCTCTTGGCCTCAAAGATCCTGAAACTGCCATTGCCCTGCAGCAACAACTTGATTCGATTCACAAGATGGTCGAGCGTAAACTGGCTGCCGCGAGGATCACTGGCGACATGCTCCCCGCAGCGCAATTGGTGATCCCTAGGGATTTACATAGCCTAGCCAACACGCTAAATAAGGTTCACCGCAACAAGTCCATTGAATGTGATTTCGAACTCGATCCCAATATTCTCAGACTGCCTATTCACAGGGAAGATGGCATGGAGCTCTTAGGCAACCTGCTAGACAACGCCTTTAAATGGGCCCAGAGCCGAGTCAGCATTCAGCTATCGCGTCAACAAGAGCGTCTCTGCCTTTGTATTGATGATGATGGTCCAGGGGTTGCTGATGATGAGCTAGATAAGCTCACACAAAGAGGAACAAGGCTTGATGAGTCAGTGATGGGTCACGGTTTAGGATTATCAATAGTGAAAGAAATTGCCGAGCAATACGAGATTGAACTGCAGTTTAATCACAGCACTCGCTTAGGTGGATTGAGGATCGAGCTGACCTTTAGCTAGCCCCAGGTTATGCCAATCGTATTAAATACCTTGTTTGAAATATCCATAAAAAACGCCATCGAATTGATAGCGTTTTTTTATGCAGAAAGCAATTTGAGGACGTTAGGCTTTATTCACATTGGTGCTTTCAAAAATCTTATCGGCAGATGCCGCCACAAAGCCTGTGTAGAGCTCGCCATTAGCCATAGGATAACGTAGCGCAAACTCATAAAAACAGCTTGGGATTTCCACTGTCGCGTCAGTAAATTCAACACCAATCTTATCAGCCATAGTCGAAGACTGTTCTAACAAGACTTCTGGCGAACCTTTGATCTCGCCACCTGAACTATTGAGTACAAAGCCCGCTTGCTTCAGAGCTTCATTCACTGACTCTAAAGTCTCAAAACCGTCGAGGTGATTGATAGACACAGTGAAATGGTTAGCGCGATAACCAAAAGCCGCAACCCAAGCTGCATATTCACTCTCAGTTAATAAGTCCTGATAGGTTTTAGCATCTAAAGACCAATGACGGCCTGAGTAAATAAAGTTGTCAGCGGTAGTCGCTGCAACATCCACTTGAGCAATTAAGCCTTGAATAGTTTTTTGCAACGCTGGGCTAAATTCTTCAACCAATAACTCAGAAATAAACACTTTAGGCTGAGTCGAGTCTGGATGTTCAAAATGCTTAGCGATCAGTTTTTTCTGTTCAAACTTATAATCACCGCAAGGTACATAACCTAACGAAGTGAAATGCTTAGCCAGTACGTCCAAATTCACCTTAGCGATATT
This sequence comes from Shewanella sp. SM73, assembly GCF_025653795.1. Classification (NCBI taxonomy): domain Bacteria; kingdom Pseudomonadati; phylum Pseudomonadota; class Gammaproteobacteria; order Alteromonadales; family Shewanellaceae; genus Shewanella; species Shewanella sp. SM73. The sequence goes on from NZ_JAKKRY010000002.1 coordinate 300,592, forward strand.
GAAAGTACGCAGGGCAATATGGTCGTTGATGATCGGTTTACCATGACCCAACAACGCGTGCACTTTTGCCGCAGAAGGGGTCATTTGAATATAGTCTTGCCACAGGGCGGCAAATAACGCGTTGATGTCGGTATGCATAAAAACTCCTTTTATTGTGCTGCGGTTATTGCTGTTATTTTGCCGCAAACACTAAATGTAACGACCTAAATGCCACTGTTGCAGCGTCACACATACCCACAGTAGAAACTTAAGTAACGTCACTGCTTGTTATTAAAAAGGAAGAACATTAGTCCTTCCTCCTCTTTCCCACATATTCTTTACCGCATAAAAGTCAAATCCCTACCCGCTTACAAGCTCAAACCTGGGCTTAATGTCGCGGGTAAACTCACGGCATCAGCCTCGACCGAAGCGACCGGATAAGCACAGTAATCGGCGGCATAGAAAGCACTCGCTCTGTGGTTACCCGAAGCCCCAACACCACCAAAAGGTGCCGCGCCCGATGCGCCAGTGATTTGTTTGTTCCAGTTAACAATGCCAGCACGAATACGCGCGAGGAAATAATCATAATCTTCACGGCTATCGGCAAGTAATCCCGCAGACAAGCCGTAACGCGTTTGGTTAGCCAATTTGATCGCTTGATCAAAATCACTGTAACGCACCAGCTGCAGTAGAGGTCCGAAGTATTCTTCATCCGGCAATGCATCGATCGCTGTCACATCGATAAGGCCAGGAGACACTAAGCCTGTACCCGCTTCTAGATGGGTCAACTCGACCAAAGACACGCCGCCTAAGCTCAGCAGATTCGCCTGCGCCGCAACCATACCTTTGGCGGCAGTTTCAGAAATCATTGAGCCCATAAAAGGTTGTGGCTGCGCATTCCAAGGACCGACTTTAATCTGTTTAACCGCATCGACTAACATGGCAATCAGCGCATCGCCCTGCTCGCCCTGCTCGACATATAAACGGCGCGCACAAGTGCAACGTTGACCCGATGAGATATAAGCCGACTGCAAAATATCGTGCACTGCGGCCTTAATATCCTGCACACCTTTGATGATCAGTGGGTTATTGCCTCCCATCTCAAGTGCTAAAATTTTACCCGGATGACCGGCATATTGTTGATGTAAAAAATGACCTGTACGTGAGCTACCGGTAAAGAACAGACCATCGAGCTGCGGGTGAGAAGCCAGTGCCTTACCCGTATCAACCTCACCTTGGACTAAGTTAAGCACGCCAGCAGGCAGACCCGCTTTATCCCATAGGCTGACCATCAACTCGGCGACTTTAGGCGTGAGCTCTGAAGGTTTGAAAATCACGGTATTCCCAGCCAGCAGCGCAGGGACTATGTGGCCGTTCGGCAAATGACCAGGGAAGTTGTAAGGACCGAACACCGCCACAACACCGTGGGGCTTATGGCGGATAACCGCACGTCCTGCTGGCGTATCGTTGGCATCTGTGCCCGTACGTTTATTGTAAGCCGCAGCCGATAAAGCAATTTTGCCTATCATGGCACCGACTTCAGTCGCGGTTTCCCACTGAGGTTTACCGGTTTCTTGGGCAATCGTTTCAGCCAGTTCCGCTTTATTGGCTTCGAGTTGGGTGCGATACGCTTCAACTATGGCTAAACGCGCATCGAAACCTAACATAAACCAATCAAACTGTGCGGCGCGCGCGGCATCAACGGCGGTATTAACTTGTTCTGCAGTGGCCGTTTTACCGGTCCAAATAGATTGTGCATTGGCAGGGTTAATTGAGGTCACGTCATGACCTTTGCCAGCATGCCACTGGCCTTGAATATAATGTGTCATTGGTTATTCCTACATTGCCAAAATACGGATTTGATCGCCTTTTGCGAGTAGCAAACCCGCTGCCAGCTCAGGGCTAATGATGATATGTTCGGATTTGTCGTCCACGGCCAGTGCAGCAGACGTCGCTCGGTAATTGGCTAATTGGGTATTTGAGATAATAAATTGAGTGTCGGCTTCGACCATATCACCAATATCGACGGTCAATAAACGACTTTCACGCACGCCGCGAATGTCCGATAAACGACACTCAACCGTTGGACCACCATCAAAAATATCCACATAACCGCGGCATCGAAAGCCTTCGGCCTGCAGCAAACTTAATGCGGGACGGGTATTGGTATGCACTTCGCCAATCACTTTCTGCGCTTCTTCCGGCAACAGACAAACGTAGACAGGGTTTCGAGGCATCATTTCGGCCATAAATGCCTTTTTACCCAAACCAGAAAGATAATCTGCCTGAATAAAATCAATGCCTAAAAAGTGTTTTTGTAGCCAGCCATAGAAAGGTGAATGACCATCGGCATCGCTCACACCGCGCATTTCGGCAATCACAGTTTCGCCAAAACGCTTCGCATGTTGAGCTAAAAACAGAAAGCGACTGCGGGATAACATGCGGCCATTGTTGCCCTTGCGATATGCTTCACGCAAAAACAGCGTACACATCTCAGCAGCGCCAGTGTAGTCATGGCAAAGGGTGAGTGTTTCGACCTCGTTACGCACGTCAATTTGCTCAGAATGATAGACTTCGGTACCGAGTCGATAATGGTAGAACGCATCTTCCATTCCCACCGCCGCTTCGATGGCGCACGTTCCCACCACTTCACGGGTATCGGTATCTTCCAGCACCATTAGATAACCTTCATCGAAGGGAGTCTCTACGGCTTTGACGAATGAGGCTTCTGCTCGAGCAATTTTATGTCTGAGCAGATCCGCATTCACAGGTAATGACGTAAAGCCATGACCAGACTCTTCGGCAATTTGATATAAGGCCTCAAAATCACCAGCCTGAATAGGACGTATGATTAACATCTTAGTGTCTCCTCACTTTGGCTTACCGTGCATCAAGGCACCTCTCTTCAAAAAGACAGGCAGTGATGCACGTAAGTATTCCCTGACAAAAAAGGAGTGCGAATAAATTCAGCACTCCTTTGGTCATTTAGGCGGCAGCTATGCTCGCCACAGCACGTTCAAAACGAGCTAGACCTTCAGCAATATCTGCCTCAGGGATCACCAGAGAAGGAGCAAAACGTACCACATTAGCACCCGCCATCAGGCTCATTAAGCCTTCAGCGACAGAGGCCACCAAGAAGTCGCGTGAACGGCCTTGGTATTGTTCATTAAGAACGGCACCTAAGAGCAAACCTTTACCGCGGACTTCTGAAAATACATGATATTTTTCATTGATTTTGTTCAAACCATCGCGCAATAACTGCTCGCGATGTTTAACGCCGTCTAACACTTCAGGCGTGTTCACTACGTCTAACACAGCATTACCGATAGCGCAGGCTAATGGGTTACCACCGTAGGTAGAACCGTGAGTGCCCACTTTTAGATGTTCAGCAATCTCAGCGGTTGTCAGCATAGCTGCGATAGGGAAACCACCGCCGAGTGCTTTAGCTGTGGTTAAAATGTCAGGCACGATTTCAGTACCCATGTAAGCGTAAAGTTCACCAGTACGGCCCACACCCGTTTGCACTTCATCAAAAATCACTAGCGCATTGTGCTTGTTAGCCAGTTCACGCACAGCTTTCAAGAATGCAGGATCGGCATCAATAATACCGCCCTCGCCTTGCAGCGGCTCAAGCATGATGGCGCAGGTTTTGTCCGTCACTGCGGCTTCTAAGGCGGCAACATCGTTAAATGGCAGGTGAGTAATGCTCTGCGGCTTAGGACCAAAACCATCAGAATAGGCAGCTTGTCCACCGACACTGACGGTGAAGAATGTACGGCCGTGGAAAGCTTTATCGAACGCTATGATTTCATCTTTCTCAACGCCATGTTTTTCTAAGGCATAACGACGGGCAAGTTTTAATGCGGCTTCGTTGGCTTCGGCGCCAGAGTTGGCAAAATACACTTTGTCGGCAAACGTGCTATTAACTAATTTAGTCGCTAATGCCAAGGCAGGCTCATTCGTCATTACGTTTGACAGATGCCATAATTTTTCACCTTGTGTCTTAAGGGCATTCACAAGGGCTGGATGACAGTGACCTAAGCAATTTACCGCAATACCGCCAGCAAAATCGATAAACTCGTTGCCCTCTTGGTCCCAAACTCGGCTTCCTTCGCCACGAACAGGGATCACGGCAGCAGGCGCATAATTAGGCACCATCACTGCGTCAAACTGGGCACGGTCCAACTTCATATCAACGCTCATTCTTCTTCGTCCTTTGTGTTTGTGTAACGGCGCCTTGCACCGTCAGAGTCCCATAGGTATCTTTATCTAGAGTTAGTGATACTGGGATTGCTTGTGTCTATTAATAACCATTATTAGCGAAAATGTGATCAAAATACCAGTTTTTCACAAACATCAATCCACGCACTTCCACCCAAAGTGCATAAAGATTGCAGTTTAAGAACTATACAAGCGGTTAAGCCCATGGCTTGCAGCATAATTAGTCAGAAAAAAAGTTATTTGCCCCTCATTTTGCTAGCTATTCACTGAATGTGAATAACTACACCATTTTAACGAATCAAGTGTGAAAGCACAAAATGGCCAATTTTCGACCTCACTTCAAGGGCTTCGGGCAATAAATTGAACAAGGGAAACACATGGGGCATGTTAAGGTAAAAGCAGCCCGTTATCTCACCACCACAGGCTTTTATTTGGGCGACTAAACGTTCAGAATCCTGTAATAATAACTCCCGCGTACCCGCAATTACTAAGATAGGCGGCAGGTCTGCCAAGTTTCCCTGTAAGGGGGAAACTTTTGCCGACATAGGATCGGCCCCCGCAAGATAAGCGCCACGTAAGCGCAGCAATGCCTCTATGGTGAAGAAGGGATCGTCGGCTGCGAGTATCAACTCAGTATCCCCCGTAAGAGCTAAGTCTAACGCGGGCGATAGCAAGATACAGGCGGTCGGTAAAGGCAGGGTTAAACGCTTTAATTCCAGCAACAAACTCAGTGCTAAATTGCCGCCCGCCGAGTCACCCATGAGGATCAAATTCTCCGAGCCTTTCAGCTCAATTAACCGCCTATAGGCTTCAAGCACATCATCAAATGGTGCGGGGAAAGGATGCTCAGGAGAGAGACGATAATCAGGAATATAAGCATCTAATTGACAGCGCTGGCAGATATCTGCGACCAGTCTTGCATGGGCATGGGGCGTTTTAAAACAGAAGCCTCCGCCACGGATATAAAATAGATTTCCAAGGCGAGGAGGTTCGTTGAGAAGCACATAATGTAACAAGTTTGAGTGTTGTAAGGGGATGGTAGCGCTGACTAACTTATCCGGCCAAGGGAGCCAACGTCTATCAAGCTCAAGCAACTTTTCACGCACTTGCGCTAAAGGCATTTTGGCCTGTCCACGACTGATGGATGGCCTAGCGACATAGGATAAAATGGTATTTAGTACAGATGCTTGCCAACTTGGCATATCCCTTCCTCTACTTAAACGCCGCAATCATGGCGCTACGTAGCAGACCGAGGATTACAGCAGATCTAACTTCCTATAGTTTTGTGCTTTTAAGCGCAGTACTTCTTGCTCAGTTAACTCATAATAATCAAACATTAAGCGCTTTTCTTGGGGATCGATTTGACGCATTTCTTCGAGTAATACCACCTTAGCATAACAGTTTGACCGCGCGACTAATGCCGACTGAGGCGACAATTCTCGATAACTTAAGGTTTGATCTAACTCCTTTAACAACCGAGTTAAGGGACTCGCTTCAAACTTAAGTAACTCTAATAATTGCCAATTAAGTTTAAGACCATGGCTTAGCACTTGTTCAAACACGGCCTTAGCAGGAAACTCAGTGGCAATCACCGCATCATACACTTCCTTATCACGGCTGCTACTGGCTTCTCTTATCCAAGATCCCCATGTTTGGTCGAATAAACGGGCACTTAAACTCAATACAACGGATGTACCTAACTGATTAAGTAAGGCACTACTATAAACCAAGGCTGAGTCAGTATTATGAAGCTGAGCTAAAGCATTTGCCGCTATGCCACTGACTATGCTGTAGCGCCATAATTTACGGGTAGTCCATAACAACTTAGCATTGCCACTAGGAAGCCAATTTCGCAAACAAAAGTAAGGGATAATAGTGCGAAGGTTTTCGATACCGATGTAATTCATCACTAATTTGATATCAGTGACCCGCACATCTGAGCTCTGAGACCGGCGAGCGCGAAAAGATGGGCTGTTGACCAAGTTAGTTAAGTCGCGGCACAACCAACTTAAGTTACTAATCAGTGGTCTTAATCGTGTTGCATCGAGATTTTTTGCCAGCAATAATTCCAGCAAGAGGATTTGCGACTCATTGATATCTGACTTAGCCAAAACAGATTCAGGGGACGCGAGTTGATGCTCGATGGCGTTAATGACAGTTTCATGCAACTGGCTCGATACGGCTTCAAACACTTCTTTAGCTTTAATTTGTTTCATCAAACGCACCAAAATCGCTTCGCGTTCAACATCTAACTTATTTGCATCGGCCTCTAATTCAAGGTCGAGTTCATCCAAAAGAGTCGGGCTCGCTTTTTGCTTTCCGAGGATCAATTGTTGATAGAGTCTGTGCTCTATCTCTATAATTTTGCCGGGTCTTACACCGCCCGCAACCGAAATCGCCACTATGAATCTTTCCTATATCGCTAATGCCCGAGTGACGTCAACACAATCAAACTCTCAAAATCATTACAATTTCAGCACATACACTTAATCTTAGCAATAATGCAAAGTCGCAGAACGCAAACAAAGAGTTATATCGGATATTTCCTAGTCAGTTATCCAATAAAAAGGCCTCGACTAGGAGACCTTTAAAAGAAATCGAACTGAATTATTTGAGTTCTTGTTCAAATAACTTATAGATGCGGCGGTATTCATCTAACCAGCTAGAAGGTTGACGGAAACCATGGGGCTCGACAGGATAAATCGCCATTTCAAAGGTTGGTTTTTCCAGTTCAATGAGGCGCTGTACCATACGCACACTGTCTTGGAAGAAAACGTTGTCGTCCATTACGCCACTCATGATAAGCAGTGGTTTAGTTAATCCTTGAGCATGCTCAATAGGAGAGCTGCGCTCATAGGCGATAGGATCGACATCAGGCGTATTTAAGATATTAGAGGTATAAGGCGCATTATAATGTGCCCAGTCCGCCACAGGACGCAATGCAGCTCCAGCTTGGAACAAGTCCGGCGCGGTAAACAAAGACATAAAGGTTAAGAATCCACCGTAAGAGCCACCATAAGTACCGACACGCTTAGTATCGACATGGGTATGAGTCGCCATCCACGTTACGCCATCCTTTAAGTCTTCCACTTCTGGATGACCCATATTGCGATAAATAGCAGTGCGCCAATCTCGGCCGTAACCTTTAGAGCCACGGTAATCCATGTCCATCACAACATAACCTTGTTGAGTCAGCAGGTTGTGGAACATAAACTCGCGAAAGTAACCGCTAAAACCATAGTCGGCATTCTGCAGATAACCTGCGCCGTGATTGAAAATCACCGCAGGATATTTCTCAGCGCGGGACTTATCATAGCCTTGCGGCAGATAAACTCGAGCGTACACATTGCCAGCACCATGATTTGAAGGTACTGCTACCACTTCTGGCGCTTGCCATGGGTAATTTTTGAAGGCATCACTGGTATAAGACGTCAGCTGCTTTAACTCGCCGCCAATGGGTTGAACATAAAGCTCATTAGGCTGTGTGCGGCGTGAGGCATTGAGTAATAGCTGAGTGCCATCGGGGCTTAAGCTGTAATCTAAGTTGCCATCCCACTGGGTTAGTTGCTCCTTTTTACCTGTGGCAAGATTCACGCGGTGAACGTTATAAATGCCGGGGTGACTCTGGTTCGCTTTGTAATAGATGTAATTGGCATCCGGTGACAGCGTAATATCACTCACCACAAACTTGCCTTGGGTTAACGCACGCGGCTTTTCGCCTTGAGCTTTAATATAAAGCTGCGAATAACCGGACTCTTCTGACAAGTAATACAAGGTATCCGTATCCGGTAACCAACCGAATTGGTTGTAGTAGTAATTCACCCATGCATCATCATGCAAACGATGTTCGGTAATGAATTTACCCTTAGCAAGATCGACACTGGCGATCCAGCGATCTTTGTTATCGGTGGCTTCTAGCATCAGGGCTAATTTATTTTCCGACTCATGCCATTGAATCGCACTCTGAGTCCAGCCCCAATCCTGCATCAACTGAATTTTACGTGGCGATTTAGTGCTTTGATAAGTTTCACCTTTTGCTTTAGCATTTTCAGCTTTCACTTTGGCTAGCACATCCTCATCAAAACCAGTAAGGCCCTCGATTGTGATATCGACTTTTTTATGTTGGTTTAAATCAAGCACCACAAAACGTTGCCCTGGTGGCGTATCTTCAGCCACGCGCGCGCGCACTGGCACTGGGTCGATATAACCTTCACTACCTAAGTAATTAGGCATGATGTCGTGTTCGCTGCTACCTGTGTAATTTTTATCTGTAAGAGCGACTAAAATATAGCGGCCATCGGGTGATAAACTCAGCTCTGACACCACTTCGCTATCGCCTAAATACCAAGTGCTGGCGGCGAGCGTTGGATCGTTTTTTTGTAATTCATCTTGGTACTGCGCTTTAGCTTTAGCATTTTCTTGCTGCAGCGCTACATACTGAATCAATCTGTGCTGTTGTTTTGCAATATAAGACGTCGGCTCTTTTACCGCTTCTGGTGCTTTCGCCATTTTAATTTCAGCAAGTTGCTCGACTAAGCCAGAATCTTGATGAATTTGGAAAACATTGTCGCCCTGCCAATAGGCAATATCGCCATTATTGAGATAACGCACACCATCGATGGCGGTGCGCTGGCGAGTCAGTTGGCTGATTTTACCCGTGCTTAATTGCTTAACAAAAATGTTGCCTTGATACAGATAGGCCTTGTGGGACTTAGTGCGGTCAAACACGCCAAACTGCTGATCTGCCGCATGTAACTTATCGAGAGCTAGCTCTACGGCGCGACTGTCATTGATGCCTTGCTGATAATAGCTACGCAAAGGTGAAGCACTCGCTTGGCGGGCAAACAGTACGCTTTGGCTATCGTCGCTCCAGTAAGCCTCTTTGGCAAAGATCCCCATCCAATCAGGATTTGCCATAATTTGATTAAGCGTAAGCGCCTGTGAAACTTGTGGCGGTTGGGCTAAGGGAACTTGGAATGCTGGCGGAGCTATTACGGGAGTTGCAGTTTCAGTCGATGTCGCTGCGCACCCTGCCAATACGGCAACCGCTAACGCACTAAAACCCAAATTTCGCATTACGCTTCTCATTTATCCTTCCTTTTATTGTTATCGCAATGGCTAAATGACCCAGTCTACTTATCTGCTGGTTTCGCCTATTCGCGTAGTTTTGCGGCAGTTATAGCATAGTTAATCGCTAAACTTGCTTAAAAGAAGGATAAATCTTGTAACAGAAATTGATAGTGTGGAGAGTTTTTAAGGCGAGGAAATTATACGGGCACAGCCGGTTGCGCTAAAAAATTGGCTAACAGTTCGAGACCTTGCTCGGTGAGAATTGATTCGGGATGAAATTGCACCCCATAAAGCGGTAAGTCTTGATGGCTCATGGCCATGATTTCTCGGCCGTGAATTGCATCGTCAAACCAAGCATCGAGTACAAAACCTTCAGGCACAGCATCAACCAGTAACGAGTGATAACGTGTCACGGTTAAAGGCTGATTTAATCCCTTAAATAACCGCTGTCCAGTGTGCGCAATAACGCTGACCTTGCCATGCATTACCCGTTCGGCACGCACCACATTGGCACCGAAAACCTGTGCCATCGCCTGATGTCCCAAACAGACACCTAAGATTGGCATGCGCGCAGCAAAATGTTCAATCGCCGCGAGGGAGATCCCCGCCTCATTAGGTGTGCAAGGTCCGGGCGAAATCACCAGATGACTAGGCGCAAGCGCCTCGATGTCGGCTAGGCTAATTTCGTCATTACGCTTAACCACTATCTCTTGCCCTAGCTGCTGGAAATACTGCACTAAGTTAAAGGTGAAAGAGTCGTAATTATCGATCATTAGCAACATACAAGATCCATTGGTCTAAATGGGTAAAGGTAACGCATATCTAACGGATGAATGCGGGCGCAAATGCTATCACACCTTGTACTTAAGGTTTAACCAATTACGGCGATAAAATACAGCGACAAAAAAGCCAGTCATTAGACTGGCTTAGTTTTTAAAACGACTTGGGCATTTAACCACAGTTATTTAACCACAGTTAAATGACTGCGACGCTTAGGAGGCTCATCTGTCGGTTCAAACGCTTTATCTGTTGTTTCAACAACGGATAAAGATGAATCGACTTCATCGTCCATCAGGTAAGCATCTTCGATATCGAAGACAGTGCCAGCACCGTTTTCACGGGCATAAATAGCGACAATCGACGCCATTGGCAACATCACCTCCTGAGGAACACCACCAAAACGCGCATTGAACTCCACACACTCATTGCTAATTTGCAAATTGCCCACTGCGCCAGCAGCAATATTCAACACTATCTGGCCATCCTTCACGTATTGCTGCGGTACTTGAGTGCCTTCAACAAAGGCATCAACCACAACGTGAGGAGTCAATTGGTTGTCCATCAACCAATCATAGTAAGCCCTTAGTAAATAAGGACGATTTGGAGTCAAAGGTTTCATTACATACCCATGCGCATTTCGCGTTCGGCTTCAGTTAAAGAAGCTTTAAACGATTCACGCTCAAAAATACGTGTCATATACGCTTTGATATCTTTAGCTACACGGCTATCTAGCTCAATACCTAATACAGGTAAACGCCACAACAATGGGCCAAGGTAGCAATCCGCTAGACCAAATTCTTCGCTCATGAAGTAAGGCACTTCACCGAAGATAGGCGCAATTGCGATCAGGCTTTCAGTCAACTCTTTACGAGCCGCTTCAACACGATCACCTTTACGGATACGGTCAACGAGCGAATACCAGTCAGTATCGATGCGGTGCATCATCAAACGGCTTTGGCCGCGAGACACTGGATAAACTGGCATCAAAGGCGGATGAGGAAAACGCTCATCCAAATATTCCATGATAATACGTGATTCGTATAAAACGAGTTCACGGTCTACCAAAGTTGGCACTGAGTTATATGGATTTACTTCGAGCAAATCCTCAGGCATTTCGTTAGGGTCGACCTGTAAAACATCAACAGTAACCCCTTTCTCAGCTAACACGATACGTACTTGATGGCTATACAGATCATCAGCACCTGAAAACAGTGTCATGATAGAGCGTTTGTTGGCAGCAACAGCCATTGATACCCTCCAGAATCGAAATAAAACAAAAGTAAACGAGGGGCAAAGCCCCCCGTTTACACTATGCGGATATTACATTTTACCCGTTATTGGTGCCTAGTGTACATCTTTCCAATACTCTTTCTTCAAGAGGTAGGCCACAATAAAGAATATAAATAGGAATCCGAGTACCCACCAGCCCATAGCTTGACGCTCTAGCTTAACAGGTTCAGCCGAATAAACTAAGAAGCTAGTGATATCACGTACTGCTTGGTCGTATTCTTCCGCATTCAATTTACCGCCAGTCACCACAATAGTGCCATCTTCTTGCTTAACTGGTGTGCCTTGTAACTCTTCGAGTACATGTGGCATACCAACAGATGGGAATACTGTGTTATTCACACCAAATGGGCGACTTGGATCTTTATAGAAGCCTTTCAGATAGGAATAAACCCAATCTTCACCACGCACGCGAGCAACTAAAGTTAAGTCTGGCGGTGTAGCACCAAACCATTTAGCAGCATCTTTAGGTGGAATAGCGTTTTGCATCAACTCACCAATTTTAGCATCGGTGAACATATACTTATTACGCATATCATCCGCAGAGATACCGATATCGGTCGCTACACGTTCATAACGTTGATACTGAGTGCTGTGGCAACCAGAACAGTAATGTTGGAACAGGTCCACACCACGCTCTAAAGAAGCTTTATCATGCAGATCAACATTGGCATCTTCTAAATGAATTTTATGTCCGCTCGCGGCCATAGCCAACGTCGGCAACAAGGTAACTAATGCAATCAATAATTTTTTCATTAGTGTGTCAACCTCGCTGGAACAGGTTTAGTTTTTTCATTCTTGCTGTATACCCACAGCGCCACAAAGAAACCAAAGTAAGTGAAAGTAAACACCTGTGCAACTATCGTCAGCGTCGGTGTGGCAGGCACTACCCCTAAATAACCCAATACTATGAAAGATATAGCAAATTGGGCAATATTCAGCTTATGTAGAGTACTACGGTAGCGAACTGACTTCACTTTACAGCGATCTAACCAAGGCAATACGAACAGCACTGCAATCGACAGACCCATCATTATCACGCCACCCAATTTATCAGGCACAGCACGTAAAATGGCGTAAAAAGGAGTAAAGTACCAAACGGGTGCAATATGTTCAGGAGTCTTCATCGAGTTAGCCGCTTCAAAGTTTGGCTTTTCAAGGAAGTAACCACCGCCTTCAGGAATAAAGAACAACACATAGCAGAACACTATCAGGAAGCCCGCGACGCCCATGATGTCTTTTACAGTGTAATATGGGTGGAATGGAATACCGTCAACTGGCCAGCCATTTTCGTCTTTGTTCTTCTTGATTTCGATACCGTCAGGGTTGTTAGAACCCACTTCATGCAGCGCAATTAAGTGTAAAAACACGAGTACGACTAATACTAGCGGCAGAGCAATAACGTGCAGCGCAAAGAAACGGTTCAGCGTTGCGCCAGAGATCACGTAGTCACCACGGATCCACAGGGTTAAGTCGTCACCAATAACTGGAATTGCACCGAACAGAGAGATAATTACCTGCGCGCCCCAATATGACATTTGACCCCATGGCAGCAAATAACCCATAAAGGCTTCGGCCATCAACACGAGGAAAATTAACATACCGAACAGCCACAGTAGTTCTCTAGGCTTCTGATATGAACCGTAAATTAAACCACGGAACATGTGCAGATAGATCACAACGAAGAAGGCTGATGCACCCGTTGAGTGCATATAACGCAGCAACCAACCGTATTCAACATCACGCATTATGTATTCAACAGAGGCAAATGCGCCTTCTGCTGTTGGTACATAGTTCATCGTCAACCAGATACCTGTCAGTAATTGGTTAACCAATACCAACATCGCTAGCGAACCGAAAAAATACCAAAAGTTAAAGTTAGTTGGCGTAGCGTATTGGCCCACGTGACGATTATAAGTCGCCGTCATTGGGATACGCGCATCAATCCAATTAATTAAATTCTTAACCATTACGCCACTCCTTTATCTACACCGATAATCACGGTGCCATCATCAACGTATTGATGTGGAGGGATAACTAGGTTCAATGGAGCAGGTACGCCTTGGAAAACGCGACCAGCCATATCGAACTTAGAGCCATGACATGGACAGAAGAAACCAGAAGTGACACCTTCAACTTGCTCACCAAATGAATCTGGCAAATAAGTAGGTGAACATCCGAGGTGGGTACAAATACCGACAGCAATAAAATACTCTGGCTTGATTGAGCGCAAAGGATTTGTTGCATAATCAGGCTGCTGCATCTCAGCAGAAGCAGGATCTCTTAACTTATCATCATGTGTTGGCAGTTCATTGATCACAGCATCTGTGCGACGGACAACCCATACAGGTTTTCCACGCCACTCAACACGGATCAGCTGACCTGGCTCTACTTTACTGATATTTACTTCGACCGGTGCACCTGCAGCTTTCGCTTTGGCACTCGGATTCCATGACTTGATGAAAGGAACCGCTACAGCGACGGCACCAGCACCACCTACTACGGCGGTTGCGGCTGTCAGGAATCTGCGACGTCCGGTATCGACTGGCGCATTGCTCATCCACTTATCTCCCAGAGGGTGTTGGAATTTTTATATTTCAAAGACTTTCAGCCCTTAGTCATCACTAGGGTCAAAAATCGAAGTTTGAAGCGGGGCTCATTATAGCTAAAAATTAGAAGCAGATCATAGTGAAAACACGCAAGTAAGTTAGGGAGATTGCGTGTTTTTTAAAAAAAGCCTAAAAAAGACCCAACTATTAACCCATTTTAATTCATTTGGATCATATTTTAAGCTTCTTGTCTGTGACATCGGCATAAAGCATGCATCGCTAATATAAATTAGCCCAGACTTTTCAAGCTAAGTTAACAATCGCCAGATAAAAAAATAGGCCCTGAGTAACAGGACCTATTAAATCAATACTTTTAATGCATTACTTCTTAGGTGCAGTGCTCTTCATATACTTGAAGAACTCGCTATCAGGCTCTAACACCATAATATCGGACTTGCCTGAGAAGCTGGCTCGATAAGCCTCTAAGCTACGAACAAAACCGAAGAACTCAGCATCTTTGTTGTAAGCATCAGAATATATCTTCGCTGCTAACGCATCTCCTTCACCTCGAATGGTTAAGGCTTTACGTTCGGCTTCGGCAATCTTCACCGTCACATTGGCATCTATCGTTGCACGAATAATTTCAGACTGTTCTTTACCTTGCGCTCTATGCTCTTTTGCCACAGCTTGACGCTCTGCACGCATACGCTGGTAAATACTGTTACTGACGTTAGCCGGTAGATTGATTTGCTTTACACGCACATCAACAACTTCAATACCTAAGTCTTTTGCACTTTCTGAGGCATTGGATAACGCATCATTTTGCAGTTCATCACGCTTACCAGAAACAATCTCTCTGATAGTGCGACGACCAAACTCTGTGCGTAAATCGTTGTTGATCTTACGTTGTAATAGCGATTCTGCATTCGACTTAATACCACCGTTTGTAGACAGGTAATATTTTTCGAAATCCATAATGCGCCACTTCACATAGGAATCGACCATAAGGTCTTTCTTCTCTGAAGTTACAAAACGATCAGCTGCACCATCGAGTGTTTGAATACGGGCATCGAGTAATTTTACTTTATCGATCACAGGCACTTTCATGTGCAGGCCTGGGCCATAGACGCGTGTGACTTGCTTACCGTCAACGTCGTCTTTTAAAATTTCACCGAAACGCGCCACAATAGCGCGCTCGCCTTCATTCACCACCATTAAAGATGACAAACCAATACCTAAGAGCACGGCGATAAGAATAACGCTTAATCTACCCATGGATTACTCCCTCCCTTGGCGAGTACGATCATCGCGGGATGGACGTCCACTCAAAGGCTCATTCGCGCGAGTCGTTGATACAGATGAAGAATTAACATTTTGCTGTGGCTTAGCTTCCAGCTCATTTGTCGCAGGCTTCTGCTGAATTAACTTATCTAGCGGTAGGTACATTAAGTTGCCGTTGTTCTTGGCATCAATCAGCACTTTATTCGTATCTGTCATCACTTGCTGCATTGTATCAAGATACAAACGCTTACGAGTCACTTCAGGCGCAGCTTGATACTCTGGTAATAACAACTCAAAACGAGCCACTTTACCGCGAGCTTCTAAGACTTCACGCTCTTTGTAAGCATTCGCTTGTTGCGCCATACGTTCAACTTCACCACGAGCTTTTGGTTCAATTTCACGGGCATAAGCTTCAGCTTCACGAATAAAACGTTGTTCATCTTCTTGGGCAGAAATCGCATCATCGAAGGCGTCTTTCACTTCTTCTGGCGGACGTGCCGGTAAGAAGTTAACGTCAACAACAGCAAGACCCAATTTGTACGGTTCAAGAATGCGCTCTAACTCTTTCCACGTATCGCGACGAATAGCATCACGGCCCGTAGTCAGAATATCATCCATCTTGTTATGTCCAATGACATAACGCAGTGCACTGTCAGTCGCTTCACGCAAACTGGCGTTCGCATCGACGGCACTAAATAGATATGAGTAAGCATCTAAAATACGATACTGAACATCAAGCTCAACTTTCACGACGTTTTCATCGGATGTCAGCATGCTACCAGACGCAGGAATAGAGCGAACCGATTGAATGTCGACGGGATAAATTTGGTCGATAAATGTGGCTTTCCAATGAAGTCCAGGGCCAATTTCGCCAGCGTGTTTACCAAATCGCAGTGCCACACCACGCTCAGCTTCTTTAATTGTATAAAAACCCGAAAGTCCCCAAACAACTACAGCAACAGCAAGAATGATGATTAGGCTAAACGAACTAAAAGACTGGCCAGAGCCATTTCCTTTGCCGCCAAAGCGCTTTGAAAGATTACGAAAAACCTCGTCAAGGTCCGGTGGTCCTTTGTCGTTACCACCTTTATTTCCCCAAGGATCATTACCCTTGTTACCGGGCTCGTTCCAAGCCATTTAGCACTCCATAAGTGGATGAAATAAATTAGATTATTAACAAACAGCTTCATCTATCGAATCTTCGAAGATGAAGGTTTCTAACTCACCCTGACTCTGTTTTGTTAATCGGCGCCAATCGGCGTCCGATAAACGAACAGACAAAATACAGTTCCCCAGATCGTCGTACTCTTTCTGCTGTATCGCATCCAGTCGATAAAACTGGCCAAGATAATGTCCAGCAGTTGCCGGAATTCTAAGTGTTAGCTCTTTAATCACCTCACCAATAAGCTCAGTGATGGCTTTCAATAGCAAATCAAATCCTAAACGCTTCTGTGCTGAAACCCAAACTCGAACGGGTTTGCCTATGTCGTTATATTCAATTCTTGGCGTCACATCTTCGAGTAAATCGATTTTGTTACAGACCACGAGTTGCATGACTTCATCGGCTTGGATGTCTTTCAGTACAGATTGAACCTGATCAAAATTATCCGCCATGTTTTCATCTGCACAATCAACTATGTGTAGTAATAACTCAGCTTGCCTTGTCTCTTGTAAGGTTGCCTTAAATGCAGCAACGAGATCATGGGGCAAATGACGAATAAACCCGACAGTATCCGCTAATATCACGGCACCATCAGGTAAATCTAACTTTCTTAGCGTAGGATCGAGTGTGGCAAATAGCTGATCTGCAGCATAAACATCAGATGATGTTAGGGCATTAAACAGCGTTGATTTACCCGCGTTTGTGTAGCCGACTAATGAAACTGTCGACAAATCACTACGCTTACGTGCACGTCGACTCTGTTCACGTTGCTTATCAACTCGCTCTAAGCGTTTGTTGATATTTTTAATCCGTCCTCTGAGCAAACGTCTATCGGTTTCGAGCTGGGTTTCCCCTGGACCACGTAAACCAATACCGCCCTTTTGCCTTTCAAGATGCGTCCAACCACGGATCAGGCGAGTCGACATATGGCGCAATTGCGCTAGCTCCACCTGTAACTTACCTTCGTGAGTTCGCGCTCTTTGGGCAAAAATATCGAGAATAAGTGTCGTACGGTCGAGCACTCGACACTGACACACTTGCTCAAGATTACGCTCTTGGGCTGGACTCAATGCATGATTAAAAATCACCACATTGGCTTCAGTCGCCGCCACTAATGCAGCTAACTCTTCGGCTTTACCAGAACCCACAAAAAATTTGCGATCCGGTGAACGTCGACTTCCAGTAATCACCCCGACTGATCTTGCCCCAGCTGATTCTACTAATAGCTGCAGCTCGACTAAATCTTCTCGGCGTTCCTCATCGGAAAAGTCGATATGGACAAGAACCGCAGTTTCTCCCGCCTCATAACGATCAAACAAGAAGCAAACTCCTCAGATAATACTTATTCGCCACTAGGCGCATCATCTTGAGCACCATATCCGCCTTGGGCATTTTGGTGACCAGTAACGTTGAATGGGCGTGCTGGCACGACAGTAGAAATAGCGTGTTTATAAACCATTTGGCTCACTGTATTTTTCAACAGAATGACAAATTGATCAAACGACTCTACCTGTCCTTGGAGTTTAATGCCGTTAACCAAGTAAATTGATACAGGAACGCGCTCGCGACGCAATGCGTTCAAAAATGGGTCTTGTAAAGATTGCCCCTTAGCCATTTTATTATTTCCTTTTTTAATTTATATAAAATAAATCGATATCAGTGATAGTTTTTTGTTTAGTTTTAGTATTATACAGCAAGGGCTAATAAGCTAGCGGCATTGACGCATAAGTATAACTAAATTCCCCTCAGCACCACTTTCAAGCCAATTCAACTCTGGCCAACTCCGCAACCATGTTAATTGACGCTTAGCCAATTGCCTAGTAGCAGCAACCGCTTTTTCGACCATAGTATCATAGTCAAACTCACCATCTAGGTATTGCCAGCACTGTCGATAACCGACACAACGCATTGAAGGCAAGTCTAAATGCAAGTCTCCACGGGCTTTTAGCTCTGTGACTTCCTCAATAAAGCCCTGTTTGAGCATAAGCGCAAAACGTTGCGCTATTAAGTCATGTAACACTTTGCGCTCGCGCGGTGCAATAGCAAACTGCACTACGTCATAGGGCAAGGGGGCTGACTTGGTCTGAGTCAACTCAGTCATGCTCTTGCCGCTTATTCTATAGACTTCCAGCGCTCTTGAAAGTCTTTGTGGATCATTAGGATGAATTCTTTCTGCCGACACGGGATCTATCTCCCTTAATTGGTCATGCAGTGCTTCCCATCCCTTTTCATCCGCCTCCGCTTGGATCTCGGCCCTAATGGCCTCGTCCGCACTCGGTAAAGGTGACAAACCTTCGAGTAACGCTTTGAAATACATCATGGTTCCGCCAACTAATACTGGCGTTTTCCCCATGCTGACAATCTCTTCTATCTGGGCTATTGCATCGGCTCTAAAGTCGGCTGCCGAATAGCTTTCACTGGGATCACGAATATCAATTAATCTGTGCGGCCCACGAGCCAGTTCGTCTGCTGAAGGCTTGGCACTGCCAATGTCCATACCACGATAAATTAATGCCGAATCGACCGAAATGATTTCACAGTTATGCTTTTCGGCCAATTCTAATGCTAAAGCTGTCTTACCTGAGGCCGTTGGCCCCATCAAAAATAACACTTTAGGCTGTAATTCTTTATTCACTTGCTTGCTCTTCTAGCCACGATTGCCAAGGTAAGAATATCGCTTTGTTGGCAATAAGCTGTTTTTTCTCTTCAGCTAACTGCGAAAATGCTGCCCAGACTTCTGGTGCCGAAACGAATCCCGTTAAACTGTGTTTTGCCAACCAAAACGCCAATGCGCTCGGCGCAGGTGTTTCAAAACGTAGTGATTGTAGCCATTCAGGGATCACTTTGGCTAACTGGCTCTCTCTGATATATGGGGGCACTTTTTTAATAATCAACTGCTGGTAACGAATTGTTAGTTCTAAACCTAATTGGCGGATCAGCGTGTCATGTTCAGTGAGCACAGCCTGCCAATCCGCATCAGCCGCGACAGACACAGGCATCAATAAAGGCTGACCAATTAACCCAGTCGCTAGCTTAGCTTCAATCTCTTGGCATCGCGTCGCCAATGCTACTGATTTTATTGATAATAAACTGAGTTTATCTTCCGACGTCATCACCCAATATTGCCCATCTAATATCGATGGCATAGGTAACACAGACTGATAATCTTGATCTTTTACACTGTAAGAAGGGGTTTGCAGTAAAGCACCATAACTTGCTATTGCCGCCTTTGACGGTAATTCAGTACGTTGTCGAGATTCACCTACAGAATAACTGCCACGGCTGCTGTCTCTTGGCATTGTCATGCTGCCAAAAGCATTGGTTTGAGTGCCAAAACTGGCGCCTTCTCGTCCTGCGCCTACAGACTTTACTTGAACTGCTGGGGCTACTGAATCTTGAGCAGACTCAAGTGTATCAGTTTGCGCATTAACTAGAGCTGAATCAGCGCCAAGTGCAAAAGGAACAGATATTTCAGCTGCGCTTGTTGGGGCATCCACAAACACATCTTCAACCTCATCCAAAGAACTAGAGTGAACGAAGTTAAGCTCTCCTGCTTCTTCCAGCGCCGATTGCAATGCTTGCAGAATATAATCATGCACATAGCGACTCTGATGGAATCGCACCTCATGCTTAGCGGGATGCACGTTAACATCCACTTGATGGGGATCGATATCCAACATCAGCACGTAGCCGGGTTGTTCAAGTTCTGCTTTTTGAGCAAAGGCTTGACGCACTGCATGATTGACCAAGCGATCACGGATAAGGCGTCCATTGACATAAAAGTAATGGGTATCGCTGATAACTGGTGACCAAGGTGACTGCAAATAGCCACTGAGGCGTAAATCATCGTGTTGGCATTCAATCTTAAGCGCTTGCTCGGCAAATGGACGGCCACACACTTGCGTCAAACGCTGTAAATACTGGGCTTCATTCATGGCAGGACGATAATTACGTACTGTCTTGCCGTTATGCGTCAACGTGAAATGAATATCGCCGCGCACTAATGCAATGCGCTTTAACCATTCATCTATATGGGTAAATTCGGTTTTGTCACTCTTTAAAAAGCGTCTGCGAGCCGGTGTATTAAAGAATAAATCCACCACTTCAATCGTCGAACCTACTGGATGCGCGGCGGGCATCACTTTAACTGCCATGTCGGCACCTTCAGCATGGGCTTGCCACGCTTCGGTTTGCTCAGCCGTGCGTGAAGTTAAAGTTAAACGTGAGACTGAGCTGATACTGGCTAGCGCTTCACCACGGAAACCAAAACTAAGGATCGCTTCAAGATCGTCTAAAGTGTGCAGCTTTGAGGTCGCATGGCGCGATAAGGCCAGCGCGAGTTCATCTTTAGGTATACCAGAGCCGTTATCGCGAATTTTAATCAGCTTGCTGCCGCCTTTGTCGATTTCAATATCGACTCGGCTCGCTCCTGCGTCGAGGCTATTCTCGACCAATTCTTTGACTACGGAAGCGGGTCTCTCAACCACTTCCCCCGCCGCAATTTGGTTGGCTAATTGCGGAGGCAGGATCTGAATGCCCATAATGCTTTCCTATTTAACTCTGGGGTATGACTAGCGTTTGCCCTAACTGCACCACATCGGACTTCATTCCATTCGCTTGTTTGATGCTGGACATAGGCACACTGTAACGTTGCGCGATTGCAGATAAAGATTCTCCGCGACGGACCTTATGTTTAACCTTTGTCGATACCGCATCACCAACATAGGCTGTAGGCGTTCTTTCTGTTGAGGTTCTTTCTGCTGATGCTTTTGCTGTGGTTTTGGCCGGCTTAGCACTGCTAGAGCTTCCTCCCCTTCTTTGGGCAAGCAAAGTATCCGCTGGCGGATTGTTGTGATAGTAACGGCTCACACCCTTATAAATAGCATTGGCAATGCTCTCTTGATGGCGACTACTCGACAGTAAACGCTCTTCTTTAGGGTTTGAAATAAAGCCCGTTTCAACCAAGATTGAAGGAATATCCGGTGACTTCAGCACGGCTAAACTCGCGGACTCAGGGCGACTTTTATGCAATTGAGTCACGCCACCTAAATCTTTTAAAATATCCCCCGCTACAGAATGGCCAATTGCCATCGAACTGTTCATTGACATATCGAGCAGCGTCATAGCCAAATACTGTTCATTATCCGTGTTTTGGATAATCTCACCCGCGCCGCCCAGCAGCTCAGAGTGTTTCTCTTTTTGCTCTAACCAACGACCAATTTCACTATTAGCACGACGCATTGATAGCACCCATACGGAGGCGCCACGTGGATTGGGCGAGGTAAAGGCATCCGCATGGATAGAAATCAGCAGATCTGCCTTACTGTTGCGCGCCAGTTCAGAGCGTTTATTTAAATTCACAAAATAATCACCAGTACGGATCATCACAGCACGCATGCCTGGCGTGTCATTGATTTTGCTAGAAACACGTCTGGCGATTTCTAGGGCGACCTTTTTTTCATAAACACCAGAAGGACCAATGGAGCCAGGATCGTCGCCACCATGACCCGCATCAATAGCAATGACAATATCGCGGGATGATTGCGCCGCTTGGGTGACAGTTTTGACGGGTGTAGATGACACGATAGCCGTTGCCGTAGTTAACGTTTTATCTTCTAAATCAACCACTAGACGATTGCCATAGGGTGCAGTAACAGGCAAAGAAAACAAGCTTGCATTCAATGGCTTTACGAGATCGATCACTAAGCGCAAATCACCTTTAGTGGGTGACTTACTGATCCGCACGCCCTTAACTAACTTACTGTTGTTTTCAAGATTTTTAAGCACAACTTTAGCAGTAGTCTTTTTTAAATCCACCACTAAACGATTAGGGCCATCTAAAGAGAAATAGGTGTAATCAGGCACTCCACTCAAGTCAAACACGATTCGAGTTGACTCAGGCGCGGCCCAAATACGTACGCTTTCTAACTGATTAGCAGCATGGGCCACCACAGAGAAAAAAGAACATAAAGAAAGAATAATAATTTGAAAATACGGGTTATTTTTTATCATTTTAGTTTTTATTTTATCGCTTTTAATAACTTTTCACCTAGCTCAGACAAGGCCTCTATACGTATTTCTCGCCCACTATTTTGATAACTTAAATGCATATGGACATCGGCAGCGGGCAGTAAACCCTCTCCCTTATCTGGCCATTCAACAATGCACAGACTCTTATCCGTAAAGTAATCACGGATCCCCATAAACTCGAGTTCTTCTGGATCGTTTAAACGATACAAATCAAAATGATAAACTTCGACATCTTCTAGCTCATATGGTTCAACTAAAGTGTAAGTCGGGCTTTTAACGGCACCTTTATGGCCCAATCCCTGAATTAAGCCACGACTCAGCGTCGTTTTACCGGCTCCTAAATCACCCGTAAGATACAGAGTCAAAGGCGCTTGGACATGGCGGGCTAATTTTTGCCCAACCGCAATAGTGTCGTCTTCGTTGTCTAAGAAAAAAGTTAACTCTGTCATATCCGCTTATATCACTGCTGTTATTGATGGAGAAGCGACTCAATCCTAAAAAGGCACAGGGCACATAACAAAGTCCAGCCCCGCTTGAGTCTCACATTCCGCCTAGAGTAAATCACTATTCACTAATTGGCGAATAAAAGGCATTAAATCGCTCGCTAACATACCCCGTTCTCCCTGTATTGCCGCAAGATCAGCGGCGCAACCATGTACGACTACGCCAAGCACAGTTGCCTGCATATTATCCATTCCCTGAGCCATGAGCGCGCCTATAATACCAGATAACACATCGCCACACCCACCACTGGCAAGCCCAGGGTTGCCGACTGGTGCAACTACCATTTGCTGACCATCAAAAATGACCGTTCCTGCGCCCTTTAGCAATACAACGCCGCCGTACTTTTGCTGTATAGCGCGAACAGCGGCAAATCTATCCAGTTCAATATCGACCACGGTACAACCAAGTAAACGCGCGGCCTCGCCCGGATGTGGTGTTAGTACCCAATTCGCTTGGCGCCTTGGTTCATTACTGAGCAGATTCAACGCATCGGCATCTAAAACACAAGGCTTATCGCTCAAGCCCACGGCTTTAAACAAATTATACCCCCAGTCATGCTTACCTAAACCAGGGCCAAGCACGATAACCTGCGCCCAACCAAGGCGCAGATACACTTCCATATCGACTAAATCACAACCCCAAAACATCAGTTCAGGACGGGAGACATTCACCGTCAGTTGATGCTCAGGTCGACTGATCACAGTGACTAATCCCGCGCCTGCACGTAAGCAAGCCTCACTTGCCAGTCTCACAGCCCCAGCCATGCCTATATCACCGCCGATGACAGTGACTTTGCCCGATTGGCCTTTATGGCTATCCCGTGCTCGGGCGGCAAAATAGTCCTTAAGAGTCTCTCTTCCAACTCTTTGTGCGCTCGCTTCAGCAAAGAAAGGCGTTAATCCTAAATCTGCAAATTCAAGCTCGCCACTGTAATGCCGCGCCTTACCTGTTAACACACCTTGCTTTACACCACCAAAACATAAGGTAATATCCGCCATCACAGCAACACCTACTACGGCGCCTGTATCAGCAATGACTCCAGAGGGTAAATCAAGGCTCAATACCCAAGCCGAATTGTCATTGATGGCACGGATATATTTAGCCATATCGTCGCGCACAGCATCACGTACACCCGTACCTAACAGACCATCGACTATGATTTTCGCTGCGAGAATAGGTTCAACCTCTAACGGCAGTAATTTTCCACCTTCAGCAAGATAATGGGTCAATGCTTGCTGACACTCAGGCGTGCCTGCCGCTGACGTCATCATCACAGAAATGTCCATACCACTGGCACGGGCTAGACGAGCGCACACTAAGGCATCGGCACCATTGTTACCGCTGCCAGCAAGAATTAACACAGGTAAGACTTTGGAGCTATGTTTCGCTAAACACTCAAAAGCCGCCGCGCCAGCACGCTCGACCAATTCATAGAGACTAGATACTCCCTGAGACACTGCACTCAGTTCCGCTTCGCGAACTTGTGTTTGGGTGTATAGAGCTTTGGGAAATTGCGATAGATCTTGTGCCATGAAGGATCTCCTTAGACACCAATGACTCCATTTCACAATGAGTAATCTCACCATAGAAGTCTTGGCAGAATTGAGCAAGGCCAATAAAAATCAGCCAATAGATCAAGAAAGTAGCAAAAAAAGCAGCGAGAAATTATGACGTAAATCAGTTCAGGCGCAGAAACCCGCCCAAATGGAGCAAAGTAGAGTAAAAGTTGCCGATACAAAGTCGACATAAAAACCAAAGCCAGCGCTGGGCTGGCTTTGAGAATCAAGAAGAAATGACGGTTTAGATATCGTCCATCCGAATCGTACTGTGGACTAGACGTTGCTGCTGAGTTTTCTCTACTCGGATCAAATTGGCTAACGCATTGCGCGCATCTTCCGCCGTGGTTGAGTTAACTGTTTTTTCTAACAAACCAATCAGACGATTCTCTAGGTCTAAATGTAAGTTGAGCACATCATCTTCATTCATGTTTGCGGGCAACATAGTATCTTGGCAACGCTTAGTAAAGTCTTCAAAAGTGAAGTCTTTATACCAAGTATCAAGAATACGATGTGGTGCTTCATCCATATAATCACGCAGTTTTTCTGCCATGGTTTTTTGGTGTGATTCAAAATACTCCAACATCATTTTCACACGAGCCGAGTCAGCTTGATTGTTGAGTCGGCCATAGAGTTGCGCCATATCTAAGCGGCAATTTGCCACATACTCGAGTAGATCACGTAATTGTTGAATACGCATATAATGCACTCCATTGTCAGGCCAACTACTTGGCGCTATTAATTTTGTCTAATTCCATTATGTGAGTAAAAGCGTTACGAATATTTGAACAAGGTCATAATTTAACTTTCACGCAGCTATCTAATTTAGGAAAACTTGAAGAAACACGCTATAGATCACGCATCTTAATCCTATCACACTGTTTTGTATAAAAGAGAAAAGCCAAAAGAGATCTCAACGCACTTTTCCCAAAGGGTATTCGTAAGTCTTTGGTTGTGCATGGTGAATCTGAGATAGAGTGCTTGAAGTAGATGGCAGTGAATCAAGACAAATATAGATGAGCCAATTGAGGGAATGACACGAAAAAGTCATTGTTAGAGAGTTTAACGGAAGTACAGCGAAATGATTTTGATAGGGAGAGATTCGAGCAATGATCTATGCCTTAGTCAACGGCTAAGCATTGTAAGTAATAGCAATATGAGCTACACGATTGAAATGATCTTAGCTAAAGTAGTTTTTGGGGGATTTATTGAAATTGGAGCGACATGATTTTGATCAAGAGCGGTTTGAACCGATAACCTATACCTTGGCAAAAAAGAAGGTATCGCCATATCAAGTCCGCAACTGAGCTAATCCCAATTGAGTAATCTGATAGTGGAATATTTAGGAAATTGGAGCGACATGATTTTGTTCAAGAGCGGTTCGAACCGATGACCTATACCTTGGCAAAAAAGAAGGTATAGCCATATCAAGTCCGCAACTGAGCTAATGTCAATTGAGTAATGTGATAGTGGAATATTTAGGAAATTGGAGCGACATATCGGGTTCGAACCGATGACCTATACCTTGGCAAGGTATCGCTCTACCAACTGAGCTAATGTCGCATAATCTGTATTAATGATTTGGTAAATCACTAAGTTTTAATTTGGAGCGACATATCGGGTTCGAACCGATGACCTATACCTTGGCAAGGTATCGCTCTACCAACTGAGCTAATGTCGCATAATCTGTATTAATGATTTGGYAAATCACTAARTTTTAATTTGGAGCGACATATCGGGTTCGAACCGATGACCTATACCTTGGCAAGGTATCGCTCTACCAACTGAGCTAATGTCGCTTTTTGCATCGCTGCTACATTTACCTTCAACATTAACAAAGGTATCGCCTTTAACCTTTATCAACTGAGCTAATGTCGCATTCAATCTAAATGACCGAACATCTCTGTTCGCATCAAAAAGTTGAGGCCGCATTATATGAAAAATTCATGCGGCTGCAACCCCTTCTTGCATATTTATCTACTGATCGGTCAAATTTTAAATACTTTGCTGCGATAATACTGCAATTCAGCGATCGACTCTTGGATATCCTGCAGTGCTTGGTGAGTATTTTGCTTCTTAAAACCGTCCATCGTTTCTGGACTCCAACGCTTCACTAGCTCCTTAATCGTACTGACATCCACATTGCGGTAGTGGAAATAATCTTCCAGCTCGCGCATATAACGATTTAAAAAGCGTCTATCTTGACCAATGCTGTTACCACACATTGGAGAAGCACCCTTAGGAACATACTGTTCTAAGAAGGCAATAGTCTTAGCCACGGCTTGCGCTTCGGTTTCTTGGCTAGCACGAACGCGATCAATCAACCCAGACTCACCATGATGCTTTTGATTCCAATCGTCCATGGCGGCCAGCACATCATCTGACTGATGAATCGCGATAACCGGACCTTGACCGATAATATTGAGTTCTTGATCTGTCACTAAAGTGGCAATTTCAATGATCCTGTCGACGTCGGGCTCTAACCCTGTCATTTCCAAATCGATCCAAATGAGATTATTTACATCTGCCGTCATAAATCAGCCTTATCATGTCAGTTAGCCTAAATTCAGGCTTTTTTATTCAAGAGCGTGTATCATACTGCTTTTTTCCGACACAAAAAATCACCTAATTGACGAAGACGAATCAGTGAGTAAAAAGAAACCCCTAAGCCAAGGTCAATTACGCCGTATGCGCGCTAATCACGAGAAGCGACTCAATCGTGACAGTGGCGATAAAAATACGCCAGAGTTACAGGATAGTTCATTGGGGCAAGAACAGCCCGGTACTGTGATTTCACGTTTTGGCCAACATGCCGACATAGAAACTGAAAGCGGCCAAATTGTGCGCTGTAATATTCGCCGTGCCGTCACCAGTTTAGTGACTGGCGATAAAGTGATCGTACGCTTAGCCATTGAGAGCCAAGCCAATAGCGGCATCGCAGGTATTGTTGAAGCCGTTCATCCACGTCGCTCATCACTTACACGCCCAGATTTATACGATGGCGTGAAAATCATCGCCTCGAATATCGACCAAATTTTGATTGTCTCCTCGGTATTACCCAGCTTTACCACCCAGATCATCGACCGTTATTTAGTGGCCGCTGAAGATACCGATATTCCGCCTATCATCATTTTGAATAAAATTGACTTGCTCAATCCCGATGAAGCGCAGGCAATCGATGAAGCGCTACAGCGCTACAAAGACATTGGCTATCCGGTTTATAAGGTCAGCAGCAAGCTTGGCGATGGTATCGATACCATCAAAGGCATACTCAAAGATAAAGTCAGCGTGTTTGCCGGCCAATCTGGTGTGGGGAAATCATCGATCATCAATGCATTACTACCCGATGCAGAGCTTATTATCGGCGATGTTTCCGATAACTCAGGTTTAGGTCAACACACTACTACCACTGCTAAGCTGTTGCACTTGCCTAGTGGCGGCGATTTGATTGACTCCCCAGGCGTGCGCGAGTTTGCCCTATGGCATCTTCCTGCACAACGTGTCGGCTGGTGCTTTATCGAGTTTCGCGAGTATCTTGGCGCATGTAAATTCCGCGATTGTAAACACGGTGACGATCCCGGCTGTGCACTTCAAGAAGCCCTGAGCCAAGGTAAGATCAGCGCAGATCGCTTTAATAATTACCATAAAATTATCGCCAGCTTAGATGAACAACGTCATGCCCGCCATTTCCGTGCGGCCACTGATGAATAACGACTTATTGATAAATAACAACAGTCTCAGCAAAGATTGAGCAGTAAGAAAAGGAATTGAAATTGGATAAAGTCAAAATTGCGCTGCAGTACATGCTGCCGAAACACTTATTATCTCGTTTAGTGGGTAAACTCGCCGCCGCCGAAGCGGGCGCGTTAACCACGGCCGCCATCAAGTGGTTTATCAAGCAATATAAAATTGATATGAGCGAAGCGGCGCAGAGCGAACCAGAAGCTTATAAAAGCTTTAATGCTTTTTTTACCCGCGCCCTTAAACCCGGTATTCGTCCGTTAGATATGGACGCCGATATCATGGTGCATCCAGTCGATGGTGCGGTAAGTCAGTTAGGCCCAATCAAAAACGGTCGCATCTTCCAAGCTAAGGGTCATCACTATTCATCGTTAACTTTGCTTGGCGATCAAGCCGAAGATGCTAAACGCTTCGAAGGCGGTGATTTTGCGACTATCTATCTGGCGCCTAAAGACTATCACCGTATCCACATGCCGATTAAAGGCACGTTATCAAAAATGACCTATGTACCTGGCGAACTGTTTTCGGTGAATCCGTTAACGGCGAGACACGTACCCGGTCTGTTTGCCCGTAACGAACGCGTCGTGGCGATTTTTGAAACCGAATTAGGTCCACTGGCTATGGTGTTAGTTGGCGCAACAATTGTTGCCAGTATTGAAACCGTCTGGGCAGGCACAGTCACGCCGCCGACAGGTAAGCAAGTCTTCACTTGGGAATATCCAACCCAAGGCCCAGATGCTATCACCTTAGACAAAGGTGAGGAAATGGGTCGCTTCAAGTTAGGCAGTACTGTGGTGATGTTGTTTGCTAAAGATGCTATCGCGACATTTGCTGAAGGTGTTGAAGCCGAAGCAGTGACACGTATGGGACAAGCCTTCGCTAACCTGAAAGACGTTAAGCAAGCGGATTAAGCTTTCTTGAGTTCTGCTAAACCTTCGGGATTAATTGAATTGCATCTGGCTGTGCTGCTATTTGGCGGCACAGCTTTGTTTTCTAAATTAATCCCACTCAGTGCCCTCGACATCACCTTTCTGCGCTGTATCGTCGCTGCCACAGTGTTAGGTTTGCTAGTCAAATTCAGCCGTAAACGGCTAACGCTGGCAAGCAAACAAGATTATCTAGTCGCCATCGGGCTTGGGGTTATCGTCAGCCTGCATTGGGTGACTTATTTTGCGGCCATGCAATTATCGTCGGTCGCCATTGGCATGATTGCATTTTTCACCTATCCGGTGATGACAGTGATTGCCGAGCCGTTACTGACAGGTAATAAGATAAAATTACACGATATGCTCAGTGGTGTGTTAGTGCTGATTGGGGTGATATTACTGATCCCTGAGGCCAATTTAGGTAACGACACTACGCTAGGCATTGCCATCGGCATAGTGTCCGCCATCTTGTTCACCACCCGTAACTTATTGCACAAACGCTACTTTTCCCAGTACAGCGGCCCCCATGCCATGTTCTATCAAACTTTGGTCGCTGTGATGTTCCTGATGCCGTGGCACCAAACGGAACTGGGCAGTATCTCATTAGAAGTGTGGGGATTAATTATTTTACTCGGCGTCGTCTTTACCGCAGCGCCACATGCGCTATTTACTTCTGCGCTGAGGCAACTCAGCGCCAAAACGGTTGGGCTAGTCTCTTGCTTACAACCCTTTTATGGCGCCATGTTAGCGCTGATCATTTTAGGTGAAGAGCTCAATCTCAACACCCTAATTTGTGGCACTATCATAGTCGCTACCGCCATCTTCGAAACCCATCAATCGCACCAATCACAGCGGCGAAAAAAGAACGCCTGAAACATACCAATCTCAACGCAATTTGGCTAATATGGAGCGTCTTTCGCCCCTAAATGTCTTTAGCCTATATGCCACGTATTTTATTGTTCATTATTGCTTTTTTCACATTTTCCGCACTTGCCAATTCGCCTTTGCAGTTGGACAAACGTCTTGGCATGAACAAGCAAGATCAGCAACAAAATCTCAGCATTGACGAACAAATTAACGAACTAAAAATTAACATAGAAAAACTCGCCGCCAACGCAGCCAGTTTCCAACAAGCGCAGATTGATTTTGAACAACATAAGAAGCGCACTAACCAAGCACTGAAAGATGCCTATAAGCCTTTATCTCTGGAAAAAGGTACTGACCTCAGCCAGCAGGCTTCCATGGCCTATATTCGCTTGTCTGAACTTAAAGAAAGCGAATCCACCCTTGGCCGACAAGTTAACGATTTATTGCTACGTCACAATGACTTACCTACCGTTATCGCCAGCGCGAGGCAAACTGTCGCCCAAAACAAAAAAGCAGAACTCGCCCCGCTAGATACCCCTACGGGAGAGTTACAGCAAACTCAACGACTCTTCTTTGAACAAAGCCTTGCCACCGATGAAGCAGAACTTGCCAGCAGCCAAAAACGCATTGAACTGACGCAATTACAATTACAGCTAGTCCGCCAACAACTGGTGCAGCAAGAAGCCTTGATCGAAACCATCAACAAGGCAATCAATAAACAACGTCAGCAACAAACGGATGCCACCCTAGCCAAAAACTTAGTTAATACCGAAAAAGTCATCGATCCTATCACCCGTAATATTGCCGACACTAACCAGATTTACGGCCAAAAGCTGCAAACGTTAACTTTGCAGATCAATAATGTGGTCGAACAGCAGGAACAGGCAGAAACCCAATATCAATCCCAAGCCAAACAACTGGCAAACATCCAAGAGCAGATCACTTGGGTCAAAATGAACTCCGCCTTTGGTGAGCGCTTTTTGCAGATGTTGCAATCACTGCCTAAACCACCGAATCACGAAAAACTGCAAACGCTGATCGCCGATGCGCGCTTAGACAGATACCATTTAGAGCAACAACAAGCCCTCAATGAGCAAGAATTAGAACAACCCGGCTTATACAATGAGCAGCAGATTAAGCTCTTACACTCGCAACAGAGTTTGATCTCGCAGTTGATGCAAAGCTATGACCAATACTTGAGTGAATTAGGCAAGCTGAAGGTCAATTACCAACAACTGAGTCAACAGAATCTCACCCTCAAAAATACCCTTAACGAACATTTATTCTGGGTGCCTAACGCTGCAAGTATCAGTAAGTTATGGCTTACGGATCTTGAGCGCAGCACGGTTTGGCTTGTGCAACAAGCACAGTGGGATGAACTGGGAAAAGCCTGGGATGAACAAAACGATTATTGGTCTTGGTGGATCATATTGCTGGTACTGTGTTTAGTCGTACAAGACTTGATCACTCCTAAATTCAATCGCTTGCTAAATCATTACACCACTTATGTGGGCAATGTGACCCAAGATAAATTCATTTACACTCTCAAAGCGCTCGCCTGCAGTATCAGCTATGCGTTGATAAAACCTTTCCCAGTGATCATGGCGGGATTGATTTTCTATCATTCCGATCGCAATTTTGTGCAAGCAGTGGGTATGGGCATACTGGCGATTGGTTTAGTGTATCTCTTATATCGCTTCATCTTTATTCTGACGCTCGACAAAGGCGTACTCGTGGGCCATTTCAAACGCCCCTCAAAACTTATTCAAGCGGGACAATCACGGCTCAGACACTTTGTGCTGATTGCTAGCCCATTATTGGGTCTGATGGGCTTTACCGAAGTGCTCGACACATCACTGGTGCGTAATAGCATAGGCCGCGGCGCATTCATTATTTTCTGTATCGTTTTATTCTTGTTATATAAAGATATTTTAATCCTCAGCCGTAAAAACTCAGATGCCAAGAAAGACGGTAAAAACAAAAAACTTATTCAGAAAATGCTCTGGACCTTGCTGATTTCTGTGCCTCTTTTAAGTGCAGGCTTAGCCTTTAGGGGTTACTACTTCACCGCTTTCCAAATGCTGTTACAACTGCAATTATCTATCGTGCTGGGTCTGGGTTTCTTGCTCTTATACCAATTGATCAAACGGTGGATGTTAATCGAACGCAGGCGTATCGCCTTCGATCGCGCCAAGGCAAAACGTGCCGAACGCTTAGCCCAAAGAGAGAAAGGCGAAACCCATCATCTCTCCGCCGATGGACTCGATACCTATGAAGAACCCGTGGTCGATCTGGAAACCATTTCGAGCCAATCCCTTGGCCTAGTGCGTTCACTCTTATTATTGGCCTTTTTAGCCAGTTTGATTGGTCTGTGGACTCAAACCCATACGGCGCTGTTTTCTTTCCTCGATGGCATTACGCTGTGGACGACTAATACCAGTGTGAATGGCTTAGAGCAACAATTGCCCATTACCATGAAATCACTGATGTTTGGGCTGATAGTGGTGGGTTTCTCGTTAATGATTGCCACCAATTTACCCGGCCTACTTGAGCTAATGATCCTGCAAAGGCTTGATCTCTCGCCCGGAACGGGTTTTGCGATCACAACCGTCAGTCGTTATCTGGTGGTTTTCCTCGGACTATTAATCGGCTTCTCTAATCTCGGGATGGAATGGTCTAAGTTGCAATGGCTGATTGCCGCACTATCGCTCGGTTTAGGTTTTGGTTTGCAAGAAATTTTCGCCAACTTTATTTCGGGTCTGATCATTTTGTTTGAGAAACCCGTGCGTATTGGCGACACAGTGACAATTCGTGATTTAACAGGGACTGTCAGTAAAATCCAAATTCGGGCGACAACGATTATTGATTGGGATAGAAAGGAAATTATCATCCCTAACAAGGCCTTTATCACAGAGCAGCTGATCAACTGGTCCTTGTCAGATCCTATTACTCGGGTCATTGTTTATGTGTCGGTGGCGCGGGATTCAGACCCTGCCAAAGTTGAAGCGACCCTGTATCAAGCGGTGCAAGAGTGTGAAGATGCACTTGCCAGCCCAGAACCTGAAGTCTGGTTTGCCGGCTTTGGTAAACATACCCAAGATTATGAAGTGCGCGCCTATGCAAAAGATATGTCGGCACGCTGGCCACTGCGCCATGATTTACATAAACGAGTGACTAAAAAACTCAAAGAAAACAATCTCGAACTCGCCTACCCGCAGATGGAAATCCATATTAAGAATGGTCAAAATCGCGAGCAACAAGGCATTATTAGAAGCTAATAGGATCGCAGACCATGCTTATTTTTGCTCACCGCGGCGCCAGCGGTTATCAGGCCGAAAATACCTTAGCCGCCATGGCTAAAGCGTTAGAATTAGGTGCACAAGCCGTCGAACTCGATGTACATAATGTCGAAGGTGAGTTAGTCGTGTTCCACGACCGAAGGCTTGATAATAAAAGCTCGGGTACGGGCGTCATTCACTTAGTGAGCAAGGACTATCTAGCAAGCATCAATGTGAAAGGTGAATCCATTCCGACGCTATGGCAAGTACTTGAGCTGATTGCGGGGCGCTGCATAGTCAATATAGAGTTAAAAGGCATTAATACTGTCACGCCGTTAATCGACTTATATCCAAAGGCTTTGAGTCAGCTTGGTTTTAATAAGGAGCAGTTACTGATCTCTTCTTTTAATCACCCCTATCTGTATGAACTTAAACAGGCGTTGCCGGATGCGTTAGTCGCACCACTGCTTGCCAGTATTCCACTCGAAGGGGCTGCGGTAGTAAGCGAACTGAATGCCTATTCATTGCATTTAGATGTGAGTTTTATCAGCCAAGCGCTAGTAGACGACGCCCATAACCGAGGTGCCAAGGTTTATGTTTATACTGTCGATCATATTGATGATATTCATGCGCTTAAGCAGATAGGTGTCGATGGCGTGTTCAGCAATTACCCCGATCGCGCCATGCAAGCCTTAACTCAAAAGGCAATGGCCAATTACTCTGGCTACTTTGAGTAACGGCCAAAATAATCATGATATTAAGCTTGGCTATTTCGCTGAGCCCAATAACCGATAAAAATAAACATGGCCACAATTAACAGAAACATCCAATGGGATGGCATAGCCACTATGTGTCTTGCCACCCAAGGCGTGGCTTTCACGATTAATAGGCCATAGCCAAAGGCATTCACAATAATAAAAACAAATGTTCGCAGCACAAAAGAATGCCCCAACAAATGACGCCTTAAGATACGATTTACATCCGCTGAAAAAACCAAAATAAGACACACCACCATAGCGGTAGCAATATCGAAGGCCCAAGGGCGAAGCATATTACCTAACTGGGCAATAATGGCGACTAATTGATCAAACATAGACTTAACCTAAAAAGATGCAGCGCAATCCATCTTAGTGGCCGCGACAGCGTATTGAAAAATAACAATAACCAAGCATAAAGGGAGACGCCATGGGGCACAAGTTACTCTTGCTAACAAAGGCAAATCAACAGTACCGCGATTTGATTGAGGCGCAGAAACTCCCTGATTTAGAGATACTCGATGATAATCCAGCGGGCATAATTGATGCAGATATTTGGTTAGCCGAACCGAAACTCGCCGCCCCCCTATTGCCCCATGCTAAAAATCTGCAATGGCTACAATCAAGCTTTGCTGGCATAGATGCCCTGATAAGCCCAAGGGGCAGAAAAGACTATCAACTCACCAATATTAAAGGCATTTTCGGCCCGCTGATGAGCGAGTATCTATTCGGTTATTTACTCGCGCATATCCGCGGCCATCGTTTTTATCGCCAGCAACAAGGACAAAAACAGTGGCTGATTCAACCCCAGCACCGCCACTCAAGTTTACAGGGCATGCGATTGCTCTTGCTTGGCACAGGGTCAATAGCACAGCATTTAGCGAAAACGGCAAAACACTTTGGCATGCATGTTACTGGTATCAATAGCAGCGGTAATGCCGTAGAAGGTTTTGATGCCATAGAAGCGATGGCCAATTTAGGCCAAGTGTTGACACAGGCCGATGTGGTTGCAAATCTACTGCCAAGCACTCCTGCAACGCATAATCTTCTCAATGCTGACATGTTAGCTATGTTAAAAACTGATGCAGTGCTGTTTAACGTCGGCCGCGGTGATGTACTCGATCTCGATGTGCTAAATACCCAGCTGATCGCTAATCCTAGTCAGCAAGCGATCTTCGATGTATTTGCTCAGGAACCTTTGCCCAATAGCCACCCTATTTGGGAACGGGAAAATGCCGTGATCACGCCGCATATTTCGGCGCCAAGCCATCCTGCACAAATCGTCGATATCTTTAGCCAAAACTATCGCCGCTACATCATGGGTAAACCACTGCAGAATCGAGTCGACTTTAGTAAAGGTTATTAGATCAGAGATAAGAAATTGAGTTAGAAATCAGTAAAAGAAAAGGCAATAATCAGACTATTGCCTTTTTATCTTAAATTTTAGGCAGTTAAACCCTAAAACTGCGCTTTAAGAATTGATCGACCAATACCGAGTGAGAATCCATCTCGCGGGTCACTTCGTCATTCAAGCCGACCATTTCACTGCCGAGTTGATGACTAGAATGGGTAAATTGCGACACATTCACCACGCTGCGATTCATCTCATTTGCCACACTCGATTGCTCTTCAACCGCGCTGGCAATATGGTGCGTCATATCGGTAATGGTCGAAATAGCCTCACGAATCGTACGTAATGCCGTACCCGCTAAATCCGCCGTTGAAATACATTCGGAAGCGGCAACCACTCCTTGCTGCATACTGATAACAGCTTTATTCGTCCCCTGCTGCAACAGATTAATCATACTGTGGATTTCTTTTGTGGCATCGTGAGTACGTTGTGCCAGCGCCCGTACTTCGTCAGCAACGACAGCGAAGCCACGACCTTGCTCACCCGCCCTAGCCGCTTCAATTGCCGCATTCAATGCCAGTAAATTCGTCTGCCCCGCAATACTCTGAATCACATCGAGCACTGTGCCAATATCTTTACTGTGGGCTTCTAACTCAGTAATTACTTTTGACGTTTGTTGCAGTTGCTCCGCCATAGCTTGAATCGAGCGAATAGTGCTCGACACCGTTTTATCACCATTGATAGTTTCAGCGGATGCCATTTGCGTGGCACTCGCCGCATCGGCACAATTGGAGGACATATCGCCTAATGTGGCGGTCATTTCCTGCATCGCTGTAGCAACTTGTTCTATTTCAGATAGTTGAGCCTGACTGGTACTCTGGATTTGTTTGCCCTTGGCGGCAGATATTTTGGCCTGTTCTGACACGTTATAACAGGAATCCGATGCACGCCCAAGAATCGACTTAAGCTCTGAATTCTGCATTTGCAGTGCTAAATCAATCGCGCCAAGATCATCACTGCTTCCACTATAAATATGCGCCATCAAGGGGTTATCGTAGATATGCTTCGCCTTAGTCACTAAAGCATAGTAACGACTCAGCACCAGATTACCGCCCACCAGCAATACTAGGACACTTATCGCTAGGGCAATAAAGCCCATTAAGCCAATTTGCAGAGCAAGGTAAAACATAGGTAGCATGGCAACCAATGCGAGTAACAGCAATTTAACTGGCATATCCAAGGTACGTTTTAACGCACTGACGCTGCCCTTTTTGTTCAACTCCGCATAGGCTATTTCTGCACGCTTAACCTGATCGCGTGTGGGTTTAGTGCGTACAGATTGAAACTCGACGACTTTGCCATTAACTGAAATCGGTGAGACATAGGCATCGACCCAATAGTGATCGCCATTGGCGCAGCGGTTTTTCACTATCCCTTTCCAAGGCTCGCCTTTTTTGATACATCGCCACAGATCTTCAAACGCTTGCGGAGGCATATCTGGATGACGCACCATGTTGTGGGGCTTGCCTAGCATGGCATCGAGGTCGTAACCGGCAACGGTACAGAAAGATTGATTGGCGTAAGTGATATGACTTTGAGTATCCGTAGTCGACAATAAAATCCAATCCGCTGGATAATCATATTCTCGCTGTGTAACTGGTAGATTTGTTCTCATGAAACCTTATGGATCTTTGATTAATTCTTCGTTATTCATCCATGAGTTATCCATCCGTGAGGCATCATCACCCTGACTCTGTATTCCTAAACCTACTTCTAAAACTGCCTAGCTTTTTAGTGCTAAAACACACCTAGCATAGACGATAAAATGTGCGCCATGTAACAAAAGAGTTAAAGTATGAAAATCACCCAAAAAACATGATTGCATTTGATAAGCGTTTTCATTTAGAATTAGCACAATTCGATTGGAGACTAATATATGTACGTTTGTCTTTGCCATGCGATCACTGATACGCAAATTAAAAACGCAGTAAGCCAGGGCGATAGCTCGCTTGCTGACGTAAAAAAGCGCTTAGGTGTTGCCGATCAATGTGGTAAATGCGCCAGAATGGCAGTGCAGATCATTCAAAACCAACTAGAGCTTGAGCCTAATTATTACGAAGTCGCATAGAGTTCATCGCGAATAGCGTGGTAAAGGGTAAGTCACTCACCAACAAACTTCCGACAAGTTAAATACACGCTGACTCAAGCAAACTTAATCCAGCTCAAGCAAACTCAATCCAAAAAAGTCCCGCGACAACAAAGCCTTCTATCCGCCACTTCGTCTTAAATAATCTTGCCAGTTTAGACTTTAGATATGATGTTTTAATGACAAGCCCACTGAACTCCAAGCTCGAAAGCCGCGAATAATTCAATGGGGTTACAGATCCAACTTCCGAGTCAAGCCTACTTACGTTTCAACAAATAGGCCGCTTCATTAAGCCAAGGCACTGCTTTCTTAATAAAACGTGGATTGTCGGCCAACACATCTTGCGACGCTAATACTTCAATATCAAAATCCTCACTTAGATGCTGCTCTACCCAAGTAGAGGATACCGCAAAAGGCGGGCCGATAAGGGATTCTTGCGGATAATCTAAAGTCACTAATAAACCGACACTGCCGCTAGGTAATAAGCTCGCTAACTGCTTGGCATATTGTGCACGCATACTTTCTGGCCATGCGATCAAAGCCGCGCGATCATAAAATGCCGTCACGTCTTGAGTGATAGCCTTAGGTAGGGTGAAAATATCACCCTGATACAAGCTGATCTGTTCGGTTTGATAATGCTGGTGTTCACCCACGGCCGTTTGCGTCATCTCGAGTTGGTTATCGCTAAAAAATTGCTGTACTGCCAATTCATTCAACTCACAACCTATGACCTGATGCCCCTGTTCTGCGAGGAAACACATGTCTAGCGACTTACCACATAAGGGCACAAAAACCTTGGTGTCTGCGGGTAATGCAAGCTGCTGCCAATACTTAACGAGGGAAGGATTGATGTCTTGCTGATGAAAACCTATCTGTTGCTGCTGCCACTTTTCATGCCAAAAACCGGGTTCCATGGGTTTATCTCTATTCGCTAATGTTGTCCTTACTCTAATGACATTTTAAAGTGGATGCAAAGCCTCCTGCCATTCGGCAAACTCAGCAATGTAAAGACTAACTTACTGATCTAACGTGGCTTGCACTTTACGCAGCCAAACACAGTTATCGCATTGGCATTGACGGCGTGATAAATGATGTGGGCTTAAAGATGAGTCGATAAAGTCCACGGCGATCAACAACTGCTGTTTTAACTCGGCAATCGATTTTTCGTTCACGGCCACCAGCTCGTCATTCTGGTTCATCCAGATACATTCCATGCCCTGATGACAAGTTAAACATTGCTCGTCTCTATCATTAAAAAATACCGCATGCGGGCAATGGGTCACTTCCATTGACTGTAAAATACGCTTACGCGGATATTCCAAAAGTTCGATCAACAAGGCTTTATATTGGGTGGGCATACGCCCTCCTTAGCTGCACTTTGTCTGTGGGTTAATTAACAAAAATTGATTCCATCTAATGCCCCAAAGATTACCTATAGTCGCGAGGATTTAATTTGATGTAAGTCAAAGTCAGTGACGAAATGATCGTATAGGTAAGCCGCGCCTGACGCTGATCATCAATGCCATTCAAAATACTAAAATAAAGCCACCCGCTATTTGATTATCTCCCCCGCTTACTGGTTAAATGAACAAAACAAGGAGCACAATTTGCAAACACCGCAGCTGCAGCATTTTTATATTTCTGAAGAGCAATCCATTTACTTGCTCAAAGCCAATGATGCCC
Source organism: Shewanella sp. SM73 (assembly GCF_025653795.1). Taxonomy (NCBI): domain Bacteria; kingdom Pseudomonadati; phylum Pseudomonadota; class Gammaproteobacteria; order Alteromonadales; family Shewanellaceae; genus Shewanella; species Shewanella sp. SM73. Next base: position 339,758 of record NZ_JAKKRY010000002.1, read on the forward strand.
GTAAACACAAGGCGTGGATCCGCCTCTGTAAACAACAGCTGAGCAAATTAGGTTATACCGATATCGAATTGGTCGGCAAAGGCGCCTACGGTTTCGTGTTTGCGGGTATCAATCAAGCTGGCGATGCCCATGTGTTTAAGTTTTCACGGATTAATCTGCCACAACACATTCAAGATCGGCTCGAAGAAGAAGCCTTTATGCTCTCCTTACTCAAGCATCCCAATGTGCCGGGGGCGATCAAATTTGAGCGAGTAGGTAAACAGGGAATACTCGTGATGGAACGGGCAAAAGGGGAAGATCTCGACCAACTTTGCCGCCGCATGGGCGCCTTACCTACCGCTATGGTCATGAGCATCGCCCGCCAACTCGCCGATATCTTGTATTACCTGCGCACGGGCAAGCCATTAGTGCACGGCGATATCAAACCTTCGAATCTAGTTTACGATATTGAACAACAACACTTATCGTTAATCGATTGGGGCTCAGCGGTATTTGCGCAGCGGGATGAACATAACAAACCCGTCGAAGACAATGTGATGGCGTTAATGTCTAGCGATCAACAACATACCAACGCCCGCATGGGTGATGTGTATTTTATCGGCGAAGAGCAACTCAATGGAGCACTCTCCAGCCCGCGCTTTGACGAGCAAGGAGTTGCCGCGACTCTGTATGCCCTCGCCTCTGGGCAAGCAAGCCGCTTCGGTGCACAGGTGATCTCGCCCACCAGCATTGGCTTACCGATAGAATTAGCCCGTACCTTAGAAGGCATGCTCAGCACTGATCCGCAGCAGCGCAACATTGCCGGCGATTACTTTTTAAAAAGTATGCGCCACAGCCACAGATTACATTTACCTGAACTGCCCAAAGCTGATTTACAGGGTGAAATTCCTGTTTGGGTACAATCCCGCGACAAAGATGTTGAAACCGTCAGCTACAGTTCGCGTAAATCCTTTTTAAAGGAGCACAACGCCCAAGATCCCATCGCTAAGATGGATGATATTCAGCTCGAAAAATATTACCGCAACTTCCTCGCTGGCATGGGCGATACCGAAAAAGGCTTTATCGCCGCAGTGGGTCGTTTAGCGCAATATCCGATCGTGGGTGGTCTGGCTATTCATTGGCAGGAAACCGGCGTGTTTATCGACTCCAATCTTGCGATTTACGATGCAAAGCAAAAAAGTGCGTTAATCATTGCAGTCAACAATATGGTGGATCTTGCACGGGGAATTAAACGTATAGGGGTGTTTAAGGCCTGCTTCTTTAACGCCAAAGACACACTGCATATCGAACGAGCTGACACCAGCGAGCCTTTTGTCGCCAGTGCAGCACTGCAGTTGCCCTTCGAAGTCGGTGACGTACCCACCTTAGAAGATAAGTCACGATTGCACTCTTACTTTGAAGACGGTAAAGATCCCGACGAAAACCTCGAATTGCCGGTGGAGATCATGGAGGAATTAGCCCGCATCAACCAAATTCACCACACAGGCTGCATCATTTTTGAGGCGCTGCCGAATCACTTAAAAATTCACAGTTACTTGAAGCTGCTCAATCCGCGTAAGCAAGCGGCGTTTCGCGCAAGTCTCGATCGCATCTTGCATCATGTCGGAAAAATCCAAGGTCACGGCGTATCGGGCTTTATGAAACTGCCCTACAAAAACACCCGCCGCTTTACTCATCTAGAGCGTAAAGCCGAACACTTTTATCCGAAAAACCCAAAAGAAATAGGCGCCTAATGGCGCCTATGTTCATCGGATTAAATCGGTGATCCCGGCGGTAAGGTTAACGGCTTAGGAATAAGCTTAACCTTAGCATCGGTCAAACCCGCAGCAAGACCCTGTTGCAGCCAAGTATAGTGCGCCGCAAGACTCACATTCGCTCGATTCGACTTCGCTTTCAATTGCTTAATCACAAACTGAGCGCGATCGTTAATCGCAGCCCTAACTTCTGGTGAGGTTTGAGGATCGTGCAGCGTTGCCAGCACTTCATCAATCACCACAGCGTTAACTCGCATCCATACGCCTTCGACCAGCGCGAGCTTATCCTCTTGATACAAGGTCGCCGCAAATAACTTATCCAATAATGTCGTCACCGATAACTGCTCACTATCTGCCATGGATGCTTGGCTGACACGATTCAAGCGTTTAGGCATCAATAGCAAGCTCACGGTATGACGGCTAAACACTTCAGCCATACCGAGAGGGTCGTTAATTGCACCTAGACCTGAATCGAAGGATTCCCGCGTGACATGATAATTCCCCGCCTTTGGCACTAAACTGTCGAGCAAGGTTTGCGGCACAGTTAAACTCGCCGCATCGAGTGTGTTAAGTAGCGCGTCTAAGCCCGTTAACTGCAACTGCGGCGCAATATAGCTCCAGCGGCTGCCTTCACCAATAGATTGATAGTTATAGTCAGTGCCGCCAATAAACTTAGCGACCGCATCGATTTGATAACGCGTCAGCAAATAAATTGGCGCAAAGGCATCGGCTAGCTCGCCCAGTGGCTCATTGGGTAACAAGGCCGCACTGGAGAAATCCGCAATCGCCTTAGTGCGAATTTTATTTAACTTACCCAGCTGATCGATCGGATCGTCACCACTATCCCACAAACTGGCATAGGCCTGACTCGCATCCTTTTGGCGGGAATCGGCCTCACCGATATAACGTAAGCCACGTTTGGCTACATCGGCCAGCAAGTCGACTTGCAGTGCTTGTTGGGTACGGGCATCACCTTGATCGCTATAACCATAGGCAATAGTAAAATCATCCCAAGGACCAACACCTGTAGTGTAAGGTGCGGAAATATCAATATCATTGCCCTTTAGCTGGATTTTCGGATGGGGATAATCCATCACAGAGGCATCCTGATTGGTCGAAGCGGCAAAGTTATGATCTAGCCCTAACGTATGGCCAACTTCATGGGCGGCCAGTTGGCGAATACGCGCCAGCGACAAGGCTGTCGCCGCTTTCTCGGCCGCCACTCTATCCTGCCAGCCAGCGGTTAAGCCTTTGGCAATCAAGTAATCCTGCCGCACACGCAAGCTGCCGAGCGTGACTTGACCCTTAATAATTTCACCGGTGCGAGGATCGGTCAGTGCGGCGCCATAGGACCAACCCCGCGTCGCCCTGTGCACCCATTGGATCATGTTGTAGCGAATATCCTGCGGATCGGCATCTACCGGCAATAACTCAACTTTAAAGCCGTTGATAAATCCGGCGCGAGTAAAAGCCGTCTCCCACCAGCGCGCGCCATCGAGCAACGCCGAACGTATCGGTTCTGGCACACCAGGATCGAGATAATAAGTAATAGGTTTAACGACTTCGCTTGGCGCTGGGCCAGGATGCACTTTCTGTAAACGGTGGCGCAGGATAAAACGCTGCACTAAAGGTTGGTCAAAGGGCATGGCATAATCGCGATACTCATCGGACAAATAACCGCTCATAGGATGATAAGCCCGCGGTTGGTAATCCGAATCGGGAAGCTCAACAAAGGAATAACGCATCCGCACCGACATTAAGGTGCCATCGGGTGTTACCTGTGCGACCTGCGCGCCAGCAACATCGCCTTTAAAGGTGAGTTGCACATCCACATCGGCGTTTTTCTCAAAGGATTTAATCCCTTTGGGTAAGATGACAGAACGGCTCAAATCGAGCTGATAATTGCCCTGCTCTGTTTGTTGCAATACGGAAGACACGCCGTGTAAATCATTGAGCACCAGATCGTTGATCGCTACCAAATCTGGCTTGCCCTCAATCACTTTGCCTTGCCATAACACAGAATCGGCAAAGGCTTCTTCAACCGCTCTTTGCTCGGCGGCATCAGAGGTATTCGCACGATATTGAGTATTGAGTTGCTTGAGTAAAACATAGGGACCTTGGCGCTCAAACTGCACCATACGGGTCTGACCCAGTTGGCCGCGATCGAGACCAATGTCGTTTGAGCCTACGCCCTGTGGCAGGCTAGTAACTAAGATAAAAGGTTGATTTAAACGATTGACCTCAAGATATAACTCTCCCTCAGACTCCTCGTAATAGAGATTAAGAAACCCTTTCGCCTCTTGGCCCTGCTTAATGATCTTGGCGCTAGGCGCCGCTGCCGCGACCGTAACGGTGGAAAATCCTAACAGCGTTATAAATAAGGCTAAGGCTACACTTTGGGGTTTCATCTTTCCTCCTGATTCGGCTGGCTGCGTTATTTACCTTATAAGTCATTGGCATCTTTGATAACTGCTTATCTCAAGCGATTGATTTAAAGTAAATAATGCGAGGCCATCACTGGCCCCGAGCAAATAAATTAACGATTCTGATGCTGGTTCTTGTGTTTGATCCAGTGATTTAATGTTTCAAATAATTCGTTGAGCACTATGGGTTTAGTGATGTGGGCATTCATCCCTGCTGCTAAACTCTTTTCCCTGTCGCCCGACATGGCATGGGCTGTCATGGCAATGATAGGCAGTTCATCGGCACTAAAACGCTCACGCAATGCCCTTGCGGCCGTTAACCCGTCCATCACTGGCATTTGAATATCCATCAACACGGCATCAAACGGCCGCGAGTCGATGGTATCCAGCGCCACTTGACCATTGTCGGCCAGCACCACTTCGTAGCCAGCGCTCTTAAGGAGCTCAGTGGCCACTTGCTGGTTGATAAAGTTATCCTCCACCAGCAGCACTAAACCTGTGTGCTCCCCTTCCTCAACTTGAACTTCAACCATAGGCTGAACCACATTCAATCTCGGTTCATCGGCAAAGGCGGCAATGATCTCATCGAACAGACTCGATGCCTTAAACGGTTTTTGCAGTACGGCAAACACATTGGCACTATCGACTTCATGCTGCAAGGGCTCTGCCGCATAGGCCGTCATCATGATAATCACAGGCCGTTTCGCTAAGCGGCCTTCGGCAACCATAGTATCTATGGCGCTGACCACATCGCTACCGTCCATTTCTGGCATCATCCAGTCGAGCAATAACAGATCGATTGGTGCCCGCGACAGTTTATAAAGCGCTTCTGCGCCGCTGGCGGCAGTATCGACGTCGAAGTGGAAATCTCGCATCAAGGTCGAATAGATTTGCAGTGCCGTCGGGTTATCGTCAACGACTAAGGTGCGTAGACTATTGAGTTTTTCCGGCACGACCAAAGGCTCAATCTTAGCGGCTTCGGCAATTTCAAAACTGATGGTAAAGCTAAAAGTACTACCGACCCCAAGCTCACTCTGCACTTGCATCTTGCCGCCCATCATAGACACCAGATGCTTACTGATCGACAAACCTAAGCCAGTGCCACCGTATTTACGAGTGGTCGAACCGTCGGCTTGGGCGAAGGCATCAAACAGCTTATCCTGTTGATCTTTACCTATGCCGATACCCGTATCGCGCACCCAGAACTTCAAGGTAATCCGATGATCCCGCTCGCCGACATCTTCACAGCCGAGCTCAATCTCGCCAGATTGGGTAAATTTCACCGCATTCGATAGCAAGTTAATCAGCACTTGGCCTAAGCGCAGCGGATCGCCCTTAAGAATGAGTCCCGCCGTCACGGGGGCATATAAGAGTAATTCGACGCCTTGTTCTTGTGCCTTGAGCGCATTGAGATCCAGAGCGTGATCGAGCACTTTATCCAGCGGGAACGGCACCCGCTCAAGCTCCAACTTACCCGCCTCAATTTTAGAGAAGTCGAGAATATCGTTGATGATCCTCAGCAGCGATTGCGCCGAGAAACCGGCTTTTTCGAGGTAATCTTTCTGCTGCGCCGTTAACGAAGTGCGCTGTGCCAACTGCAACATACCGATAATGGCATTCATCGGTGTGCGGATCTCATGGCTCATGTTGGCCAAGAATTCACTCTTGTAGAGGTTAGCGAGTTCGGCGTCTTGCTTGGCTTCAAGCAACGCCACTTCGTTACTCTTATGGCGGGTAATATCCTTATGGGTACCAAGCATACGTTTGGGCTGACCTTCGGCGGTGAACTCCACCACACGACCACGGGATAACACCCAGTGATAGCCGCCATTTTTACCTAACATACGGAATTCAATTTCGAAAGCACCGACGGGATCAGCAAGATACTGAGCACGGTATTCCTCGACGCGAATACGATCGTCGGGGTGGGATAATTCATCAATTGTCGATACTAAAGCGGGGAATTCATTGGTTTTATAACCCAACATAGAATAATAGGCTGGGTTACAAATGATCTGTTCAGAGTCTAAATACCAGTCCCACAGGCCATCTTCCACCGCATCCATAGCTAAGTGATAACGCTCTTCGGACAGGCGTAATTGTTCAGCGGATTCGTATTCCCGCGTCACATCACGCCACACGGCAATCAATCCCTGCAGTTCGCCGCGGCGATTGTAGAAAGGCAGCTTAAGGGTATCGAGCAGCACAGGTTTGCCCGCAAGCTCGACCTTTTCTTGGTAGCGCAGCGGCGTGCGATCTTTTAAGACTTGTTCGTCTTCGGCGCGGATACGTATGCCCATTTCAGGCGAGGTCAGATCCTCAGATGATAAACCTATCATCTCGCGCTCTGTGTAACCCAGCATGCGTTCAGCCGCCTTGTTACAACCTAAATAGTTGCCTTCTTTATCTTTAAAGACAATCGCTTCAGGAATCGAGTCAAGCAGGGATCGCAGTAGCGCATATTCGCGCTCACGCCGCTCTGTGGTGTCTTTTAAGCGTTCAGTACGCCGCGCCACTAGCTTATCGAGCCGCTTATTCTGCTCAGCCAGATGGTGGGTATATTGTTTGTTTTCCTCAAAGATCCGACTGACCAACAAGAACCAAGGCTCCCAGCCACGGGTGATTTTCTCCGGTGGCTTACGTGGCTCTTGGGAGCAGCCCTCAAGGTGCGACAGTAGTCGCGAGGCTGGACTCACAAAAGATCGACGCGTCTGCCAATGCACTATGGTCACCAACACCGACAGGGCGATAACCACTAAAATAAAGGTCAGCTGCAGTTTTTCCCACGAGTCTTGGAATAGGTCGTCTTCATCCTGCAAATACAGTAAACGCCAAGGCGCGTTATGCAGGGCAACCGAGTGAATGTAATAGCCGTTACGAATGATGCCGTCGTGGGCATCGAACAATTCCGACTCAGGTAAAGAATGCAGCTCAGAGGGAATACGTTGGCTGATGTGATAGACCCGATTGATATCTGAGCTATCAAAATCGCTGTGGGATAAAATATTGTTCTGTTGGTCGAGCAAAATCACTGTGCCCGGCATCTTAAAGTAAACCCGAATTTGCCGCGCTAACGAGGCAAGCGTCATGTCTAAGTTGATTGAGCCAATGAACTCATCATCCAAATAAATGGGCACACCTAAAGTGGTCAATAAGCCTTTGCCCGTGGAGTCAACATAGGCTTCACTCCAAAATACACTGCGCTGCGGATTCATTGCTGGGGTAGCGTATTGGAACTGTTTCTTGTTGAGTAATTCGTCCCTAAAACGTTGATCGTCATTCGACCAAGGGAAGTAGGACATGATCCTACGTTTCGACAGGTAATAAATCGCCGAGGCTTTCGGGGCGGCTTCTTTGGCGACGGGGAAGGACAGTGACAGCTCAAACAACATCTCAAGTTCTTGATAGAACTTGTCGTCGCGGCCGTCGAGGGAACCCGCACCAGTAATCCTCCCCATGTTGGTAAAAGGCTCACCGCTCTGGGCGTAGCTAGGTTCTAAGGTAAAATACTGGCCGCTTTCGTTGAATTTACCGTATTGGGGTAAGCGTTCTTTACGCACGAGTTCGCCCAAACGTAAATGATCCACAGCAACGTTGCGTAAGCTTTTTACCGCTCTAATGCTCGACTCAAGTAGCAGATCGATTTGCAATACATGGCGTTGAACCTGCTCTTCACGCTGCTCCATCTGCTGTGCTTTTTGGCGGTCGAAAAACATCCATGCAGTCAACAAAGACATGACGATAACGCCGATGTACGTATAAAAAACGGCACGGTTGTAGTTCTTCTGGATCGGCGATTTTAGTTGGAGATCCGGCTCACTCGATTTCATCCACTACCCTTGATTGCAGCGCTTAATTTCAGCCTACGGCGGCAAAAACTATGAGCTCCATATAGTAGCAGGAAGGAACTGCCAATCACATAAAATAATTGTCAGATAAAGCCTACTCATACCACTGATAAGTCGATTAAAAATCTACTACTCCATAAAATTAAGGCCTCCATATCTGAGGCCTTAGTCATTACCCTAAATTAAACTGACCTGCTTTACAGATGCTCTTCAGCGTATTCCGCTAAGCGTGAACGCACCACGCCATTCAGATACACGTTGGCACTGCCTTCAAAGTCCTTAAAACGTTCGACAATATAGGTTAAACCTGAGGTAACAGCAGTTAAGTAGTTAGAGTCAATTTGCGCTAAGTTACCGCAACAAATCAATTTTGTGCCTTCGCCCATACGGGTGATCATGGTTTTGATCTGCGAGGCAGTGAGGTTTTGGCATTCATCTAATAGCACTATGGAGTTTTGGATCGACCGCCCGCGCATAAAGTTTATCGACTTAAACTGAATGTTAGCCTTCTCCATGATGTAGTTCATGCTGCCCGTGGGATTCACATCATTCTTATGCAGCACTTCGAGCGTATCGGTAATCGCGGCCAGCCACGGCATCATCTTCTCCTCTTCCGTGCCGGGCAAGAAGCCGATAGATTCGGCGATTTCAGGGGTGTTTCGGGTGACAATCACTTTGTCGTAGCGATTACGCTCGACCACCAGTTCCAACGCCGCCGCCATGGCGAGCAAGGTTTTACCGCAACCCGCAGGGCCGGTTAAGATAACCAGATCGATATCGGGATCGAGCAGCGCCTGCAATGCCATGCCTTGATAGACGTTTTTAGGTTTAACACCCCATGCCTCGAGGTTTTTCACCCGCTCACGGCCTAAATCTAAAATATGTAAATGGGTGTCTGTGCGCTCGATAACACGACCGCAAAAATCAGACTCTGTGTCGATAAGATATTGGTTGATATAAAAATTATCATTTTCGAGGTCTTTGAGCGGTACTTCATGCACTGTATGTCTACCGTGGCGCTCGGTGGAGACCTTGTTCAAGTGCTCCCAAAAATTACCTTCAAACTGGTAAAAGCCTTTACTGAGGAAGCGGATATCATCAATCAACTGGTCAGTTCGATAATCCTCAACCAATTGAATACCCGCACCTTTGGCTTTAAGGCGCATATTGATATCTTTGGTGACTAAGACAACGGTACGGGGATGATGTAGGTTTTGTAGATGTAGCGCGGTATTGATAATGCGATTGTCGTTTCCATCTCCTGGCAGTGCGCCTAAGGTAAAATCGACAAGGTGATCAGGGAAAATTGAGAGCGAACCGACGGCATCGGCATGACCCTCTCGGCTGGGTAAAGGGACGCCATTGATAATCTGCTCAGGGGTAGTTTCACCGCCTAGGGTATCTTCCAATGCCCTGATAGCAACCCGAGCATCACGACTCACATCACTCTTTCGATCTTTAATCTGGTCCAACTCTTCTAGCACTGTCATCGGAATGACCACATCGTGCTCTTTAAACGAATAGATCGCCAAAGGTTCATGTAGTAACACATTGGTATCCAGTACAAACAACTTTCTGTCGTCTTGTTCCATGGCGCCTCCAGAGTGCTTCATTAAAGTTTAAACACACTTTTGAGTCTCAATAAAAGTTACACGGCTCCTATTACTGGCAAAGCTTATGGCAAAGAATGATCATAAGGTTCAAGTTGATAGCACTTTACTCGCACTTAAACCTTAAGTTGATATTGGCACCAAACTCACGAGATAACAATACAGCAACCATTGTTTACCTTACAGACTCGAAGCAGTGTATAACCGCGGATGTGACATTAGCGTGACAGTTTCATGTACTGGCATGACAATTTTGTCGCTTGTACAATTTGTAATCTAGCACTCTGGGAATTAGGCTCTAACGGGTGAGAGGGCGATTTAAATATCACGAGTATTGGTATAACATACGCGCCCTTTGTTAGAGTCCGCCTAGAAATGAGAATTTAAGATGCCGTTCGCCTTAGGTCAACGTTGGATAAGTGATACCGAGTCAGAGCTTGGTTTAGGAACTGTGGTTCAAGTAGAAGGCCGTATGGTCACTGTATTATTCCCTGCCACGGGTGAGAACCGTATGTTCTCCCGAGCAGAAGCCCCTCTGACACGCGTTATATACAATCCCGGCGATTCGGTTGAAAGCCATGAAGGCTGGAGCCTTGCGGTCAGTGAATTGACCGAGAAAGACGGGATAGTGATCTATCACGGCATTCACAGTGAGACAGGCGAGCAAGCTACACTGCGTGAAACCCTGCTGAACCACAATATTCGTTTCAACAAACCCCAAGACCGTTTATTTGCTGGCCAAATCGATCGCCTCGACCGTTTTGGTGTGCGTTATCAATGCCAAATGTTGCGCCACAAACTGGCCTCATCGGATTTGCTGGGTCTGCAAGGTCCACGCGTTGGACTTATTCCGCATCAAATGTGGATTGCCCATGAAGTCGGCCGTCGCTATGCACCGCGTGTACTGTTAGCCGATGAAGTGGGTTTAGGTAAAACCATTGAAGCAGGTCTGATTATTCACCAACAACTGCTGACCGGCCGCGCCGAACGCATTCTGATTATCGTGCCCGATACTCTGCGCCATCAGTGGTTAGTGGAAATGCTGCGCCGCTTTAATCTGCGCTTTTCGGTATTCGATGAAGACCGTTGTGTAGAAGCCTATGCCGATCACGACAATCCTTTCTACACAGAACAGTTAGTGATTTGTTCACTCGAATTACTGCGTAAGAAAAAACGTCTTGATCAAGCCCTAGATGCCGATTGGGATCTGTTAGTGGTTGACGAAGCGCACCACTTAGAATGGACCGAAGAAGCGCCAAGCCGCGCCTATCAAGTGGTTGAAGCATTAAGCGAAGTAATCCCAGGCGTTTTACTGTTAACCGCAACGCCGGATCAACTCGGCCATGAGAGTCACTTCGCCCGTTTGCGTCTGCTCGATCCGGATCGTTTCTACGATTACGATGCCTTCCTAGCCGAAGAAGACAGCTATAAAGACGTCGCCATTGCCGCCGAAGCCTTGGCTGGTAACGCTAAATTACCCGATGCCGCCATCAACAGCTTGACCGAATTACTGGGCGAGAAAGACATCAGCCCAAGTATTCGTTTAATCCAAGCAGACGGTATTGATGCCGAAGTACAGCAAACTGCTCGCAGCGAATTACTGCAAGAATTACTCGACCGTCACGGTACTGGCCGCGTCTTATACCGCAACAGCCGCGCCTCGGTAAAAGGCTTTCCAAAGCGTTTCTTTAACGCTTATCCCCATGCCATGCCAGATCAATATCAAACTGCCGCACGTGTCAGCGGCATGATGGGCGGACACAAGTCATTAGAGGCGAAAGCGGCGCAAGCCCTAAGCCCTGAAAAACTGTATCAAGAATTTGAAGATAACAGCGCCAGTTGGTGGAAGTTCGATCCCCGTGTGGATTGGTTAATCGAGTTCTTAAAATCCCACCGTAACAAAAAAGTGCTGATCATCGCCAGCCAAGCGGAAACCGCCCTGAGCTTAGAAGAAGCCCTGCGTACCCGCGAAGGGATTCAAGCAACGGTATTCCACGAAGGTATGTCGATTATCGAGCGCGATAAAGCCGGCGCTTACTTTGCCCAAGAGGAAGGCGGCGCACAGGCGCTGATCTGTTCTGAAATTGGCTCTGAAGGCCGTAACTTCCAGTTTGCCAGCCACTTAGTGCTGTTCGATCTACCACTAAACCCCGATCTATTGGAACAGCGAATCGGTCGTTTAGACCGTATCGGCCAGAAAAATGATATTCAAATTCACTTGCCATACCTTGAAGATACTGCCCAAGAACGTTTGATGCAGTGGTATCACCAAGGGCTGAACGCCTTTGAACTCACTTGTCCGAGTGGTCATGTGCTTTACAGTGAATTTGCCGAGGATCTATTAAACGTGCTTGTGGGTGATGACAGCGATGAGCTGACAAACCTGCTCAATCACACCCAGAGCCGTTATAAAGAACTCAAGCACGCCATGGAGCAAGGCCGCGATAAGCTGCTGGAAATCAACTCACACGGCGGCGAGAAGGCACTGGCAATCGTCAACCGCCTTGCCCAAAGTGACGGTGATACTCATTTAATCGGCTCAGTGATCCGTCTGTGGGATATTATCGGTGTTGATCAAGAAGATAAGGGTGAAAACTCGATTATTCTGCGCCCGAGTGAGCACATGATGTTCCCAACTTACCCTGGCTTGCCAGAAGATGGCGTAACAGTGACCTTTGATCGTGACACAGCGTTATCACGCGATGATATTACGCTGATCACCCAAGAGCATCCGCTGGTGCAAACGGGACTCGATCTGATCACAGGTTCTGAAACTGGCACCACCAGCGTCGCAATTCTAAAAAATAAAGCCCTGCCAGCAGGTACCTTATTCTTAGAACTCATCTACATGGCCGATGCTTCAGCACCTAAGTCGAGCCAGTTGTACCGTTATTTACCGCCTACCCCCATTCGCGTGCTGCTGGATAAAAACGGTAACGACCTATCGGCAAAAGTGGATTACGCCAGTTTCGATAAGCAATTAAGCGCGGTGAATCGTCACATTGGCGGCAAGTTAGTCACGGCATCTCAGCCTATTTTGCATCCGCTATTTGCTAAGGGTGAAGAATATGCTCAAGTGGTTGTCGATGAAATGGTCGCCCAAGCCAGAGAGAAAATGACTCAGCAACTGGGCGCAGAGCTTGATCGTTTAGAGTCACTCAAGGCGGTGAACCCCAATATCCGTGAGGAAGAATTGGAATACCTGCGCAATCAGATGCAAGAGTTAAACACTTATCTAGATGCCAGCCAGTTACAACTCGATGCGATCCGTATGGTGCTCGTCAGCCACGTATAGACCCAAGCGGAACAGCAGGTTTCCATCAATTAGCCCAGCCTCAGCGTTGGGCTTTTTTATGCCCTGTGGCTTTCGATTCCAAGTGGCCTTTTATTACAAGTGACTTTTTATACTAAATAACAGGTGCAATTCTTTGGCGAGGAAAATTCACTTTTTGGTAATTGTTCAGGTTATACTCAAACACTGATGAATTTATGAGACTACACAGGTGGTTATCAATTCTATGCCGCGCATTCTTTCACTCCTCTTTTGCCTCATTCTCGGCATCACAACCATCGCTACCTACGCGGCAGACACGACAACAACTCCGCCAACATCTGTGCCAGCCGAAATCAGTGCCAAAAAGTCGAATCACAGCTATCTACCCACAAATGAAATTAAACAAATCACGATTGATAATCAGCCCTACGATTTGTTAGTGCGACCATGGGAAGGTAAAAAGAAACTTGGTGCGGCGATAATCCTGCCCGCCACCAATGGTACCGCAGACGCGCCGGGATTGATGGCGTTTGTACGCCGCAATATCAATCCTGCCGGTTGGGCCAGCTTAAGTTTAACTCCGCCAACTGAAATGCCCGCAGCTAACTTTGCTACCGCCGCCACTGAAGTGACCTCGCCTGGCGCCGCGCAATTAAGCTCACCGTCCAACAAACCAAGCCCTAAAATCAAGCCCGAAGATAACAGCAAGCATCTGCAAGAGCAGGAAGATTTTCTCGTCAAAAGCATGTCGCAGTTAGATGCCGTCGGTGCAGATTATGCGGGAAAACGTATTTTGATCACCGCCGACCAAAGTGCAGGATTATTGATTAGCCTATTAAGCCAGAAGAAGATTGCCGATCCTGATGTGCTGATCGTCATTAATCCCTATCGTGAGGACGAACAGCGTAATCAAGCACTCGCAGAACAACTAGCAAAACTTACGCTGCCCATTTTAGATATTCAATCGCCAGACGGTCACCCAGCCTCATTGGAGACGGCCGACAATCGCAAAAAACTCGCGGTGACCTTAGAAAGCCCTAACTATCGCCAAACTACCCTAGCGCTCAATTTAGATAACGAGAGCGCATGGCAAAATTGCTTAAATGCGATTAAAGGCTTTTCAGCCCGAATGAGCGGCGCGCAGTAAAAACGGCGATTTAAGCTAATTCAGACAAAATAGTATTACCAACCCGATTGGCGATCCCGATAGGGCTTCTGCGGATCTTTCAACTGACGCGTCGCCGCTATCTTGCTATTTTTGCCTAACAATAACCGAATCTGACTAATAGACTCGCGGCACAGCAGGCTACGAATAGAAGCAGTCCAACTGCGATTAATACTAAGTTTGATGGCCGCAGCCGCATCCGGTGAGGTTTGCATCAGTTGCCGCGCCAGTTGTTGCGCCGCTTCCATGGGCGTCTCACTCACTTGTGTCACGAGTCCTAAGGCCAGCGCTTCATGACTCTCCAGCACTTTTGCCGTCAGGCTAAGTAACATGGCTTGATCCTTAGGCATAATTTGCCTTAATGAGACTAACCCCGCCATATCTGGCACAAGTCCCCATTTCGCTTCCATGATAGATAACTTACTGTCGTGGCTAGCAATACGCACATCTGCGCCTAAAGCGATCTGCATACCGCCGCCATAGCAACAGCCCTCAAGCACGGCAATCACTGGCACAGGCAAGGTTTGCCAACCTAGTGACACCCGCTGTGCCAAATTCGCATTCCCTGGTAAGCCCTTAAACAGTAACTTAACTGCCTGCATCGGTGCCGACATGACGCTTTTGACATCGAGCCCAGAGCTAAAATGCCCACCCGCTCCCGAGAGGATCACGGCTCGCACCGCACGATTGGATTTAATACTTTTAATCGCGCAGTCAAGCTCACTAAACATTAAATAGTTAATAGCATTCATTTTTTCAGGACGATTAAGCAACACATAGGCGATGCCATCATCGATTTTAACTTGTACACTTTGGCCACTCATGAAATATTCCGTTACTGGTCAGTCCAGAATAAATGTTAACACGTTTGGCATAATTCACTAAAAGATATAACATGAGCCTGTTTTTTGACTTGAGTCAAAATATTGCCAATTCCATCATGGATTGAAGGCAACTTATGTTAGGCTGTCATCACTACGTGCAGTAATCCTAATGTATTTTTCGATTAGATAGCCTTAGCAAGCTCAATAATTAAGCGTATTTAACCGCTAGCTATTTAACTACTAATAATCGACACCAGTATCGCAATGCTACCTGCAGCGAAGGATGATTGGGCAGCAATATATGGATTCTATAGTCCTTTTTTAGTCACTATATCCTTGTTATTTACTCAACATTAGCTAGTTCGATTTAAGATTCTGCATGATTTGATTCAACAATGATTCAAATTTTAATGCCATCAGAAAATATAAATTTATCAATGATATCTATAAGTTACATATAAAAGATATTAATCAGACTTGCCCGAAGAACGCAATTCGTCAGTCAGACCTAAAAAATAAGTGTTATCTTCAATAAATGGGCAAATAAGGATCACTAGTCAGCATGTCAATATCTGTACTCATCTGTGACGATTCCGCCATGGCACGTAAGCAAATGGCCCGCACACTCCCCAAAGAGTGGGATGTGGAAATAACTTATGCGACCAATGGTGCCGAAGGCCTTGATGCCATCCGCGCTGGAAAAGGCGAAGTGGTGTTTCTCGATCTCAACATGCCTGTAATGGACGGTTATGAAGTACTGCAAACAGTGCAGCAACAGGACTTACCCGCGCTGATTATTGTGGTATCCGGCGATATTCAAATCAAAGCTCACGAGCGGGTTAAAGCCTTGGGTGCGTTAGATTTTATTCAAAAACCGGTGAGCGCCGATGCCATCAGCAACATTTTACAAGATTACGGCATCTTAACGCTGACGCAGAAAGATCTCACCGACGAAGTCCCGATGATCAAAGTCGACATGCGCGACGCTTGCCAAGAAATAGCCAACGTTGCCATGGGACGCGCCGCCGATCTATTAGCTAAGTTACTCGATGTATTCGTGTTACTACCTATCCCTAATGTGAACGTGCTTGAAGTCAGTGAGTTAACCATGGCGCTCAAAGCCACGGAAGAAAGCTCAACGGTATCCGCGCTCTGCCAAGGTTTTATCGGGGCGGGTATTGCGGGAGAGGCCCTGCTATTGTTCCATGATTCCAGCTTTAAAGACATGGCCAAGCTGATGGGATTAGCTAATCCAGAAGACAAAAATACTGAGATAGAAGTTCTAATTGATACTGGAAACGTACTGATAGGCGCTTTCCTTAACGGCATTTCTGAACAGCTCGACATGAAATTTAGTCAGGCTCACCCTGTCGTGCTAGGACGGCACTGCACGGTTAACGATCTGATCCATGATAATTCAGAGAAATGGCACCGAACTTTGGCAATGGAGATCAACTATCGGATTGAAGATCATAATATTCAATGCGATTTGCTACTGCTCTTCACCGAGGATTCTATCCCCACACTTAGCTATAAACTCGGCTATTTACTCGATTAACCAGTTGGATTTTATCCTATGTCAAATGACCAAAGCGCAATGAACGAACTACACTGGCTCATCGATATGGTACAAACCATAGAGGTGGGATTAGTGGTATTAGATCGCCATTACAATATCCAGCTGTGGAACGGTTTTATGGAGAATCACAGCGGTGTTTCCCCTAATTCGATCAAAGGTCAAAACCTATTTACCCGCTTCCCCGATCTGCCTGCCACTTGGTTAAAGCAGAAAATGGAATCGGTTTTCATGCTTAAAAACCGTGCTTTTATCAGCTGGGAACAACGTCCGTACGTTTTCCAATTTAAAAACTATCGCCCGATTACAGGCCGTGCAGACTATATGTACCAGAACGTGACCCTGCTGCCGCTGGCATCGCTCACGGGACAAGTGACCCATATCAGTGTGATTATTTATGACGTGACAGATATCGCCATCAACAAATTGCAACTTAAAGCTGCCAACGAGCAACTCGAACGCCTTAGCCAAACCGATGGTCTAACTCAGTTGCATAATCGTCGTCATTGGCAAGAGTGTTTAGACCACGAGTACGACTTGTATGCCCGCTACTCAGGTATGGCAAGTTTAGTCATGATAGATATCGATAACTTTAAACATATCAACGACAGCTATGGCCATGTGGCGGGTGATAAAGTCATTCAGCATATCGCCCACTTACTCAGCCAATCCTTACGTGATACCGACTGTGCAGGGCGTTATGGCGGCGAAGAATTTGCGGTTGTATTGCCTAAAACCAGCGGCGCAGATGCGATGAACTTTACCGAGCGACTCAGGGAGAAAATCGCCGCATCCGTCATAGTGTATGAAAGCCTGAAGATTACTGTGACGGTAAGTTTAGGCGTATGTGAAATTGGCTCCCATATTACCAGCAGTTCTAGCTGGATCTCCTGCTCCGATAAAGCCCTGTACGAAGCGAAACAAAAAGGCCGTAACTGCAGTGTTTTACATACGAGTAAAACAAGTAAATCCTAAGTATACCCAATAAAAATGCCCATCAATGATGGGCATTTTTATTTAAAACAAGTGAAGATTAAACTAGAGATCCGCCAACGAATTAATGAGGGAAACCATCGTCTTCATCTTCTTCATCTTCTTCGTCATCCATTTCATCGCCGACGAAATAGGTGCCCCAACCGTCATATTCCACTTTCTGTTTTACCGCTAATTGCAGCAGTTGTTCTGCGGCTTTATCCAGTAATTCAACTTCTAGTTTGTGGTGCGCGACAGCATCGAAACAGAAAATAATTGAACCATCTTCTAGTTCCATTTCTTCAGCGTCGTTTACCTCAAAACCTAATTTGAAGGCATCCACAGCCGCTTTTTCAAGACGGTCAAAATTGGTCGATGAAAAGTGATGCTCAATAATATATTCCGCATCAGGCTCTGAGCCATCGTCAAGCAGGGCTTGCACTATGTCACGATTCTCTGCAAGTTGGGCTTTTAACTGACTTTCAATAGACATGGATTTGTCTCCGTTAAGGTAAATCTGGCTCAAATTGGCGCTATTATACGTCATCACTCGCGAGAGTTTTACCCATAAGTGCTGCCGCTTCTTGATTTATCTCAGCAAATCTCGCCGACATGCTGGCATGGATTTGCGCAGAGAAGTTTTTCACATCGGCTTTATCTAAACTTGCGGTCGGCACAGGTGCCATCATATCGATGATGACGACACCATTATTCCAGCGATTTAACTTAATATGGCTCTGACACGAAGCAACCACTGGCACCACTGGCACTCCCGCCGCGATTGCAGTATGGAAAGCTCCCGCTTTAAAAGGTAACAGACCACGACCACGCGAACGTGTACCTTCAGGAAAAATCCATACGGATAGATTCTTCTGCTTAATTTTTTCAACCGTTTTAGCCATAGTATCAAAGGCACTGTGACGGTTTTTACGGTCGATAAGAATATTACCTGACAACCAATAAATTTGACCGAATAGCGGCATCCACGCCAAACTCTTCTTGCCCAAACTCACTGTACCTTTAGGAACTGCTGTCGTATGAGTAAAGAGATCAAAGTTATTCTGATGATTTGCTAAGAAAATATACGGGCCGTCCTGCACATCTTCGTGCCGGCGAACAATCACTTTAATCCCAAGGATTGGCGCAACCGATGAGAAGATCTTGGCGAACATATGTACATTGTCGCGATGGCGAGGCCTTAATAAACACACTAAGCCACCAAAAATAAAGGCAAGCAACAAAGATACCGCCAACAACATTGATCTGACGATTAAAAGCACGATTTACTCCGACTGTAAAAGTGGCGACAGTATAGCCACCATGGCTTTGGGACTCAATATATTGTTTACATCTGTAAGCTGACTTGCTAACAAGCAAGCAAAAAAAGCCCATCGATATACTGAACCTCCAGTGTATCGATGGGCTTTAAGATTAATATCGAACTAAGCGTGGTGCTTGGGTAGGATTTCAGACTCAGTTGCCTGAGGCGAGACTTTACTTAACACAAAGCGGATCACTAAGGCACTCACGGCCAAAGTCGCGACAATTGCCGCACCACTAGGGAGGTCTAAGGTCGCCGATAGAACTAAGCCCAAAACATAGCCCAGTAAACCGACGAGGTAAGCGTAAAATAGCCGACCTTTACCACGGTACTTGTTCAACGCTAAAGCTGGCAATATCAAGGTACTGAACACCAGATAAACACCTACTAATTCAACCGATAAGGTAATCACTAGCGCAAATAGCAGATAAAATCCTGCCCCGTCCAACATCTGGGGGCGCAGGAATATCGCTAATAACACCAGTGAATACACTACAGCCGGCAAAATCAGTTGTGACCAACTCACCCACAGGATCTGACCTGACATCAATTGCTTTAACAACTCCGCGCCGTGTGGGTCGTTTGCCAGCAACAGCATTGCGGCTACCGCAGACAAGACGTAAAAGCAGCCAATCATAGCCTCTAACTCACCCGCCATCCGCTTAGCTAACCAAGCGATAAAACCTGCACCAGCAAGGGCAAATACAGCGGGCATCCACACATTAGAAAAAGGGATATCTTCTAATCTGTGATCCATGTGAGCAACGATGGCACCTAAGGCTGCAACTTGCGCTATCGCTAAATCGATAAAGATGATGCCACGCTTAAGTACTTGTCTCCCAAGTACAATATGCGTCGACAACACTAAGATCCCCGCAGCCAATGCAGGCAACAGAATCGACATCAGCTCAAGATCAAACATAGGTTTATTTCACTCCATTTAAGAGGGAAATCACGCTGTCATACAGGCTAAATAAATCTTGGCTCTTATCATTCCCCCCCACAGACATAGGCAGCATTACCACGGGCAAGTTCGCTTTTTCACCCAGCCATTTTGCACCGCGCTCATCCTGATAAGATGCCACAACTACGGCCAGAATATCCCCCTGCTCGGCGCGCGTCAGCAGACTCGCTAAGTGGCCGCTAGTGGGAGCTAAACCCGGTTTTGGCTCTAAATCTGCCACTTGCTCGATACCAATCCAGTTGAATAAGTATCTGAAGCTTGAGTGGTAAGCGATCACTTTTTTACCTTGTAATCCCTTAGCTTGCGCTTCCCAACGCGGGACAGCAGCTTGCCAGCGAGTGGTAAAATCTGTCAGTGACTGTTGATAATCGGCCGCACCAGCAGGATCTAACTGAGTCAGCTTCGCACTCAATGCCGTGGCGACTTTTAACAGTCGCGTCGGGTCAAAATGAATATGTGGATTGCCTTGAGCATGCACATCACCCATGCTGCGATCGACAGTGGCCAGTTTATCTAAGGTCTCGATTTGATCGGCGGCGAAAAATAAGCCTTGATCGGTCGAGCGCACTTTTGCGTTTGCCGACTTCATCTGCAGCATAGGCAACCAACCCACTTCAAGATCGGCACCTGCGCACACCACAAGATCCGCCTGACGCATTTTAGCGATCAAACTCGGACGCGCCTGCACTTGGTGAGGGTCTTGTAATGCCGTCGTTGCCGAATAGATGCTAGCCGTTGGAGCAAGCTCCTTGGTCAATGCCGCGTATTCAGGTTCACAGGCAAACACATTCAGCTCGGCATGGGCCAAACCAGTATAAGTGACAGATAAGGCCACAGCGGCCAATTTAGCTAAATTAGAATTGATGCGCACCGTGAGCCCCCAGAGACATAATGTATTGAATAGTGAAGATGTTATCGTCTTCAATTCCGTCGAAGTTAGTACCCTTTTGATTGGTATACTGGAAACGAACCGTCGAGAAGTGGCTAGAATGCCAAGCCAAACTCACCTCAGATTCCTTCAACTTTTGCCCATGAAAATGATCGCCATGGAGCTCTTGCGTATCAGCTTCACCGTAACGCACACCCGCTGACCAGCTCGGCGTGAATTGGTACACACTGCTCAGATACCAACCTTGGTGGTAATCTTGGCTCGGAGCATCCTCAGGATGTAAATCGATAGGTGTAAAATCGCTCACGCGATAGTACTCACCGCTCACAGTGAGATTTTGATATTTGTAGTTACCGTTAGGCGCCCACTTATAAACAAAATCAGCACCATAGGTATTTTTACCTGTGTAAGATGCGGCATGGCTATGACCTTCGTGCTCATCACCATGGGCATGCTCATCTTCATGTTCCCCTTCTTCATGGGCAGTCACTTGGCCATTTTCGTTGCGCAAGTAACTCAACCCCGCTTGCCATGAGCTATTATCGCCTATGTCGCCACCTATTTTTGAGTACAAGGTATAAACACCGACCTTCTTAAACTCACGCTCACCATGCTCATCGGCAGCACGTAAACTATCGCCCTTAAAGGCTTCAACGCCCATGGTCCAATACAAGTCCGTCGGCGCTACGTAGTTAAAACGTATACCGTCATCAAAATAATGTCCCCCTAAAAATGCACGGTAAACCACAGGACGGTCGGTGAAGGAATCAGTATGTAAATGTTGGTTATTGAGGTAACCAATGTCCGATAAGAAACGGCCACCACGGATAGAAAACCCCGCTGGCATCGCCATGGTTTGAATAAAGGCTTCTTCCAGATTCAGTTCAGTCTCACCGTCATGCATTTCAACTACTGCGGTGATTTTACCGTAAAACATATCATCGATATTGGCACTCATCGCCAGTTCAGTTTCACCTAAACCAAAGCCATCTGGACTCTCGGCTAATGGGCGTTCTCCCGTCTGATAATATCCATTTAGCACACCACTGATATTAGGGTTGGTCAAGCTCGAGTCTTCTGCAAATAAGCTAGGCGAAACGAGCGCACACGCCAAAGCCACCAAAGAAATTCGGGTATTTAAAACAGTCATGATATCTCCAAAATACAACTAGCACTCGACGACCGATGTTAAGTCATCAAGAAATACAATAAGTTAAAATTTTAAGTTGATTTAGAGAGCGAAGGGAGGCGCACGACTGCGATAAACACTGACGTGTTCAAAAATAGAGGAGGGTAAAATAAATTCGACCACATCGAAATGCTGTATAGCTAAATTCAGCGTCAGCGGATGGGTCAATAAAATCTTGTTGAGTTGGTGCTGATGGAAGCACAGGGTACAGTGAGTCTTAGCGCCATCATCAAGATGGGTCACACTATGGGCTGAGGCAGCAAGAGACAGCAATATCAGTACGGCAGCAAGCCATACCGAAATTGTGCGTCTAATGTGACTTTTAAGTCTCACTCAGTCGTCCCCATAGTTAAAAAGTTGCATAAGTCTATGTCAGTGCAATAGCAAGTTGCAATAAGGTAATCGCTTTGCAAAAGGTTACAAGATATTTGAGGTACCCAGTCTTACCAATAACTCCTTGTATCAATAGCGGTAGGATCTTGCGAGAACTCAGGTAAAAAAACGCATTTAAGATTAGCTTAAGTGAGTGTAACTATAGTGTATTTAGTTTTTATGTCTGCGAGCACAATGACGAAATCAAGCTCGATATGGCTCCGTTTTATCCACCTAAAGGCAACTATTATGCTAGCATTTTTTCGTGAAAACTTAGGGCTTATCTTAGGGATAGTCATCTTCAGCGCGGTGATATTTGGTGGTATTTATTACGTTGAGCACTCCTTAACGAGTCAAGAACAAGTCGTGCAGTAAACAAAGACTCATTAAGCGCGCCTGCAGTTCGCCCCTTAAATCCTCTTAGTTGCATTTTGAGCGCCTGCTAAAGGCGCTCAAATGATGTTCATCTCTGGAAAATTGTACCGCTGATTTTCCTATCCATGACGAATCCACTTATTAGCCTAACGATACTTCTGTCTTTGATCGCTATCATCGACTTGCTCGGGCGCTTCAATGGTGATGACTTGATCCATAAAATGGCTCACAAACAACAACATCAACGAAAAAATCATTACAGGGATCGCAAAATACCGCACAGAGGCATCAAAGTAACTGTATCCCGCCGTAAACACACTCAAATAAAATCCTAATAACTTGAGTTTAGCCAATGTTGGACTGCGGCCTAACCAAGCCGCACAATGGGGACAACGCACTTGAGCGTCGAAACCTTTGCCTCTTTGCTTGCTAATGTCACTGACCTTGATGTATTGATTACAATGGGAACACAACATGAAAACACGATTCCTAAATAACGATGCGCAAGTTTACCAGATACCGACTAGAGTTCGGCCTGTAAATACCCAAAATGTCGGAAAAAGCAGATAAAGCACCGCACTCAAGGTTAAGCTCAAATCAACCCCACCCTAAAAAAGTTTAATTCCAAGGGCTATTTCACTCGCAGATATTTTACAGTAGATCCGGCAACATCTATCATACTCAGACATATTTCTACTTAAGATCACTCCTATGCACCGCTACCTCGCTCTCGTGTTTGCCCTGCTAATACCACTACTCAGCCTTTCATCCCAAGCGCAAACTGAACCTGTCGCTGCAACCGAAAGCCCATCCAGCACTCCTGTAACGCTCAAGGCTGAACTGGCAATGCTGCAACAGGCTATCGATACGGATATACGTAAACTAAAAAATGCCAAAGGCGAATTGAAGACAATTGTTGAATATCGAATTCAAAACAAAACCTTACAGTTACGTAATAAGATTAAAGATCTGCTCGAAGCAACGCCAATCGACAAAGCTTTTCTGCAACCATTAATCCAAGGACAACTTAACTACATCCAACAAATTGATGCTTATATCGATGACAACATTAGTAAATTAGAACAGCAATTAGGTTCGAGCACAGATGATGCGACTCTACTGGAAATATCAAAGCGCGAATTAGAAAAAGACACCTATTACAAGCAACAACTCGAGACGCTCACTTGGCTCGAACAAGTTGGCCAAGATATTAGCGAAGCACAAAAATCACTGATGCAAATTTTAGTAGCTCGTGCCGATACGCTAGAAAGTTTAGTGACTTATACCCAGCAGCAACTACAAGCAGCAATCGATACCGCAACCAATGCAGGTAAAGATGTCACTTCGGCGCAAACCAGCCACGTAATGATGTTAAAGGAACGCTTAGCACAAAATAGTCAGAGCTTAAATATCGACATCAGCCTACTCGACGCTTTAGGCCATGATACCGCCGCGCTGAAAAAGACACTCTTTAGTGTTTCAGGTGATATCACTCAAGATGTGTTGAACTTTGATGTGGCATCAAGTCTCGTTGAGCAGTGGCTAAATACGGCACAAGAACAAGCGATTAATCACGGCCCTACCGTCGTGTTTAAGTTATTTGTTTTCTGTTTGATCTTGTTTATTGCGGGTCTCGCCGGCAAGTTAGCCAAACAGATAGTGAAAAATACCGTTAGCAATTCTAAGTTGAATTTAAGTAAGTTATTACAAGACTTCTTCACCTCGCTATCAGGTAAAGCCGTCTTTACTATCGGGCTGTTAATTGCCCTTTCACAGCTTGGGATCGAACTTGGTCCCTTGCTCGCAGGCTTTGGTATCGCGGGTGTTATTATTGGTTTTGCCCTGCAAGATACCCTGTCGAATTTCGCCTCAGGCATGATGATCTTAATTTACCGTCCCTATGATGTGGGCGATTTGATCAACGCCGCTGGCGTCACCGGACGCGTCAGTCACATGAGTCTGGTCTCCACTACGATTAAAACCATGGATAACCAACGTCTTATTATTCCTAATAATAAGATTTGGGGTGACACAATTAACAACATCACAGCTGAGCATCAACGTCGAGTCGATATGACCTTTGGGATCAGTTATAGCGATAGCATCGAACAGGCTGAAGCGATTCTCAAGTCCATCGTCGAAGCGCATCCTAAGGTACAACCATTGCCAGAACCGACGATTAAACTACATCTATTGAGCGAATCTTCGGTCGACTTTATCGTTCGCCCTTGGGCAAAACCGGAAGATTACTGGGAAGTATATTGGGACATTACCCGCGAAGTGAAAATGCGCTTTGACGCCGAAGGGATCAGTATTCCCTTCCCACAGCGTGATGTGCATATCTATCAAACCACGAAATCACCGCTTTAAACCAGCGTTAAACGAGAGAAGAAGGGCGTTGCAATGAGCTCGCCCTTATTTTTATCTCTGGCCTATAAATCTCTGCATCAAGTGTTAGCCTAAGCCGACTATCTCACCTTGCGCATCAATATCAATTTTTAAGTAACCCGGTTTCAGCCCTAGTCCTGGCATAGTCATCACATTCCCCACCAAGGCGGTGATAAACCCCGCACCAGCATGCAAGACTAAACCACGCACTGGGATCTCAAAGTCCTGAGGAACGCCCTTTAAGCTAGGATCGTGACTAATTGATAACGGCGTTTTGGCCATACACAGGGGCAAATGTCCATAACCTAATACGGTCAGCTGCTGCGCCTGTTGTTTGGCCTCGATAGAAAGGCTAACGCCCGCTGCGCCATACCCCACCTCGGCTAAGGTGGATAACTTAGCCTCCAATGAGGCTTCATCTGAATATAACAGCTTGAACTGACTCTCGGTTTCAGCGGCGCGAACCACAGTCTGCGCTAAGGCGACAGCGCCAGCCTCCCCTTGGCTAAAAGCATCGCTGACCTCACAGCCAAAGGCGCTGCTCGCGTTGACGGCTTCAGTTAGCCATTGCAACTCGGCATCAGTGTCAGTGGCGAAACGGTTAATGGCAACCACCACAGGAATACCATAGCGAGCCACATTATTGATATGCCAGTTTAAATTTGCAAAGCCTGCTTCGAGTCGAGCCTGATCTGGTAGATTGATATCTGACTCAGACACCAAACCACTATTGGCCTTCAGCGCTTTTAAGGTGGTGACCAGCACAGCGGCGGCCGGCACCTGACCCGATTGACGCACCTTGATATTACAGAACTTTTCAAAGCCCATATCTGAGCCAAAACCAGCTTCAGTCACCACAAAATCCGCCAGTCTGAGGGCGATATCATCAGCAATAATGGATGAATTACCGTGGGCAATATTGGCAAAGGGTCCCGCATGGATAAGGCAAGGTGAACCATTTAAAGTCTGCATTAACGTCGGCTTTATCGCATCCGCCATGATGGCCGTCATCGCGCCAGCGACACCTAAGTCTTCGGCAGTGATCACTTGCCCTTGGGTATTTAAGGCCAGCACTAAACGACCGATCCGCGCCCGCATATCCGCCAAATTATGACTTAAGGCTAAAATCGCCATTAACTCTGAGGCGGCGGTGATATCAAAACTGGAGGCGTACTCTGGGCCATTATTATCGCCTAAGCCCACCTGGATTTGCCTAAGACAGCGATCGTTGTGATCGACCACTCGGTGCCAACGGATCTCACTGGGATCGATATCCAAAAACGCTTGCCCAGATTGCGCCTCAAATTCCGCCTTACCTAAGCGCGCTTCATGAAATAGCCGCGCCGCAATCGCCGCAGCCCCTAAATTGTGGGCACTGCTCACGGCATGAATATCACCCGTGAGATGCAAATTCATCTCCTGCATGGGCACCACTTGCGCATAACCGCCACCCGCAGCGCCACCTTTTACCCCAAATACAGGCCCCATGCTGGGCTGGCGAATACAGGCACAGGCCTTTTTGCCTATGGCATTTAACGATTGCGTTAAGCCAATGCTAGTCACTGTTTTACCTTCACCGTGAGGCGTAGGCGTGACTGCGGTGACGATAATCAATTTGCCTTTGCACTGCCCAGCCAAACGCTGCAACACACTGAGCTCGACCTTGGCTTTAGTGTGACCAAATTGCATCATCTCTTCGGGTAATAGACCTAAGTCGGCGCCCAGTTCATTAATGTCTTTTAGGCTAGCGCGATTCGAAATATCCATATCTGTCAGCATGCGTCGGTTTCTCCCTTTCAGATACACTCTGGTTTAGTATGAGAGTTCAACTAACAACACTCATTGAATAGGGCGGATATTAGGTGATTGGCTTTAAGATATATAGCCGTCGAAAGGGTTAATGAGCGATTCCTTAATCTGCATCAAATAATCTGCCCTGCGTTCGAGCGGCTCAAGAGCGCCGTCGCCGCCAATGAGATCGAGCTCAGTCATTAGCAATGGTTCAGTATCTGGTAGGCATCTATGGGTCACAGCGTACCTTGATTTTTGTTTCTCAAAAGCAACAACCATAAACAACAACGGCGCCAGAAGGCGCCGTGGTTGTATGTATTATTGAGTGCGGCTTAAAACTGCACATCGCCACTTAAATGAGGTCGACGGCCTTTGCTGTCACGTAATTCAAATACCATATTATTAGCATTCTGCTCATAGCCAAATCCAACATCGGCAGGCATCAAGAGTGGCAGCTTAAAGGTCACATCCACAGTGAATGGACGATCGCCAATACTTGGCATCAACTCTGCTAAACAACGGGCCTTAGACCACATGCCATGGGCGAGCACTCGATCAAAGCCAAAACGCTTTGAAAGCACGGGATGCAGATGGATCAAGTTATAGTCGCCAGATGCCTTAGCATAACGACGACCTAAATCTTCACTCAAACTCCAGCTTTGTGGTGTTTCCCATGCCATATCAATGGCTTTAGGTGGGCGAACGCGACGTCCAGCAACATCGATACGATATAAATAGGTGGATAGCGATTCCCAGACGAGTTCTTCACCCACAAACGCCTTAGACACAAATTCAAACTCTAAGCCAGAATCCGTCTCGCGGCTCGTGGTCAAAGCGCACTCGAGGGAGAAAGTCTCGTCCACCGTCACAGGCCGATACACTTGAATACGATTCTTAAGGTGGATCATCCCAAGCAGTGGGAAAGTGATCCCATCGTGGGTAAAGATCACCGCATGCAGGCGAAATGCCATCACGTAGAGATAGGTTGGCGGTAGAACTTTACCGTCAAATTGAAAACCACACACCTGCGCATATTGGCTTACTTTAGCTTCAGACACAGTCACATGCGGCGCGGTCACCTTGATTTGGGGCAACGGCTGTTGATCCCAACCAGGCTTACGGCCAAAGAAGATCTTGCGATAAAGAGAAAACAGCGACGGCATCGCGTTCAATTCAACACAATATGCATTATTCAAGTCTGAGTACCTTCTAATTAACTATCCCTTGGCACAAAAATACATTGTCATAAATTACCCCGCACAGACGAGTAACGTCTGATCAATCAAGCTGATAACGAGTGTAAAACAGGCAGTACTGCGTCTTAATAAGGGCTGATGCTGACTCTCCGAATGGACAACTATACCCAAACAACCTGAAAATGCAGGATTCAGCGGGAATTTAACGCACTTTAGGCAAGGCCCTTTATTGCTCCTGCATAAATGGCATTCACGCCATCCATGGCGATTGCGGTTATTTGCGGACCTAGTGGACTAAGTTCAAAATAACCAACACAGCATAAAGTGCGTTAAAACCCGCCGGGACGGAGCGCCTAGGGCACTTCACTTCCGTGTTGCATCAATTCAAAAGGTGGCCGACATTCTGTCATTGATGCGCCTTGAATTGAAGCACCCTAGGCGCTCTGAAACTCGTATCTTCAGGTCGCTTGGGTATATAGAGTCAGGTTTGGCGAAAACGGCGTGATTATAACCCAGAGCACTGAGTTCTGTGTATCCCTAAGTTTAGTAGGAATAATTACTACTAATAAAATCAATACATTAAAAATTAACGATGCAAATTTATCCATCTCAACTCGGCAATAACATCTCCAGAGTGCGAAAAATTTACGACTGTGCCACACTATCGTTCCACTCTCTTTAACCTAGTTATCACGTGCAAGATAAGAATTTTGATAAGCTCGCGCAAAAATTTGCGAAAAACATCTATGGTACGCCCAAGGGCGAAATTCGTGCCGCAGTGCTATGGCGCGACCTCGTCCCCGCGCTGGCAAAACTGGGGGATAAAAAACTCAGAGTATTAGATGCGGGCGGTGGTTTTGGTTACTTTAGCCAAAGATTAGCGCGCCTCGGCCACGAAGTTGTACTCTGCGATATCTCTGCTGAGATGCTGGCTCAAGCCAAAGAACAAATTGATGCCTCCCCTGAACCATTAGCTATCCAGCTTATCCATGCGCCTATCCAAGCATTATCGGTCGATAACCATGGTTATTTCGATATCATACTGTGTCATGCGGTCGTTGAATGGTTAACGGATGCTAAGCCAACTGTAGCGGGTTTACTTACTATGCTAAAACCCGGCGGATTATTCTCTTTGATGTTTTACAACAAAGAAGCCATGCGCTTTCATGCTTTAGTGTCGGGCAATTTCGATTACGTCGCCGCTGATTTAAAAGTGAAGAAGAAAGTGCGACTAACTCCCACTCATCCTCTTTATATTCAAGAAGTTAAAGATTGGTTTAGCGAGTGGCGAATGTCGCTCATCAGCCAGTCTGGCGTGCGTGTAATCCACGACTATTTGAAAAAGAGTCAGCCCGCGGATTTCGACTATCACAAGCTGCTACAAATGGAGCTGGAGTACTCGCAACGCGAACCCTATATTTCCCTCGGCCGATATGTGCACTTTTTAGGGCAAAGCTTTGCAGTGTGAACGCGCGTCGTTACAAACGCGCTGCCTAAACGATTACTGACAAGTCTGTTTCCAGCAGGCGCTCACTTTGGCGCCTGCTTGCTCTAGCAATTGCACCACGCTTTTATCCCCCACCACATGGCCAGCACCAACCACCACAAACAAAGGTGAAGTCACGTCAGTCGAGCCCATTAATTTTATAATGCCATCGGCCATCACATGGTTTCGCTGCCAGAGGATTTTCTCTAGCATTTTAGTGTCGCCCTCGCCGCCCATTTGCTCCTGCATTATGGTATCAAGCTCAGTTTCATTACCTGAACGCCAAGCCGTTATTAACGATAAAAGCTCCGCATCCGATGCGCTAATCGCCTCACGCACCATAGACCACTGCTCTTGACTATTAAAAGACGCTAACAATTGAAATTGTGACTCGGCGGTTTCCAACGGATACACAGGCAAAGCCGCATATCGAGCCATCAACTGCATATCAACGCCATAATCCGTGCTGTAACCTAAGTCGTTATAACGCAATAAGTTAACTTGAGTAGCCTGCAGCCAAGGTGCAAAAGATTGTATCGACTGACAAACATTTGCCGTGGCCGCGCAATAGGGCGTCATGCTCTCGACCGTTTGCTTATCTCGGCTCTGCCAATCTAAACCCTTAGTTTTATCGGCGCGGCCGTATTGTTGCAGTAAGGCTGTGCTATCGACTTTATTGATATCGACTTCTACAACTAAGCCCTTAGCTTTACCCAACGCGGTTTCAATTTGGGTGGGTAAAGGATAAAAGTCGGCACGTCCAATATGAATCGAACCCAGCAAATACGCGCTCTTGCCTTGCCATTGCACTTGATAAAATGGTGGTTTATCGGTTTCTGCACCCACCACTTTTGCGCTCAAACCCGCTAACGCCATAAAACAGATTGATGCAATTAGTCGCCATTGGCTTGTTGCCATATCCTTTGCCCCTTATAATTCCTGCAAATTTTGCAATGAGACGCTGTTATGCCACATACCAAGGTTGTAGAGCAACTGAAAGAAAATCTTCAAATCGCCTATCGCCAAGCCATAGACGCCGACGCTAAGTTAGATGAGCTAAAGAAAGCTGGCCATGGAAACTTCACCAGCATATTCACGGCAGAACAAGGTTTTATCGCTTCGAGTAATCGCTTTCTGCCCTATGTGCAAGAGTTGGTCGATGACTTAACTCGCATGGAAGAACATCAAACGCTCGATCCTAAAGAACTCGAAACCTATGTGCGTCAGTTAGGCGCATTACTGCAAACATTGCAGGCCTTTAAGAAGCAAAGCTAAACCGAGATTAGGAGCTGAAACTCACCTTAGATTTCAGCTCTTTCCATGGTATATCTATTCAAGCCCACCAACACAGATAGATAGCACTAAGCTTCCCAAAAACTGTCATCATTTTGTCATTTCTAAGTCATAGACTCCGCTCACATAGACGAAGGGGCTGACGTAATGACAAGTTTAGATCTGGCTAAAGAGCTCGATAAAATAATCTCTAAAGCTGCAATCAATCCCTTATTTCAGCCAATTTTCAATATATTAGAACATAAAATTCATGGTTTTGAGGCGTTAAGCCGTGGCCCTGAACACAGCCCGTTATACTCCCCAGTCCCGCTATTTCAGACCGCCGAACATCAAGGTAAATTAAGCGAGCTAGAAACCCTTTGTCGCCGTATTTCACTCGAGCAATTTAAGTTGCGCCAGTTTCAAGGCAAGCTGTTTATCAATATCTCGCCCAAGGCATTATTAGATCCCGCCCACCCCAAGGGCATGACCTTACAACTGTTGCAACAACTCGGCATAGCGCCATCACAGGTTGTGATTGAACTGTCAGAACAATACCCCGCCGATGATATCGATTTACTCAAATCCTGCTTAAATCACTATCGTAGCCAAGGTTTTTTAACGGCCATCGATGACTTAGGTGCTGGTTATTCGGGTCTGAGACTCTGGTCAGAATTGTCACCTGACTATGTCAAAATCGACCGTCACTTTATCCATCAGATTGATTCGACTCCCGTCAAACAGGAATTTGTCCGCTCGATTGTGGAGTTATGCCAAAGTTTAACCTGCAAAGTGATAGCCGAAGGAATTGAAACGCAAGAGGAATTAGCCGTACTCAAACAACTGGGTATCGTCTATTGCCAAGGCTACTTACTCGGTCGCCCAGAAGTGCTCCCCTGCCGCGCGATGAAAGCGACCTTAGTGCCAAGCAATACTCAAATTCAACCTAGATACAGCGAATCGGCCGAGAGCCTGTGCACGAGCGCCATAACCGTAGTGCCCACGCTTAAACTCAAATTTTTAAGTGACACCTTTATCTCGCAACCTGCATTACAGGCGGTTGTAGTGGCCGATAACCAGTTGCCACTCGGTATTATCAGCCGCGCGACCTTACTTGAACTCTTCAGCACACCCTATGGTCGCGCCTTACATGAAAATCATGCTGTGAGTGAAGTGATGGATCCGCAAGTTATCCAGATTGAGGCCAACGAACCGTTATCCACCGTAAGTCAATTACTGACCTCAGAGAGTGCTAATACGGTAGCACAACAGTTCATTATCCTTCGCCGTGGTAAACTACTCGGCATAGGCCATACCAAGGATTTGCTACAAAGGATCACAGAGCACAGAATTAAGATGGCGCGCCATGCAAATCCTCTTACAGACTTGCCGGGTAATGTGCCCATTCAAGAGGAATTAAAACGCCTTAAGATCCAAAAGAAACATTTTTATCTAGCCTATTTTGATCTGTGTAACTTTAAGCCCTATAACGATATTTATGGATTTTGCCGTGGCGATGAAGTGATTTGTGAAGTGGCGAATCTGTTACTGAAGTATAAAAGCGACAATTGCTTTGTTGGCCATGTCGGCGGCGATGACTTTGTCATTATCAGCACCTGTGAGCATATGATCAGCCGTTGCCAGCGAATTCTAGCGGATTTTGAAACCCATAAGCATTTGTTTTATAGCGCAGATCATTGGCTGGCCCAGGAAATGCTCGCCGACGATAGAAAAGGTGAAGCCTGTTACCATCAATTGATCAGTCTGTGTGTAGGCATTTTACCACCCGCACTCACCTTTAACGCCCATGAACATAGTCTATCGACCTTAAGCGCTAGGGCAAAAAAACAGGCAAAATCCGCAAATAACGGATTTTACCTGTTAGAAAATCATCTAATTATCGACACTCAGGCCCTAACGGCATAGCTAAACAGCTTTAATACTCAGCATTAGCGACCGATATGGGTCATTAAAGTTGTGGTGCAATCGTCTTCTTTAACCACTCGGTTAACATTTTGGTTTCATACATAAAAGGTTTATCATTTAAAGATTGGATCCCACCCATAAACCCCATATCCGACAGTTTTTCATCGCCCGCGATAATCACTTTATCGTTTTCCATGACTTGATAAGAAAAAGTCATACGTGGCGGATAAATGTCTTTGATAATGCGTAAATCATTGGCGGTCGCACCAAATGTTGGACGCATATCACCCGCCAGATCAACATCGGTAATGGTCATTTCAAGCTTTTGATTTGGCTTTAAAATCTTTGCAGCTTCTTTATTGATGTTTTCAGTTAAGGTTTCAAATAAGCGCTTCTCATAACGGGATTGGAGCTCCCCTGATGATTTTATATCGCGATAATCTTTAGGACTTTGCCAAACAATTTTAACCACACCATCTTCGGTGACGGGATCCACAGGCGCTTCATCGGCCGCCCAAGCCGCACTGCAACTTAATACACCTGCGAGTAAAAGGGACTGAATTTTCATGTTTGCCTCCAAGGCCTAGATAACTTTCTGAGAACCACAGTACAAAATCTAACCTGAACTAGAGCTTAACGCAAAACTGATATAAGTACAGCAAATGTGTCGTAAGCTTTTGTATAATTAAGTAAATATTATTTAACTATCACAACCGATACGTATCTTTTTGTATCTGAATTGCACCAAGTAAGTGCATAGTTATCAATTTGTGAACATTTCACGCGCATAACGACAAAAAAAGCGTTATCCTTCCGCTATTGTTTACATTGCCCACTTAATAAAAAATGAAATTCCCTGTTGTACCTGTGTTCATTCTTATCCTGTTTACCTGCGTCGTAAGTGCGATTTGGTTTATCTCCCCGAGTGACAAAAATACTGGCCCTAAAACTTGGTCAGCCTTTATCTACAACCATGGCTATGATTCAGGAAAGTATAAAAAAACTGATAACTTTGACAGCTATAATACCTGCCGCGATTTTGCACGCGAACAATCTGCCTTCTACGACAATGTGCCTTGGGAATGTGGATCTATGTGCCAGTTCGATACTCGTAAGCAAGGATTTCAATGCGAAGAAATGAAGAATGAGCACTAACTAACCATTCAGCATAGGTTCAATATTTATACAATAAACTCAGCTCCTCACAGTAAAACTCGTTTTCTTTACCGTCTAAGGATGCACGATTTAGAACTAACGTGTTAAACGTAATTTTTAACTTGGAGCTTACCTATGAACCTAAAAACGGCTTATCTATTCAACCCATATTCACGAAAACTCGCTTTATTGGCACTGCTGACAATTGGAACGAGTATCAGCCTTTCAAGCCATGCCGCACCATTGACCATCAGCCAGCAACAGGCTGTGACTGTTCATTTGAGCAAATTGGCTCAGGCGCAAAATGCGGCTGAACATCAAATGACAGAGCAGCTTAAGCAAGATTTTAGTCAACAATTAACCGCGCAAGAACATGAGTTTATGAGCGACATCTGCCCTAAATACGGCATGACCTTCGATGTCACTACCAACGCTTGCTTACGCTCATAAGGTATTGCCAAGATTAAAATGGAAAACGGGCACTCAGCTCAGGGTATTGCAGCTTTAAATCCTTGGGCTTAGTGCTAAATTTTTTACCCACGGGCGTCGCCTTGCCCGATGGCATAAAGGGCAGTTCCTCACCGGTTCTATCTTCGTATAATTGCCCTGCGATAAGGTCGTATTCATCTACAAAAGGGTAAGCATAGGCATCTCGCTCTGGCCAAGCGACTAAACGTGCTAGGGTGTCAGGCTGATTAACCACACCTTCGAAAATTTCTTTACCGAGTGAAATCAAAAAACACCTAAACTCGGCAAAAGCATATTCAGAATCACAGCCCGTAATAATGTAAGCCGCCCCCCAAACAGACCACAAATAACTACGACGCATCTGCTGACCAAAGATTTTATCGAAAGCTTTTAACTCTTCATTACTCAATTCGGCAAGTTTCTGCTTCAGTGCTTGAGTCAAAGACTCCTGTGATTGCGTCGCTTCCGTACGCGTGACTAAACCCCAAAACTCAACTTCTGTCATAAACTTCACCTAATAGAATAAGCCTTTCGCAAAAGGCTTATTCTACACGATATTAAGGTTATGCTGGACTCGGATTAGGGCATTTCCTACACTTGCTCATCTTCTTCTCTACCTGTCTACATATCCATCTATGCCTAAACGTCTTATGCTACTGATCGCTTTATATTGCCTCTTCAGCATTGCCGCACTTTTACGGGCTGTGACAACGCAATCCTTTGATGTATTCACCCTAGGCGTCCTCCCCGTGCTCGTTGGCATACTCATACGCGCGCCGTGGTCTAGCTTAGTGTTGAAAATTTATATTGGCATGCAAACCTTAGGATTCTCGGCTCTGGGGATTACAGCAATTATTGCCTATCGCATTACCCCTGAGGATGTAAAAGTGGTTGTTTCTGGCCACAACATTCCTATGTTGCCACTCACAGTGAGCATTATTGTTATTTTACTCGTGCAGTATTGGATCGCATTTTCTAAGGTCACGAGACACTATTTGACCCGCCAAACTCAGTAATGGACTTTGTTGCTAAGCTGTTATCAATAGCGTAGCTTAGCGACCCAGTAAAATACTTACGACTCTTAACTTGAAGTAGACTATGAGCCATTTATCACCCAGCGAACTTTCTATTCTTTTGGTAGAACCTTCAGAGACACAACGTCGAATTATTATTCAGCGCTTACAACAAGAAGGCATTCTCAGCATTCAAACCGCAGAAAACATAGAAGCGGCTAAAGATATTATTGCTCGCCATAAACCTGACCTTATTGCGAGCGCCATGCATTTCGATGATGGCACTGCCATCGATCTCTTGGGCTACTTAAGGGCCAACGCTGACTGCAAAGATATCCAATTTATGCTGGTCTCGAGTGAGTGCCGCCGTGAGCAACTTGAAATATTCCGCCAATCGGGTGTAGTAGCGATTCTACCTAAACCCTTCAGTGCCGACCATTTAGGTACAGCATTGAATGCCACGATTGATTTACTCAGCCACGATGAACTCGACCTCAGTAATTTCGATGTACAAGATGTGCGTGTATTAGTGGTCGATGATAGCCGTATGGCAAGAAACGTCATTAAACGTACGATTGGTAACTTAGGGATGAAGCTGATTACCGAGGCCGAGGATGGCGCGCAAGCCATAGCGTTAATGAAACACAATATGTTCGACTTAGTGATCACTGATTACAATATGCCGAGTGTAGATGGGCTAGCTTTGACACAATTTATCCGCAATGAAAGCCAACAATCGCACATTCCCATCTTGATGGTGTCTTCCGAAGCCAACGATACCCACCTCAGCAATGTCTCCCAAGCGGGTGTAAATGCCTTATGTGACAAACCCTTTGAACCCAAACTTGTTAAAAAATTACTCTATCAACTGTTAGAAGAATAAAACCAGAATAAAACTTAAGTCACGAACTGAGTAAATATTCTGCGCTTTACTGAACATCCTGCTGCACGCTAGACGCAAAAGGCTTTCCAAGTGTTAAACCTTATGGCATGTTAGGCACGCTTATTTCAAATAAATCTACGGAAAGAAGAGACAATAAAAATGAACAAAACTGAACTAATCGCCAAAATTGCAGAAAATGCCGATCTAACGAAAGTAGAAGCAGCACGCGCATTGAAGTCTTTTGAAGCAGCTATTACCGAATCAATGAAAAATGGTGACAAAATCTCCATCGTAGGTTTCGGTTCTTTTGAAACAGCGACTCGTGCCGCTCGCACTGGCCGTAACCCACAAACGGGTAAAGAAATTCAAATTGCTGAAGCGACAGTGCCTAAGTTTAAAGCGGGTAAAACCCTACGTGACAGCGTAAACTAAGTTATAAAATTCAATACAACGCCTCCATTGTGAGGCGTTTTTTTTGCCCAATCCCAGTGAAGCACTGAATATTTTTTGCACAACAAAAGTGCGCCTCTGCCCCACAAACTGGCAAATAAAAACATTTCATTAACATTGCAAGTTCTAATACCTTGTTTTACATGGCATTGTAATAGTGGCATGTGATTAGCAAATCCTTCCTTAGAAAAAAACCAAGATGCACTAATGACCACAGCTGACTTTGAGTGTGCCAATGGTGAATCGATAAATAAGTCAATCGAGGGGATGAGCATGAAGAAATCACTGTACAGCGTTTTGGCCTTATCGACGGGAATGTTACTGGCAGGCAACGCCTTTGCAGCCGTATCAGGCAACATTGGCGGTACCTCTAATTATCTATGGCGCGGTGCGACCCAAACTAAAGATGCGGTCGCAATCCAAGGTGGCCTTGACTACAGCCACGATTCTGGATTTTATGCGGGAACTTGGGCATCGAATGTGGATTTTGGTGATGATACTAGCTACGAGCTTGATCTATATGCAGGTTATGGCGGCAGTATTACCGAAGACATCAGCTACGACTTTGGCTATCTCTACTACGCCTATCCAGACGCGCCGGGCAGTATTGATTTTGGTGAGCTCCATGCTGCTGTCACGTGGAAATGGCTCGAACTTGCTTACTCCCAAGTCATCAATGCCGGTGACGATCTGGCCGCCGATCCTTTAGATAATAAAGATCTCAGTTATCTTGCCGCGACGGTATCCGTTCCTCTCACTGAAAAGCTGAATTTATCAGTGCACTATGGTTACTCAAACGGTGATGTCGTCCAATCTTGGTTTGGCGAAGATAATTATGCCGACTATAACGTGACTCTCAGCGCAGATACCAGCATAGGCACAGTGTCATTTATGGTCTCAGATACCGATCTCACCGATGATGATGCCAAACTAGTACTCGGATATTCCTACAGTTTTGATCTATAAGCTCTAAACATAAAAAACGCCACCTTAAAAAGTGGCGTCGTTTTATCACCATCACCTACTAGGCAATAATTGACCGGTTTGTTTTACGGGCCGCAACCATTTTCTCAATATATTCAACAATAGGCTCAGTCACTGAAATCCCTGTTGTTTGCTCAATCCCTTCAATGCCTGGCGCCGAATTAACCTCAAGGATCAGTGGGCCACGGTTAGAACGTAAAATATCTACTCCCGCGACAACCAATCCCATCGCCTTCACAGCGGCAATAGCCATTTTACGCTCAACAGAGGTGATTTTTACCACCTCACCACAACCCCCTAAATGCAGATTAGAGCGGAAATCGCCCTCGGGACCTTGACGCTTCATCGAAGCAACAACCTTGTCACCGACAACAAAACAACGAATATCACTACCATTGGATTCTTTAATGTATTCCTGCACTAAGATATTCGCTTTGAGCCCCAAGAATGCTTCAATCACGCTCTCAGCAGCCGTTTTAGTTTCAGCGAGTACGACACCAATCCCTTGAGTGCCTTCGAGTAATTTAATGACTAACGGAGCGCCACCCACCATATTGATGAGATCTGGGATATCATTTGGCTTATTGGCAAAACCCGTCACTGGCATGCCAATCCCTTTGCGGGAAAGTAGTTGCAGTGCCCGCAATTTGTCCCGCGAACGCGCAATGGAGATTGAATCATTCGCGGCATATACGCCCATCATTTCAAACTGACGTACAACGGCACAACCATAAAAAGTCACGCTAGCATGAATACGCGGAATGATGGCATCAAACCCAACTAATTCAGTACCTTCATAATGAATGCTAGGTTTAATAGAATTAATATTCATATAGCAATTCAGCGTATTGATCACGACCGCTTCATGTCCACGACTTTGGCAAGCCGCGACTAAACGTTGTGTTGAATACAACTGGGGGAATTGGGATAAAATACCTATTTTCATTGCTGAGTGACCAACTTAAGCATGAGTGAATAAACCGTTCTGCGGCACCAAAAGCACAGCGACAGAAAAAGAGGCTGATATTTGTCTATTGCTCAGTGTAAAGCAAGAAAATATTCCTCACCAGACGAAATCATTATGCTAATGAAATACTTCAAGACCTATCACACTCGGAACTCGGTTTAAGTTAACAGCGGCAGAATATACTTAGCCTCAAACTCCGTTGCATCTAAGGGACGAGAAAACAAATAACCTTGTAATACAGTACAATGGCGAGAAGTGCAAAACTCAGCCTGCTCAATCGTTTCAACGCCCTCAGCTACTGATATGACATTAAACCCATGGGCGAAGTTAAGTAATGCAGCGAGCAAACGAGTGTCTTTATCATCCTTATCATAGGAAGCGACAAAGCTTTATATCGATTTTCAGCACGCTAATGGGAAACAATTTGATATGTTCTAAGGACGAAAAACCCGTCCCAAAATCATCAAGGGCAAAACGCACCCCTAACTCTGCGATTCTATCGAGCATTTTGGCATGTTCATGGGGATCTTCAATAAGGCAATTCTCAGTAATTTCAAGCTCTAATGCTACAGCAGGAAGTCCTGTCTTAGTCAGCGTATTCGCTATTTTATCAAACAGGTTCTCATTTCCAATTTGCGATGCAGACAGGTTAACGGCAATGGTAAATTCTCTCCCTGTTGGCTGTAATTGGGTTAACCAAACCTGTGCCTGAATACAGGCTTGTTCAAGCACCCAATCATCAATGTCCTCCATTAATCCAATTTCTTCGGCTATGGGTAAAAATTGATCTGGGGTGATAATGCCGTCTACAGGATGCTGCCATCGGATAAGGGCTTCCATCCCCACCAGCTGATGGGTTTTCGCATTCACTTGCGCTTGATAATGAACCTTAAATTCATTTCTTTTTAAGGCAGTACGCAAACTCGACTCGATATGATTACGGTAACGCACCTCTTTATCTAAAGCTTCTGAGTAAAACTGAATCTGGTTTCGGCCCATTTTTTTAGCGCGATACATAGCGATATCGGCACATTTCATCAGCTCAGAACTGTTCGAAGCCGCTTCATTATAAAAAGCCACGCCGATACTGGCACCAATAAGCACATCGTTATCACCGAGACAAAACACGTCCTCAAACACTTTTAACAATCGATTAGCCACAATCATAGGGAAATATTTATAATCATTATCAGTGACTAGCACGACAAATTCGTCCCCACCTAAACGGGCAATAATGTCGCCATCTCGTAGTACTTCACTTAATCGAGCGGCTACTTTAACTAAAAGAATATCCCCCGTCTGATGGCCTAGAGTGTCATTGATCGCTTTAAAATCATCTAAATCGAGTAAGATAACGGCTAAATAGTCGTGACAACGTTTGGCCCTTGCTATCGCTCGATTAAGACAAAGTTCAAAACCATAGCGATTAACCAGCTTAGTCAACGAATCGTGTTCAGCTAGCTCTTTTAGTTTTTGGTGACTATTGCGTAACGCCAACGCCATTGAAGATCTTTGTTTCGCATAACGAATTGCACGGGTTAGTATCCGCGAGTTAACCTCATCTTTAAGCAAGAAGTCCTGTGCCCCTAGTTCAATACAGCGTTGAGCCAGTTTCTCATCTTCATAGCGACTAAGCATAACGACTACGGTCTGGTCTTGCGTCATGGCATTGAGCTTGATCAACACTTCTAAGCCATTAGCATCGGGTAATAAATAATCCAATAGAATACCGTCAAAATGACGTTCTAATGCGAGATTTAAACCATCAAATGCACAATTTGCTTCGACCACATTAAAAGTCAACTTTGACTGTCTGAGTGCTCGGATGATCGCAGTTCTATCAACTTCATCATCATCGATCAGTAGTAAATCCATATACTCACCTTATGCGGATGGGAGCTCCACTATTCGCCAATAACCTTCAAGCATATTAAAAATATTGTTAAAACCGTCTTTCATATCAGTTTTAACCATGTAACCAGCCACATGATGGCTATAGGCTTTCATCCTATCTTCATCGGTACTCGACGTGGTGAGCATAAAAACGACAGACGAAGAAAGAGAAGGATCTGAACGTATTCGCTCAAGGAACTCAAACCCATTCATTCTTGGCATATTAAGATCGAGCAAAATAAGATACGGACCTTTGATCGTGTCTAAACTCGTTAGAATAGTTAATGCTTCGATCCCATCCCGAGCACGCACTAAGGGATTGAGTAACCTCAATTGTCTCATCGCCCGCTGCACGGCCATGTAATCCACGTCATCGTCATCAACCAATAAAATGGTGACCTGTTGATAGTGATTTGCTGCGCTCATAGAAGCTCCTTTTTCACTATTTGCTTAGGCCAACTAAAGCAAAAACAACAACCTCGGCCCTGCGATTTAAGCTGAATCTCTCCACCTAAACTTTCAACCGTTTTCCTCACAAGTGATAAGCCTAAACCACTGCCTTCAACTTCATCCCTTGGTTTAAGTGTTTGAAACATCTCGAAGACTTTTTCATGATATGAGCTTGATATCCCCGGACCATCATCTATCACACTGAATCGATACTGCTGATCAACCGCCTCACATGAAACCGTAATCACACCTGTACCTAAGTCATGATGTTTTATGGCGTTACTGATTAAATTTCGTATAACTAATTCCAACAATGGTCTTACGGTATAAAAATTTGGAAATTCACCTTTTAGGACTAATTCAAATCCCTGTGGCGGCGCGACGAGCGCAAACATGTCTTCAACCAGTTGCCGACTTTTCACTTCAGTAGTTTCGGTATCAACACGACCAATCCGAGAAAACATCAATAGTCCATCGAGTAATAACACCATTCGATGAATACGACTTTGGATAAGCCCTAGGTATTTCTGTACATTTTCATTGGTGTTATCGACTAAATCCTCTGATAACCAAGAGGTTAGCTGCTCGATACCACGTAAGGGGGATTTCAAATCATGGGAAGCAATATAGGCGAACCTGTCTAATTCTTGATTGATACGCTCAAGCTCAAGCATATGTTCTGCACGCTGAACTTCAATGCGTTTACGTTCAGAGACATTATTAATTGTCGCGAGAATAGAAATGCCATTACTAAAATGAATAGGCGTCAACCCCACTTCAATTGCGAGTCGACTGCCATCTTTACAACAGCCAAACAGGTCATCCCGCATCGACATATTTTTCGCAATAGGCTGCACTAAATAGTTACTCATGTGCTGCTGATGAGCATCCCTTAGGGTTTCGGGCAATAACATATTGATGGAACGACCGAGTAACTCGTCTCTGG
Organism: Shewanella sp. SM73; assembly: GCF_025653795.1. Classification (NCBI taxonomy): domain Bacteria; kingdom Pseudomonadati; phylum Pseudomonadota; class Gammaproteobacteria; order Alteromonadales; family Shewanellaceae; genus Shewanella; species Shewanella sp. SM73. Next base: position 381,582 of record NZ_JAKKRY010000002.1, read on the forward strand.
TATAGCCGAACAAACGTTCAGCATGGGTATTCACTAAAGTAATAAATCCAGATTTATCCACCATAAATAGCGCACTTGGAGAGGCTTCAATTACTAATCTAAAGCGTTTTTCGTTAGCAATTAACTCTGAAGTCAGTAAAGACTCCTTATATCGATTACGCGCCATAATTAACACTGAGTAAAACAATGCCAAAATAAAACCACAACCGATAAATTGGAGCCACATACCTTGGGTCTGTTCCGCTCTCGAGATAAAACGCGATTGTGATGAAATGTCTAAACGCCACAACTGCCCTCCAACTAAGTCAGTCTGCGAGTGATAAAACACATCCTGCTCATTCGGGGCCACTTTGCTGCTGGTAAACATTAAACTGTCAGCGCTTGCCTGCGGACTTTCATAAATGGCAAGTTTCAAGCCTGAGAATCGCTCCCCCATAATCCCTTGCATGAGGTCATCCATCCTAAACGCTGCATACACAAGTCCAAACACGTGCTGTTTACGCTCAGCTTCTGTTGTTGTAGTGCCTTGATAAAGCGGTAAATACATTAAAAATCCCGCTTTAGCATCATCAGATGTATCTTGAACTAATACGACTTTGCCAGAAACTGTCGGCAGTCCAGTGGTAATAGCGCGAGTGATGGCTTTATATCGATTAGACTCGGAGCACATGTCATAACCCAAGGCTCTTTGATTACGCCAATCAAAGGGTTCTAAGTACACAATCACGCAATACTGATCACGCGTTCCTTCTGGGTAAACTTTATAGTCTTTAAAACCTTCAGCTTGAACTTGTTGGATGTGCGCACTTAATGCTTCAGGTTGAAGTAACTGAGCATAGCCAAAACCTTGAAAACCTGGGTAATACTCAGATAAATGAGCATTGATGACATAAGTTTGCCATTCCTGACGTGTCACATTACTCGACGATAACAATAAGCCAACGCCACCACGTAAGACTTGCTCATAGGCAAGCATTCTGCGATTCACAGCTTCTGTTAATTCTTGAACGCTATTTTCGAAACGCTCTTCACCTCTATCCCTAAGATATTGCTCAAGCACATACCAAGAGATCCCCATGAAAAGTAAGGCAGCCACTATCATCAGCCAGCTAGAGCTCAGCACGCTAAAGTAGATATTATTAGATGGGGGGAGTGATTTAGAAAACTGATCCTTGTCCATGTAAGCCAATTCCCTAGCAAACGATTAACAACAAACACAGGTACAAGTGTTGTTGTAATTATGACTAAATTCAAGTTTATCCTACTATTTAACTCGGAATTAACGCGAATATATCTATGACTATACCGTGCTCTTAATCACAAAATAAGCAAAAACTAAATTAATCAAATATTCAATTGCAGTCTAGTGCCTACGCCAAACAGCAGTAAGCTGAATCATCCGACTCACGGGAAGAATTTTTCACCCTAACTCACAAAATTATTTGCTTTTCTACCATACTCTTTTTAGTTAGAAAGTCGTTAGGAACAACAAGAGGAATTCGTTATGGCTCATATTACTGAAGTCGTGCCCAACGATACTGAACTTGAGGCAATGACCACACCAAGAAACAGCAAAGCCGCCGAGGCAATGCAGCATAGACGCGAAGTCAAAAAGCGTTTAGAAGACTACCTCGAGCGGGCGGAGTTAAAACGTGCATTAGGAGATGACGATTTTTTCTAGCCAATTCTATCTCGCTATCTCGTGGTCAAAATGATGGGATGATGATCTCAGTCGGTGATCATTTGTTTCGAACTCACTGAGTTTTGGCCCACTAAAATCGAATATCTCACCCAGTCAATAATGCTGGGTGTTACTCTGCTTTAGCTCACTAACCTCCAGATTTAATATCGCGTCATCACGGTCATTTTTACCACTCTTGTCAGCTTGAGTTTTGATTAACAAGCATTCAGCCTTAGCACACTCAAATAACTCATCGCTGTCATGTTTTGCTCCAATCAATCTATTTCTATATCAAGAACAAAGCAGCTTGAATGTCATATCAATAAAATATTATTAAACAGATGGTTACTTATTTATGTCCCATAGACATAGCGCTAGAATTGTAACAAGTACACCAAAATGATTCACAAAATCGATAACAGCTAATTTATTTAATCGGTATATTTCCTCCGCTAGCCTGCGAATCAATATGAATAAATGAGGTTTAAGGCTATGATTAGCCACATCTCTCTCGCTGAAATTACCTACAGGATATACGGGAATGTCTGAGTCGTTAGCCCAATATCAACAAGATCTACGCCGTTTTTCCGATGAATTAATTCGCATTCAAACGCCAATAAAAATCTTAGATGCCATTAAATGGCCGCGGGAAATGGAGGAACGTTTTCTCTCCAATAAGGGCACGGTACTTCCGGCTATCAAGCAAGAGTTCTATCAAAACATTGCTTTACCTTTTGATCCTGTTAAAACCCAAGCTGAGCTAGCCTCCCTAAAGCAGGACATCCATAGACGTTTGGGTAAACGAGACAAACTCGGCAAAATATTAGTGGCAAACGTCGATCAGTATCGCCTTGTCATCGATATGTTGGGGAACAGAGGCACGCCAACCTTTGGTAAGCTCAGCCAAGAATTGTACGGCAGTGCTAGCCATAAACTGCATGGCGATCGCCATACCTTGCGCCAGTTAGGTGATAAACTCAGCTACATTTTCTCGTTGCCCGCGGCGAGGCACATGAATAAACATCACCCTAAAATTATTAGCGCGCCAGAAGCGGTTAACGTGCTCAGCCAACGTTTAGAAAAATACTTCCATAGCGATGATATGCGTGTACGCCTTAGTGACGGTATCGTCTCTGACGCTGCAGTCGGTGGCGATACCGTTAAGCTCAATAGCAAAGCAATGTTCAGCGAATCGGATCTTAATGTATATGAAGTTCACGAAGGTTGGGTGCATGTCGGCACAACACTAAACGGCCGAGCTCAACCCCACGCCACTTGGCTCAGTGTCGGTTCTCCGCGCGTAGCAGCAACCCAAGAAGGTCTAGCCGTTTTACTGGAAATGCTGACGCTAAGCTCAAATCCAGGACGGGCTCGGCGAATTAGTGACCGTGTTGCCGCGGTCGATATGGCTGAAAATGGTGCTGACTTTATAGAGGTATTCAATTATTTCAGAGGATTGAATCTAAGTGCGACAGACAGTTACCGTGTCACCCAAAGGGTTTTCCGTGGGGGTATGGTGGAAGGCGGCAGTTTCTTCACTAAGGATATTTCCTATGTGCGTGGCTATGTGGAAAACATTAACTTTATCCGCAGCGCCATAACCTCAGGCCTTCCTGAACTCATCCCTATGCTATTCCTCGGTAAATTGGCGATCGAAGATATCCCCGTGTTATACCAAGCTTGCCAAGAGGGCATTCTGACTACGCCTAAATATCTACCGCCCATGTTTGATAACTTTAGTGGCCTTTATGCTTGGTTTGGTTTTGCATCAGGTTTAGCAGGAATCGATTTGAAAGGTGTACAGCGCCATTTCACACGCTTATTTAAAGACGTACCGAATGTCGTCCCCGCCTTTGAGTTACTCGATGATACTGAATTTGACAACAACTCGGACTAATACAGTAACCTGATTGATTTAAAATAAAAAAGCTCACAACTATGTGAGCTTTTTTATAAAACTAAACGCTAATCTTCGATAGAAAAACCTTCACCATTACATTCAAAATACAACTCATCGCGAGCTCGCTTTGCCACACGTGTAGAAGATAATGGCATTTCCACCCAACTTTTGAACTTGCACTTTCAAATCTTTTAAGGCTTCCACACTAACTGCGGCAGTGCATTTAAATCCAATCGATCACCCTGGGTCGCAATTGCTATAGCCTTTGGTTTAGTCTGAGGATCTTGGTTAATCACATCGACTAATCCATGCTGCGCCTCGGGTTCTCCATGGACTAAAATTAACGGCGGCTGGCCTTCAAAATGGTGATACCAACGTAATAACTCTGCTTGATCCGCATGGGCTGAAAGTCCACCCACTGTGTGTAACTTAGCCGCGACTTTAATGCTGTTACCATGAATAGACAGTTCCTCAGCGCCATCGACGAGGGCACGCCCTGGTGTTCCAAGCGCTTGATAACCACAAATAATCACATCACATTCTGGGCGCCATAAATTATGCTCTAAGTGGCTACGAATACGTCCACCGTTACACATGCCGCTCCCTGCGATAATGATCAATCCCTTATGCACGTCGTTCAGCGCTATCGACTCTTCGGTCGTTTGGATAAATTCGACATTCGACAACAGCGGATGCTGCCCAGGATGTTGGCGGGTAAAGCGTTTAAAGTCCTCATCCATCAGCGGATAATTATTAACGTAGACGCGGGTCGCCTCAATTGCCATCGGGCTGTCTAGGCAGATTTTCCAACGGCCGAGATCCCATTCTTTAGCATATAAATGAAATAGATATAATAACTCCTGTGCTCGTCCAACCGAAAAAGCGGGGAGCAATATATTGCCTTGGCTCTCGTTGACTGTCTTAGCAAAAATGGCTTTCAATTCGGCTAAGGTATCCGTCCAGCTACGGTGAAAACGATTGCCATAGGTGCTTTCCATTAAGACTAAATCTGCCGTATCCACTAAGGTAGGATTACGTAAAATCGGCATACCTGCACGGCCAAGATCGCCACTGAAGACGATTTTCTTCTGTGATTTGCCCTCACCTAACCACAACTCGACTAAGGCGGAACCTAAAATATGCCCTGCATCTGAGAGGCAAATATCCACATGGGGAATAACCCGAGTCACTTGACCGTATTCCAATGGTACAAATTGGGTTATCGCAAGTTCAGCATCTTCAACGGTGAATAGCGGTTCTAGGGGGTCAAGATCATGTTTAGCACGCTTTTTATTGACTCTTTCGGTATCGCGGGTCTGCAGCATAGCCGCATCTTTGAGCATGATGGCGCACAGCTCTGCCGTGGCTTTATGGGTGTAAATAGGCCCATCAAAACCCGCTTTGACTAAGAGTGGTAAACGCCCAGAATGATCGATATGGGCATGGCTAAGCACGACAGCAGAAATAGACTCAGGATCAAATGCGAAGGGATCATGATTACGCAACTCATCAGATTTACCGCCTTGGATCAAACCACAGTCGAGCAATAAGTGTTCATGATCAACCGAGAGTAAATGACACGAACCCGTCACTTCCTCTGTCGCCCCTAAAAACTGCAATGTCATTCGCATGGTGTCCCTCCAAGGTGTTTATCTCATATAAAGATAGACTATGCCCTTATTCCTAAAACAAAAAGGATTAATTAGTCACGTTCGAGCAATGTCAACTTTAGCTGTAATGCTTAGTCATCAATAACCTAACAATGGGTACAACTGACCTTGACGTACCGTTTTGCCAGCGTTAGCAATAGTGCCATCGCGCAGCCATTGTTCGAGCAAGCTCTGCAAAGGCTGTTTGACTTCTGCCGCCGTCATTCCAGCGCTAATACTTGGGCTATAGAGTAATTTAAGCAAAATGAAATCGAGCCCGGTGAGTAAGTCCTGCGGGGTTTTGTCGTTAAAGATGGAGGGAAATACTTTCTCTGAATCATTAGGTAAACCAAGCACTTGGGTAATCTCTTCCACTACGCAAGCCACTAACTTACCGTGCATTTTGGCTTGATCTACAGGAATAATAATCCAAGCACGTTCAATCTCTTGCCGTGAATTGAGAGCAAACTTTGCCATACACACAGAGCCATGGACATTTTTCACCGAGCTCGGTCCCATTAAGCGCATCACCTCACTTGCCCATAGAGATTGACGGGTAAACACTAAGTGCAGATTCGCCTCTGAGAGCGTATCTACCCGTTGAATATCGAGGCCGGTGATCTGGCCTAAGTGTGTTAAGTGCATCAACACTAATTGAGTGTGCAGCGCCTTATCACCCACTTGATGCTCAATAAACACTCGTACCGGTATGCGCCACTTACGCACGCTATGTTTAGCAAGGTCATACTCATTTTTTAGGGCGACTTCACTAAATGCTTGGGTGATATAAGCGGAGTTTTTCCAATCCGTAGTGGGCGTTAATACTTGGGTTAATCTGGGAGATGTTTGAGCAGCAAATAAAGGTAAAGCTAATAAACTTAGCGTTAGAAAAAGCCCTAAACGAAACAGACGTGCAGTAAAAAATAACCAACTGTAGAAACGTGTTAATACCCTAAGCCACTTTTGCATTGGCACTCATCCCGCAACTTGACGAGGTTACTGAATCAAAATCATAGCAGTGATACTGATAAAAGAAGTCGAAATCTGCAAACAATCTCCTACGACATAGACTTAATAAACTCGCCCAGATAATGCAATGCCGACTAAACCGTTGCCAATAAAACCCCATAATAAAATGACTACGCAAAGCATCAATGCATTGTTTTTAAACACATTATATTTAATATCATTAATCGTATACTGATGATATTACACCACCATTGCCAAGGATTCAGGATGACAATGGTGTGCATTTTTAGCTTAAGCGCTTTCTAACGAGCATAATCCGTGCAACTATTCAGCGAACTCACTAATATGAGCCTATATTTACAACAGCTAGTCCCTTAACCACCCCTCAACTTCATCGCGCGTCGGTACTGAGCCGCTATGTATGAGCTCACCATCGATCACTACCGCAGGGGTTTTCATCACTTTAAATTTCAATAGGCTTTGAGGATCTGTGTCCTTTTTTACAATCACATCCACACCCATTTCTTCTGATATGTCCGCAATCATCTCAGCGGTTTTGCTACATTTAGCGCAACCACTGCCTAATACTTTGACTTGTTTCATGTTACTTCCTCAACGAACTGTGCTGCAAAATTAAAAATTTCAACCTACTGTCATACTCACAGCCACATATAGCAAGGTAAATTTCCAGCCAAGCAAACTCATAGACAAGAGTATGGCAACATCTATAGCTCAATTCATGCCACAATAAGATAACTGCATTATTAGTTGCATTGCATTGATTGCTATTAATTTCTATATCTAAAGATAAACAAATATTTATAAACGCTCTGTTATAAACACTACAAAAAAACCAAACCAGTACAGCCTAGTTTTTCATAAAATCACAATACTCTAGTTAATTTCACGACTCACAAAAAATAATATTGATAACATAACAAATATTAATAAAACCTAAATTAGATGCTTGGTGAATATAGCTAAAACAGTCAATATTTTACTTGATTATTATTTAGGTATTTCCCCGTCATCATTTATCCACACATCTCGTGACCCACATCACTTATTGCAACATTTAAGATTGATCCTACATCACTAAACACTAGTATCTGCTATGTTGCGGCTGAGACACGATTTATCAACATATTATAACAATACGGAAACTTCCCTATGACCTGGACCCAAACATACACGCCACTCGGTAGCTTGTGGCTAACCGCAATGGTTGCTTTACTGCCTATTGTGTTTTTCTTCCTAGCCTTAACTGTGTTAAAACTTAAAGGCTATATCGCTGGGGCATTAACCTTATTAATTGCCTTAGCAGTCGCGATACTCGCCTACAAAATGCCTATTAGTATCGCGCTTGCTTCTGCTATATATGGTTTTAGTTATGGGCTATGGCCAATTGCTTGGATTATTATTACCGCAGTATTTTTATATAAAATCACCGTTAAAACAGGTCAATTTGAGGTTATTCGCTCGTCAGTCATCTCAGTCACGGAAGATCAACGATTACAAATGCTATTGGTTGGCTTTTCATTTGGAGCCTTCCTCGAAGGTGCTGCTGGTTTTGGTGCACCTGTTGCTATTACAGCTGCGTTACTTGTCGGGCTTGGATTCAATCCATTGTATGCAGCAGGACTTTGTTTAATCGCAAACACGGCACCCGTCGCCTTTGGAGCTATGGGTATCCCAATTATCGTAGCAGGTCAGGTTTCATCACTAGACCCATTCCATATTGGACAACTCGCTGGCCGTCAGTTGCCAATTTTATCGATTATTGTCCCCTTCTGGCTCATCGCAATGATGGATGGCATCAGGGGAATACGTCAAACTTGGCCCGCAACATTAGTAGCAGCCGTTTCATTTGCGATTACCCAATTTTTAACCTCAAACTTTATCGGCCCCGAATTACCCGATATTACTTCAGCGTTAGTCAGTCTAATTTGTTTAACGTTATTTTTAAAAGTCTGGCAACCAAAAGAAATATTCACTTTCTCAGGAATGAAACAAAGAGTTACTACCCCTAAATCTACTTTTTCTAATAGCCAGATATTTAAAGCATGGTCTCCCTTTATTATTCTCACAGCGATTGTAACCCTGTGGAGTCTTAAAGATGTACAACTGGCATTAAGTTTTGCCACTATCAGTATTGAAGTACCTTACTTACATAATCTCGTTATCAAAAGTGCACCTATTGTCGCTAAGGAAACCCCTTATGCAGCAATATATAAACTTAATTTATTAGGCGCTGTTGGAACAGCCATTTTAATCGCAGCAATGATCTCAATTGTGGTCCTTAAAATGTCAGTAAGTAATGCACTGACATCCTTTAAAGACACTTTAATTGAATTAAAATTCCCGATATTGTCGATTGGATTAGTATTAGCATTTGCCTTTGTCGCAAACTATTCAGGTCTATCTTCAACCTTAGCACTCGTGCTCGCTGGCACTGGCGTAGCATTCCCCTTCTTCTCACCATTCTTAGGTTGGTTAGGTGTGTTTTTAACAGGTTCAGACACCTCATCAAATGCCCTATTTGGCGCGCTGCAAGCCAATACAGCAAACCAAATAGGTGTAACACCGGAGTTATTAGTCGCCGCAAACACTACGGGAGGAGTAACGGGCAAAATGATTTCGCCACAATCTATTGCCGTTGCTTGCGCTGCAACGGGATTGGCGGGTAAAGAATCAGATCTTTTCCGCTTTACGCTAAAGCACAGTCTATTTTTCTGTACTTTCATTGGCGTGATCACAGTACTCCAAGCATACGTAGTCCCTTGGACATTAGTGTTTTTCACTAAATAAAGCGATATCTAAGATATATTAAAAGCCGAGTGATAAACCACTCGGCTTTTTAGATTGGAATGGATATAAAACTCACTCTGCGATGAAATTCGAATGGGTTCAATTAAGCAAAGTAGCAAGGCAGCTTTATTAATCCCAGTGAAGTCATACAATCAAAGTCTAGGTTGTCATTCTTGTCGTAGATAACTACTCGGTACATTGATGACAAATGCAACTTAAGCCAGCAACTTTGCCTTATCCTTACCTAATACGCCTTTTAGCACTAAAGAGTTAAAGTGCAATGGTTCCAGCTGCGGCCATTAGTCACTTGCAGTATCAATGAGATCCATTCGGATAGAGATCTAAATACTGGCTCGATAGCATTAATCAACACTGCAAGCTCCTAATCGTTTATCTCATGGCTAAACAATCACTTGATGATAGGTTTCCACATGGTATGACTCGACTAATTCGGGCATCACTTGGTGGAAATAGTGTTGAATTGCATCTTTAGCGCAGTGCTCATCAAAGGCGGCAATATCGACAAACTTCTCTACAAACGTCACGCGACGTGGTTCATCACGGCTCACATTGAGTTCGTAACGAATACAACCCGCTTCACGGCGCGTATCAGGAATAAGGCTCGCGAGCGCAGCGATTAGCGCTTCGGTTTTGCCCTCTTTAGCCAGAAAACTCGCCACGCAGGCAATTTGTTGTTGATTGATTCTATAGTCCGTTGAAGTCGACATCTCAGTTCCTTATTGGCTTAATATTGAATGTTTATGTGCCAAGATTTTGTTGATCGCTTATGTTGATAATTGATGTAGATAACTCATATTGATAGCCGCTTATGCTGATTGGTAGCGCATATCTAAATGGGGAATACCATCTTCTAAGTACATCTCAGAGCAGGCGACAAAGCCGAGTTTTTGATAGAAAGCTTTGAGGTAATCTTGAGCACCGATTTGGATCCCCGCATCGGGCCAAGTCGTCAGTGCCGATTCAATGGCGTGCTGCATTAAAGGCATGGCTAGCCCTTTGCCTCGTCCCGCTGGCGATACCACCACACGACCGATACTCGCCTCTGGATAACTCAATCCCGGCGGCAAAATACGCGCGTAGGCAAGCAGTTTCCCGTCTGACGATAAGCCGAATAAATGCTGGGTTTCTGGGTGCCTATCCTTATCGTCAAGCTCTGGATACGCACAGGCCTGCTCTACCACAAACACATCGACTCTTAGCTTCAATATGTCGTATAGCCTATTGGCATTTAATTGATTAAATGTAAGATTTTGCCACTGCAAACGATATCCCTCTGCAAATCATCGAAAAAGAGCTTTGAGTCTACCACAGCATAAAGACCATAAAAAAGCGCCTTAATCCGCGAGGACTAAGGCGCAAAGCTGTTGCGCAAACCAATAGATCTGGGGAAATCTATGGCGACAACAGGATAACGAAAAACGTTATTACTCGACCATGGCATCGTGGGCCACAGGCCCTGTCGGTTTACGGATCAGCAGCACAGCGAATACGGCGATGAGTAGCAGAGCGCCCATGATGTAAAACACATCGTTATAGGCCTGAATATAAGCTTGCTGACTCATGGTTTTGCCCAGTAAAGCTTTCGCCTGCGCGGCGGCGGCATAGGGATCTGAACCTCCCGCCTGCAACATACTTGCGCTTTGGGCTAAATAGTCCTGCGCCTGCGTGCTCACTGCGGGTAAAGATTCCTTAATATGAGCCAAATGCCCGCGCGACAAAGTGTCAGTCAGGGTCGCCACCAGTGCGATACCAAAAGCACCACCTAAGTTACGCATCACGTTTAATACCGTCGATGCCGAGGCATTTTCATGGGGTTTTAAATGCATGGTCGCAAGCATTCCAATTGGCACCAGAATAAAGGGCTGACCTAATGCCCGTACTACTTGCGAGGCGATCATCTGCTGCCCCGCATAATCTGCGGTCATCTGGCTATTCATGTAATAGCTAATGGCGAACATTAAAAAGCCAAAGGCAGCGAGATAACGGCCATCGAAGCGCTCCATCAATTTAGGCACTAAGGGCAAGACTAATAACTGCGGAAATCCCATCCACATAATCACACCACCAATTTCTAACGGTGTGTAATCATGGACTTGTGATAGATAAAGCGGGATCAAATAAATAGCGCCGAATAATGCCATGCCCAGTAAAAAGTACGCCACGGTGGAGAGCACAAAATCACGCTTACCGAGCAGGCGCAAATTCACTAACGGCTCTTTACGCCTTAACTGGATCCAAACAAATAACACCAGATTCACGACGGCAATAATGGCCAGATTACGAATGAGTTCCGAGCCAAACCAGTCCTTGCGGTTACCTTCTTCGAGCACCACTTCAAGGCAACCCATCCCCAGCGCCATAGTGACTATGCCCGCCAGATCGACATTCTTCAGCTTATCCCAAACGACCGACTGCTTCTCTAAACCGTAGGCCAACATGGCCATCACCAACAAACCCGGTGGCACATTGATATAAAACAGATAATGCCAGCTAAATTGCTCGGTCAGCCAACCGCCTAAGGTCGGGCCGATTGAAGGCGCAAAAGTCGCCGTCACGCCAAATAACGCCATGCCGACGGCACGTTTGTTATCGGGTAAAAACTCAAGAATAAGCCTAAAGGCCAGCGGAATTAGTGCGCCACCAAAGAAACCCTGTAGCGCCCGAAAGGCGATCATGGCCTCTAAGTTCCACGCGATTGAGCAAAGCACAGAAGCAAAGATAAAAGCAGCCGTGGTCCATAACAGATAACGCCTGACCGACAATCCCGTACTGAGCCAGCCAGAGAGCGGGATCGCGATCATCTCAGCAACCAGATACGCGGTTGAAATCCAGCTGCCTTCTTCGAGCGTTGCCCCAAGGCTGCCTTGAATCTCCTTCATCGATGCATTGGTGATTTGAATATCGAGGATCGCCATAAAGGCGCCGATCAAACCACCAAATACCGCAATCCATGAACGGCGACTGCCACGTTCATAATCGGTAGGCTTTCTAGGTACACTGATGCCCTGCGCCTCCATATCGGCAGACGCAGTGATAGAGCCAGTTGCGCTCATACTAACGACCTGTATTTGCAGCGATTGCCGATATTGCAGTACCCGACGCCGTATCCACTTTTACGACCGCACTTAAGCCCGGTAGCATGTGTGCTTCTTCCTCAGATAAATCTAAGCGAATACGCACGGGAATACGCTGCACGATTTTAGTGAAATTACCTGTGGCGTTTTCCGCAGGCAGTAGACTGAATTTGGCTCCGGACGCCGGTGACAGACTATCGATAACACCTATAAAGGTTTTGTCGGGAAACGCATCGAGACTGACCTGCACCGACTGTCCTGGTTGCATATGTTGGATCTGGGTCTCTTTAAAGTTCGCCGTGATCCACACAGCCCCATCCGGAACCAAACTGTAGAGTGCTTGGCCGGGCTGCACGTACTGCCCCACCATAGCGCCACGTTTACCAATCACCCCAGAAAAAGGTGCGGTCACACGGGTATCATTTAACTGAATTTTCGCCAGTTCTAAAGTCGCATCGGCCTGCTCTACTACTGAACCCGCCTGATCTAATTGGGCATTAAAAACCGCTAACTCCCGTTGCTTTGCCACTAACACGGCTTGAGCTTCATCGAGGCGGGCGGCGGCAGAATCAAATCCTGCCTGTAGTTGGTCGACATCATCTTGGGAGCTGTAATTACTGACTTTAAGCTTTTTTGAACGGCTCAATTGTTGTTGTGCCCGTATTTTATCGGCCTTTGCCGCTACCACGCCTGCGCTGGCTTGAGTGATTAACGCCCGTTGCAACTCAACCTTTGCGGCTAAGGTTTGCAAGTCCGCCTTCGCACTCGCCTGTGAGGCTTCGGCTTGACTCACTTTGGCACTAAACTGGTTATCTTCTAGCTGAGCTAATAACTCACCCTTTTGCACATGCTGGTTATCGGTTACATCGCTTAACACAACGTAGCCAGGCACTTTCACGCTGATATGGGAAATATCGGCCTCAACATAAGCGTTATCCGTGGTTTCGATAAAACGTACCTGTGTCCACCAGTAATAACCGCCTCCTGCAACTGCAGCGAGTAACAGTGGAACGGCGATAATGAGTTTACTTTTGGACATGAATGACTCCTTGATTAGTGATATCTAGTGTACTACTGTCTCACTAAGTTTATTAGTCAGTAAAAAATCAACCCACTGTTTCACAGGTGTAACAATGATGGATCTCAATCGCGTGCAAATTTTCGCTCAAGTGGTCGAGCAAGGTAGCTTTACTGGCGCAGCTAAAGCCCTTGGGCTCACTAAGGCAACCGTCAGTCGCAAGATAGCCGAGCTCGAAGCCGATACCGGCACACAACTGCTGTTTCGCACCACAAGAGCCCTAAAACTCACCGAAGCAGGATCAAGTTATTACAACAGGATCAATAAGATCCTCTGCGATCTGCAGAGCGCCGAAAATCAGCTCAGCGCCCAACAACAATTGATTAAAGGCAATCTAAAAATTGTCTGCCCAATTGAATTAGGCCAATTGTTTTTAGGGCCGATTTTCGCGCAGTTTTTAACGCTTTATCCCGAAATCACCATAGAGGCTGAACTCACCAATCGAAAGGTTGATGTGATAGAAGAAGGCATAGATCTGTTATTTCAAATTGCCGATTCTGGCGACACTCGCTTGCAAAGCTATGCCTTAGTCAACGCCCATAAATCGCTTATGGCAAGCCCAGCTTATTTAGCTGCCCATGGAACGCCCAAGGTGCCACAGGACTTAGCCAAACATAAAGCGATTCGCTTGCAGTCGGCGCATATTGAAGGTGCGTGGAAATTATTCGATGGCAAAACTTGGATTGTCGCCGAGCCCAAGACTCAACTGACGGTAAACAATGTCACCCTCGCTCGCGAGGCCGCCATTGCGGGGCTTGGGATCACTGCGGTGCCGTCCATCATAGCCCAAGTCGCATTAGAAAAAGGCGATTTAATCCCGCTACTAGATGACTATCCAATGGTGCAAACTAAGGTAGTGCTTAGCTATCCACAGCGGGCGTATCTACCGCGAAAATACCGCGTCTTTATCGAATTCATCTATAGCTCCCTATTTAAACGTTGGGGATCGCAAGTCTTAGAAGTCCCTGATTTTATCGGCCATGCCGATCTAGATGAATAAATCGAATACCCCAAACAGTAACAATTGTTACTTTGTAAAGTGTAAATCATTGCCTTAAGGAAAATCCTCTATGTCAGAATTGCCTTAATCCATAAGCCCCTATAAGCTTGGCAAGGTAACAGGCTGCAAAAGACCTTAGGTTTTCCTGATACAGTTTGCACAATAAAATTTAACATTTAATCTCAATTTTGGAGGAAACCTAATGAGCTTAATTAAAGAGTTCAAGGCTTTTGCGTCCCGTGGCAATGTGATCGACATGGCCGTTGGTATTATTATAGGTGCCGCATTCGGCAAAATCGTCTCGTCCTTCGTGGCTGATGTCATCATGCCACCGATAGGTATCATCCTAGGTGGTGTGAATTTTAGTGATTTGAGCATAGTGCTACAGGCAGCTCAAGGCGATGCGCCTTCTGTGGTCATTGCCTATGGCAAATTCATTCAAACTATTATCGACTTTACGATTATCGCCTTCGCCATTTTTATGGGTTTAAAAGCCATTAACACCCTAAAACGCAAGGAAGAAGATGCGCCTAAAGCGCCACCAGCACCGACCAAAGAAGAAGAATTGCTGTCTGAAATCCGCGATCTATTGAAAGCTCAACAAGAAAAATAATCTCAAACTTAAGTGTCACGCATAAAAAACCCATCTCTAGAGATGGGTTTTGTTTTTTACATCAGCGAGATAAGTGATTACTCAGCTTCAACATGCACAGTTTCACTGTAATCTTGCACTACTTCTGCCACCCGAATGCGATAAGAGTTAAACAAACAGGGCACTATACCCGTTTGCTCAGCAATGCTGTGGGCCATCTGATTGCGCCATTGGGTGATAGAAGCTTGATCCTCCCAGAACGACAGGCTCAGTACTTTGCCATCGTCGGTTAAGCTCTGAAAACGTTCGATCGAAATCAATCCCTTGCGGCCTTCTAAATATTGGCGCATTTCAGCCGCCACGTGCAGATACTCTTCCTTCCCTTCCTTTGTCGGGATGACTTCAAAAATTACCGCAATCATAATGTTCTCCAGAAATGAATGTCCTTAATGTCGACTCTAAGACTAGCCCATCTATCACTCTTTAGCTCACTGATTTTAAGCCTTTTAGTCAATGTGATAACCCTGCCTACAACGAAGGCAATAACCCGAAACATAACAAATTATTGCCCACGATGACGGCTTACTTGAGGTTAACTAAGCTCATCAATGCGCTTATCGCCGCGATATAACCAGCGATACAAGGTCGGCAAGACGAGTAAGGTCAGCGCCGTCGAGCTAAACAAGCCACCGATAATCACCACTGCCAGCGGCTTTTGGATCTCACTGCCAACACCCGATGATAATAAAATCGGGATCAAGCCTAAGGCCGAGGTCAGTGCCGTCATCAATACCGGCCGTAAACGCCCAACCGTGCCCTCATAAACACAATCATAGAGTGCTTCGCCGCTTTGCCTGCGCTGATTAATCGAATCCACCAGCACCACACCGTTGAGCACCGCAACCCCAAATAGAGTGATAAAGCCAATAGAGCTAGGCACAGATAAATAAGTACCACTGACATACAGGGCCACTATGCCGCCAATTAAAGCTAAGGGCACGTTCGCCATGATGAGCAACACTTGCTTGAATGAACCAAAGGAGAAGTACAACAACAAGGCAATCAAAGCGATAGAAATCGGCACCACTAGCATCAACTTTTGCTGCGCCCGCTGCTGATTCTCATATTGGCCGCCAATGATCACTGTATATCCCGCAGGCAAATCCGCCTTTGGCACTAGGGCATAAATATCTTTTACAACCGAGCCCATATCGCGCCCCGCCACGTTGGCCTGCACTACAACACGGCGCTGCACATCGTCACGGCGAATATTCGGCGGCGCCATTTCCACTTCGACGCTGGCGACTTCCCCTAAGCGCACTGTGGCGCCATTTGTACCACTGAGTAATAAGTCTTTAATCGCATCAGGGCTTTGGCGAAACTCGGCCGCGAGTCGCACATTGATGTCGTATCTGGCATTGCCATCGATCACTTGCCCTGCACTCGCGCCGCCAATACCTTGGCTGACGAGGCTCATCACTTGATCGACACTGATGCCGTAACGCGCCAATAGCTCGCGTTTGGGGCGCACGACCAATTGCGCCTCGCCGCTCACTTGCTCAAGCGACACATCCACGGCGCCGGGGATTTTCGCGACGAGATCGGTAAGCGCTTGGCCTTTCTGTGACAATACCGCTAAATCTGGGCCGAAGATTTTGATCGCTAGCTGGGCTTTTACCCCCGAGAGCAATTCATCTACCCGAGTCGCAATCGGCTGCGAAAAGGTCAACAAGAGTCCAGGGAACACGCTGAGCTTTTCCTCCATCAAGCGTTGCAGTTCCAAGCGCGAGCTTGCCGACTGCCACTCTGCTATCGGTTTCAAGCCAATATAGACTTCAATATTACTCACAGGCTCAGGATCGCCGCCCAGTTCAGGCGCACCAATGCGGCTCAGGGCATATTCCACCTCGGGAAATGCTAGCAAAATAGCCTCAAGCTTAGGTGCGACTTGGAGCGAAGTGCCTAAACTCGCCGTTGGTGCCAGCGTCACCCTCAAGTTAATCGTGCCTTCCTCCAGTTCAGGCACAAATTCGGTACCCAGCCTTGGTAGCAATAATAGACTCAAGCCGAACATCACCAAGGCGCTGAGCATCACCACCTTTGGCCTAGCAAGCGTTGCCGTCAGTAACTTGCGATAAGCGGCATCCAGTGGCGCTAAAATAACACTTTGTTTAAGCATCACACCGCGCTTAAACAGATACACGGCAAGGGCTGGCACGGCGATCAGCGCCACCAGCAGCGCCGACATCATAGCCAAAATAATACTGACCGCCATCGGCTGGAACAGCTTGCCTTCAACGCCTTCGAGTGCAAACAGCGGCGCAAATACGACGATAATAATGGCGGTGGCGAAGAAGATTGGACTACACACCTCTTTTGCCGCGAGCATTATCCGAATAACCATATTCGATTCGCTGACATCACCACTGGCTTTAGCGCCATCCTCCTCACTGTGATAGGGATCGTCCTCACCATCGGCACGCGCCCTCGCCTCAGGTAAATGGCGGCGATCCGGTTGGGTTAAGTGTTTGAAAATATTCTCTACCATCACCACAGAGCCATCGACTAACATACCAATCGCCACTGCTAAGCCGCCGAGCGACATCAGGTTTGCCGACAGACCATAATAGGACATCACCATAAGCGCGAGCCCGATAGACACTGGAATCGACAGCAACACCAACAAGGTCGCACGGATATTGACGAGGAACAACGCCAAGATCACCACGATAAACACAAAGGCCATTAGCAGCGCATCGCGCACTGTGGTCACAGCCTTATCGACCAGATCCGCTTGGTCGTAAAACACCTCAAAGGACACGCCATCGGGCAAGGCCTGCTCAATAAGGCTCACCCGTGCACCAATATCGTCAATCGTCGCCTTAGTGTTTGCCCCCATGCGTTTGAGCACGACACCAGCCACCACTTCACCGAGATTTTGCACTTGGCCTGATTCATCGCGGCGCGTCATAGTCACAGCCCCGACACGGATCTCGCTGCCGAAATCCACCTGAGCGATATCGCCAATACGCACTGGCGTGCCGCTGGCTTCGGTCAGAGGGATCTGCGCGATCGCCGTTAATCCCGCGTCTCCTGCGGGCAACATGCCATAGCCGCGCACCACAAGTTGCTCTTGGCCTTGGTCCATAAACCAACCGCCAGCGTTGCGGTTATTGCTCTCTAGCGCTTCTGTCACCTGCGCCATAGACAAGCCATAGGCACGCAGTTTATTCGGGTCGACCTGCACTTGGTATTGGCGCACATCGCCACCAAAAGACAAGACTTCAGTCACGCCGCCCACGGGCATCAATATCAACTTCACCAGATAATCATTTAAGCTACGCAGCTCGGCGGCATTAATGCCAGAGTTAGGTTCTGCACGCAGAATATACTGATAAATCTGCCCTAATCCCGAGGTATTGGGGCCGATTTCAGGCACTCCGACGCCGCTTGGGATCATCTCCCGCGCCGCCTGCAACTGTTCAAACACTTGCTGACGAGCGAAGTAAATATCCGTCCCCTCAGCAAATACCACAGTCACAATCGACAAGCCAGTACGCGATAACGAGCGCACCTCAGTCACTGCTGGCAAGGCGTACATGGCCGATTCCACCGGATAACTGATAAGTTTTTCCACCTCTTCAGCGGCTAAGCCTTCGGCCGCAGTATTGATGGTCACTTGCACGTTAGTCACATCAGGAAAGGCATCGAGATTCAACTTTGGCAGCATGGCCACACAGCCCACAATCACGGCGAGCAGAGCCAATACCACTAACAGCCGATTTTTAATCGCGGCTTCGATTAACTTTTGCAACATAGAAAATCTCCAAAATGAGGGCGCTCATATTAGTGGGCGTGAATATCAAAGCCCGCTTTCGCCTGCTCGGATGCCAAGAAGAACGCGCCAGCCACCACAACCTTGAGCTGTGCCTGTTGGGCTTTTTCAAGCTCAGGTCCACGCACTAGACTCAAGCCGCGTTGACGTTGCACCACTTCTACCTCAATGGACTCAAAGCCATCCTCATCTTGAATAAAAATCTGCCAATCGCCATCGCCGCCACGGGTCAACGCCGCATCGGGCAGCACTATGCCACTGCCGTTTGGATCGGTAGTAGAGCCAGCAAAGTACAATTCAGCAAATTGCCCCGCATGCAACACATGATCAGGATTGGGCATACTCACCAGCACTTGCTCGGTGCGCGTTACGCTGTCGAGTTCATGGGAGCGACCGATTATCTTACCTGCCAACGTCTTATCCCCTACTTGCACTAAAGCTGAACTGCCAACCTGGATATACGTAGTTTGAGTTGGGGTTAACTGCGCCTCAACCCATAAATAGGATTCATCGGTCAGTTGCATTAAGGGTGTGCCCGCGCTAAAAACTTGACCTAGCATGGCGATATCCTGCTGCACTCGACCGTCAATTGGCGCTAAGAGTTGATAACTGCCTATGGCTTCGGGCGTCAATTCCAGTGCACGAATTTGCGCAGGCGTCATCTTAATTGCCTCTAAAATCGCCCGTTTAAGTTCGGCATCCACCTGCGCCTGCATCCGCCGACTGACGCTAACCGCACCTTCACTCATGCGTTTGACTCGGCTCCATTCGGCAGCGGCATTAATGTAGTCCGCCTGTGCCTGCGCAACGGCGGCGCCACCCAAGGTAAGTAAAGGCTCACCTTTTTTCACTTCTTGTCCCGGCACCACATGGCGCGCCAACACACGCACATCGAGCTGCGGCGCAAGGGTCGCGGTTCGATCGCGATCCACCACTAAGGTCGCCGTCGCCCTAATATCGAGATTTAAATTGGCGAGGTTCAAGCTATCGCTCGACAGAGGTAACAAGCTAATCCCCGCCAAGGCTTGCTGCGCTTCGGTCAATTTCAACGCCTGTTCGCCGTGTTCATCCGTCGGCGCCGTTTGCGTTACCGAATCGCCGCTTTCCTTAACGACGGGTGCGTGATCACCGCCAGCCAATACAGGCTGAGCGAGAAATGCCAGCGTGCTCAGCACGAATAATGCGAGCGCAATTTTTGATAGGTTAAACCGACGCTTTTCAGACGTCGTTACAGCATCCAGTTGAAGGATATTTTCGTGGTGAGTATTTGAATTCATTATTGTGACCTCATGGGTTTACTGTGCGTACGGCGGCATTAGATGTTATCGAAGGGGCTGCATTTAGCTTTTCTATAATGAGCTTTTCGATAAAAGGCATAAGCTGGCCGCTTTCGCCCATCCAAGTTAACCAACTTTGATAGATAGCCGTTTCTAGGTTTAAGCCCACCAAATAACTGGCGGCTAACTGACGACGGCTCTGTAAGTACTCGCTAGTACTCACATCCCCCGCCTGCCATTGTTGGCTTAAGGATTTAGCGGCTTTAGCACCTGACACTTGCACTAACTCACGCCAGTCTTGGTAACGTTCGAGTAAACGCGGTAACGCATAGAGGAATTGTTTCTGCTTAGCGGTAAGCACTCGCTCACGGGCAAGATAGCCTTGCTCCGCGATAGCGATGCCCTTATCGGCTACGGCTTGCAACTCACTGTAGTTATTGCGAACTTGTAGAGGAATCGACACGCCGACACCGAGCTTATTGTCCGTGCCCTCCTTTTCAGCGCCTAGGCTAATAGTCGGGTCAGCTGAAGCTTCCGCTTTGACTTGCATGACATTAACTCTGGCGAGCAGCACTTGCTGATAAGCACTCGCCAGGGCTGGCAAGGCTGATTTAGAAGTGCCCAACTCGGCCGCTGGCGCTTGCTTAGCCTGAGTCACAAAGAAATGGATCTCCTTGATAAATTCACTAAAAGCGAAATTATTATCCCCAAGTAATTCAATTACTTTGCCATCGGCCACTAAGGCCACCTGCTCGGCTAAGGCGTAGTCGGCAGTATTAGAGGCGACTTCGAGTTGTATCAATTGCAGCTCGACGTTGGATAAGTCCCCCGCCGCCAATCGCTGCTCAGCAATATTGAGCTGCGCCTTGGTGAACCTTAATTGCTGCTCGGCAAAGGTCAGCGCCTTACGGCTTTGCGCCTGTTCTGCCAAGGCCAGCAAGCGTTCGGCTAACATTTGGCTACGCTCTAACCCTATGTCCGCTAAAAGGATTTGCGCTTCAAGCTCGGCACGCTGTGTCGCCACGCCGCGCTTGTCACCCCAATCGAGGGTTTGACTCAGCCCTAAGCTATAAGCATCTGTATCAGCATTTTGATAATTAAGCCCAAGTTCTGGGTTATACACAGCGCGATCTGCCGCCTGAATGGCCAGTTTGGCCTGTTGCTGCCTTACAAGCTGTGCCTGAACTTCAGGTAACTGATTGAACTGTGTGAGTAACTCAGGCAACCATTGGCCAAAGTTGACATGTGCCGTGTCGGTTTCTTTGGCGGGTAAACCCAGTGATTGCGCCTTAAATGCCTCAACTTCAGAGGCATTAGCTTCAGAGGCTTTGGTTTCAAGGACATTAACTTCAAGAGAGTCATTTTCTGCCGCGAGGGCAAAGGCTAGCAATCCGGCGGCCAATACTAATCCGCAGCTAAACAAGCCCGATCTAAACAGACAAACTAAAGTACGGGCGAGAATCGTTTTTTTCATCGCAAATCCTAACAATATCGAATGTGGATCGGCTGACTTTTGCGCCCAAAGCGAAACGGCTAAATGTGAGCTTCATTTAAATAGCTCAATGCAAAGCAATCATATCGTTCTGGGCATGGCAAATAAGCGCCGATCGAATCATCCCGCCAAGCAATACAGTAACGGCTAAAAAGCCAATGACGGCTCCAACAGTTAACGCTGCGAGCATCAGTTCAAGCGTATCTTTTGGGGGATGAACATAACGGGCTTATCACGCGGCAAAATAGAATGAGATCCAATCAGATGAATCAATCGTCCTAAGCCGAGAAATAAGCCGAATATTGGAGAATTAAGCGATAGGAGGGCGGTATTTAGGTAAATTTTCAGGCGGAAAATAGGATACATCGGTAGGCAGATAGACGCTTTCTAACGCCTGTACAGGCTGACTCACTGCCTGAGATAACAACGCCACATGACCGCCATGGCATTGGCAGTCGAGGCATAGGTCAAAATCTTGTATTTCAGTGGTTTTAACTAAGTGGGAATGAAATCCGCTGCTTTGGTTTTCACCCGCGTGATTACTGGTGACACCCGTGGAGTCCGCAAAACCTAAGGCTTGCTCGCTTGGACAAACGCAATCAACACATTGGGCCAAAGTGGTCACTTGAGCACTAAATTGCAGATGGGGATGATTCTCAGCTTCTTCCGCGCCATTGCCCGCATGTAACTGATGCGCACCCAAATTCGCGCCGGCAAATTGCAGCACGATAATGGCTATCAGTAGGGTCACCATTCGAGTAAAAAATGGCTTAGCGGTAGAATTCAAATATCACCTATAGCAAATAACGGATAACGGATAACGGATAACGGATAACGGAACATCTGACCCGTATGATAAACATAAGTTCACAGCTCGCAAGCAAAGTCTTTCAAGCTGTGATCTCTAAAGGCTAACGCTGACTTAAACACTCAGTGCTTATTTAAATACACAGTGCTTAGCGTAATCAGCTGCTTCGTTAGCAGTCCAATCGCCAGACGGCTTATTTTTCATCTGTTTACACCAAGCATCACTGCCCACTTCTGGCGCGCAGGCACTCAGTCCAGCGGTAAATGCCAACACTAACGCAATCGCACTGACCTTAGAAACTGTCAGTGAAGAAAAAGAGCGCGATTTCAATAATGACATACTTAATTCCTTGTAAATATGGCCTAAATTAGACCATTAAATATTCGAACGCTTAGTGATCCAAGCAATCGCTTTGGCTTTCTGTTCGAGGGGAAACCATGCCACTTCGCCCTGCATAAAAGGCCCGAGTAAGCGCACCGCATTTCCCACCCAATCAGGGCCGCCCACAAACACTAAGGCTTCAAAATTCGGTAACTGAACTTCACCACTACCGGTCAGCGACTCAAATTCCCAGCCCTCGAGTAACACATCTGCCTCAATATACAGGCAAACTTGGCCCCAATCCTTACGATAACCCTTAATCGCCGGCTGTAAACGGGTCCGATAATCGGTGGAGGATAGTCGGCCACTGGCAAAAAGACTGATAACACCCTTAGCAATATCGGGGATTTGGCATAACATAGAGGCACTCCGAATCGAGAACACTTTTGCAAGCAATGGCCTTGGCCAATGCAATGGCAAAGAATGCGCCCGATGATAACAAATCTATTGAAAAGCCATAAGTGATTATTGATAGCTTCTCAATCCATGCTGAAAAATGCCTAAGTTTGCCATGATAAAAATCTCAAACCGTGTGGAACTTCAGGAAAATGAAATCGAGTGGCAATTTATCCGTTCGAGTGGCGCAGGCGGTCAGCACTTAAATAAAGTGTCCACCGCTGCGCAGCTAATTTTCGATATTAAAAGCTCATCATTACCCGAGTATTACCAAGAACGCTTGCTCAACAAGGCCGATCACCGCATCACTAAAAGCGGCAAAATCATCATTAAATGCCAAGCGAGCCGCAGCCAAGATGCCAACCGCCAAACGGCGTTGGAGCAATTTATCGCCTTAGTCGCCAGCGTCGGTGAAGTGCAGAAAAAACGCATTCCTACCCGCGCCACCAAAGGCAGCCAAACGCGGCGATTAGAGTCCAAGAAACAAAAAGGTGCCACTAAGGCCATGCGTCAACAGAAGAGTGACTATTAACTTAGGTGGCAGTTAACTTAGATGACAATTAACTCAACTGACAGCCAACTTAGGCAATTGCTAAATCGGTACCAGAGAAATAACCGCAATTGAACCCCGCCAACAATGGCACAAGATGTCAAAGGTATAATCGGCTCGCACATGATCAGCTCGCACACAATCGACTAACGGATAATGCAAAATCGATTTGAACAGGTTAAGTTAGTGGCCTATGTAGAAAACTGAAATAAATTTTTCCAACTTTAATCCCAGCATTAATCCCAAGGCATGTCGTAAAGGAAAGCGCAATGAGTCACAAAATTTTGCTCGTCAATGGCCCCAATCTCAACCTCTTAGGCCGCCGCGAGCCCAGCGTTTATGGTCATCAAACCTTAGCCGACATAGTGGCGGAGTTAAATCAGCAGGCAAAGTTGGCGGGAGTTGAGCTCGAACATATTCAGTCCAACGCCGAATTTGAGCTAATCAATGCGATTCATGCGACCGATGCCCAGATGATTATTATCAATCCCGCCGCCTTTACCCATACCAGCGTCGCCCTGCGTGATGCCCTGCTTGGCGTGGCAATTCCGTTCTTTGAAGTGCATTTATCCAATGTGCACGCCCGTGAAGCCTTTCGCCACCATTCCTATTTTTCCGATAAGGCGATAGGCGTGATTTGCGGTTTCGGTTCACAGGGTTATGAGTTTGCGCTGGCGGCGGCCATTAAACGGCTCAACCAGCCACAGTAATCCCATTCAATAGCGTGCTTTGCAAGGGCAGATAAATGGCAATGGATCTTCGTAAAATTGAAAAACTCATTGAGTTAGTACAAGAATCTGACATAGCAGAACTGGCGATCACCGAAGGTGAAGAATCAATTCGCATCACCCGCTACAGCCCTATGCCAGCCAATGTGCAATCACAGCAAGCGATCCCCAAAGCACCTGTGGCGCCTTTGAATTCACAGGCAAAGCAGACAAGCCATTCGCAAACAGGCATTACACCAAGTACAGAAGGTTTTGTACAAGTCTCACCTATGGTCGGCACTTTTTACGCGGCGGCAGAACTCGATGATGTGCCGCTGGTTAAAGTCGGTCAACGTGTGAGCAAAGGTGAAGTGATCTGCATTATCGAAGCGATGAGAATGATGAATCCCATCCAAGCCGAGCGCGATGGCGTGGTCAGCGCGATTTGGGCCAAAGACGGCGATGAAGTGGCATTCGATCAGCCGCTATTTACCTTAATCTAACCGCTCGCCTTCCCATGAATTGAAGCACACTTAAATTTAAGATGCGGTTTTCAAGCCAAGACAGCATTAACCGAGGTCACTATGATATTAATTACCGGCGCCAGCAGTGGTTTAGGCGCGGCGCTCGCATCGCTCTACGCAAAAGAGAATGAAGCACTGACACTCACAGGTCGCCATGCCGAGCGTCTGCAAACCGTCGCCAATGCATTAACGCCCTTCTCCAACAAGCCTATCGCCGCGATCACCGCCGATCTCGCCAGTGAATCGAGTCTCGAAGCCCTGTTCGATGGCCTAACGCAAGCCCCTAAAACCGTGATCCATTGCGCGGGCAGCGGCTACTTTGGTGCAATTGAAACCCAAAGGGCGAGCGATATCCAAAGCCTGCTAAATAACAATGTCACCTCGACGATTTTGTTAGTGCGCGAACTAGTGAAACGCTATAAAGATCAAGCGGTCACTGTGGTTGTGGTCATGTCCACCGCAGCACTGGCCGCCAAGGCGGGAGAATCCACTTACTGCGCGGCAAAATGGGCGGTACGGGGATTTATCGAGTCGGTGCGATTAGAGCTTAAACAAAGCCCAATGAAGTTGATTGCCGTGTATCCCGGCGGCATGGACACAGGCTTTTGGCCCAGTAGCGGTAAGGCTTTAGATACCTCAAGCTTTATGTCCGCCGATGAGGCGGCTGGCATGCTCAAACAAGCCTTAGTTGCCACAGAGCATGGTTATATCGCCGATATCACCATACAAAGGGGCTAAATGTGCGGATTCGAGACGCAGAATATGACCACTACGTCTCTTCCTTAGCACTCGCTAGTCGGCGCAGTTCGCTGTGTTTAGAGTAACGACGCGACGGCTTTCTCTGTGGGTCAGCCACCACATCAACAGTCCTCCCAATGACAACAAAGATGCCGCATAACCTGTCGCGGCAATGCCTTGTCCAGACAGTATCACTAAACTGCCCACCCAAGGCCCAATTGCATTGGCAAGATTAAAGGCGCATTGCACTAAAGCGCCTGTCATGGCTTGCCCATCAGGTGCCACATCCATCAATCTGGCTTGCACAATAGTGGCGAGCCCTAACCCACAACCGACAAAAAATACCACGGGCATCAGCGCCCAGTAATGTCCGGTCAAACTCGGGTAAATAGCCAACACCACAGTGCTTAACACTAACGACCAAAACGCTGCCGCTAAGGCCGACTTATCCGCCGCCCAGCCACACACTAGCGTCCCCAATGTTGCGCCAATACCAAACACCGCCATCATGATCGGGATCTTAAACGGCTCGACTTGTGTCACTTGGATTAAGGTTTCGGCCAGATAGGTATACACGCAGAAGATACCGCCAAAGCCAATGGCAGCGATGCCGAGCGTCAGCCAGACTTCACGATTTTTAAGGGTTTGTAGCTCTTTTTTGGGACTCGCATCAGCGGGCACGGCTTGATTAGGTGCTAAAAAATACACCATTATCGCGGTAATGGTCGCCAGAATCGCCACTATACCAATGCCCGAGCGCCAGCCCACGGTTTGCCCCATCCAAGTCGCAAACGGCACACCGATAATCGTCGCCAGCGTAAGACCAATAATCACCCGCGATACGGCGCGGGCCTTCATTTCTGGTGGCACTAAAGAGGCGGCGAGCAACATAGCCACGCCGAAATAAGCGCCGTGGGGCAAGCCGCTGAGAAAACGAAAAAAGATTAACCAATTCAATGATGGCGCTAACGCACTTAAGCCATTGGCCACCGCCATTAACCCGGCTAAGGCAATCAAGAGTGTTCGCCGTCTGACCCTAACGGCTAGCACCATGATAATCGGCGAACCGACCACAACCCCCAGCGCATACGCACTAATGGCATAACTCACATGGGCAACCTCTACCCCTAAATCGCTCGCGATATAAGGCACTAAGGTCATGGAAGCAAATTCTGTGGTGCCTAAAGCGAATGTTCCGAGTGCTAAGGCAAGTAACACCCATAATGTACTGGCGCCCTTATGCTGGTTTTGGACAGATGGATTTTGAACGGTTTTCAAACTTTTTCTCCGCTATGCTATAAAACGACAACTAGCTAATACCAATCGAATCAAATATCTGTTCATTCAGCGGGAGTTCAACGCGCTTTAGACAAGGCGAAGGCTTGAAGGCATAGTGGTGCTCTGTCGAAAGCCTTAAACGCAGTATAAAGCGCGTTGAAACCCGCCCTTCGGGAGCCACACAGGCATCCCACTCCCGTGTTGCATTGACTTAAAAGGGAATACCATTTCTGCGTCAATGCGCCTTGGATTGAGATGCCTGTGAGGCTCTGAACTGATTAGATATTTAATGTGATTGGTATAACTCACTAATAAAAGATGATAAATAAATTGGAGCCCACTAAGGGGCTCCAATTTCTCAGTCATTTACGTAATGTAAATCTATCTGACTAACTGTTCTTGATAGGTTTGACTGTTCCAGTCGTAGGCGTAAAGCGTGCCTTGCCACTCGTAAAGTGTACGACCATCCTGCTGCACAACCCTAGCATTGTTCGGCAAGCTAGACACACTGTGCGGTGCGCGTGGACGCGGAGTTGCAACTGTTTTGCCAGTGATGTTACTAGTTTGCGACACCAATTGCCCAGTCGATTGTCCGGCCATATTTACAGGCATACTCGACACCATACGGCCTTCACTCGCAGAATACTGCATACTGGTTGTTACCCGTACAGGTGCAGAAATGGCCACAGGTTCATCGTCGTAGCGCATAGGAATCGACAAACCTATACCCGAATAGGGCGAGTTCCAGTAATTTCGAGCGTAGGCGTCACGCGATGTATTCCAACCCCAATCATTGTTCCAATGGGTGTTCACACCATAACCGACATTCCAACCCGATCCCCACCCCGTAGCGAGCCCTAAACCCAGTCCTAAACCCCAAGGGTAATAAGGTCGATAATAGGGACGATAATGGCGATTATCTTTACGCACATGGCGGTTGTCGTAATAATTGTCATGACGATTGTTGTAATGACTATCGCCACGACTGTAGCTATCACGATGACCGTGGCGTTCGTCTTGATCCGAATAGCCTCTATTTCCGGCCACCGCCACAGTCGGCACACTGAGCGCCCCCAAAAGTGAGATCCCCACGGCAAGCGATAAAACCAAGCACTTTAGCGACCGCTTATGCGCGCTATGTGATTGACTTTGAACACACTTTTCTTGAGCAAACCATACAGGAATATTCATATAAACCTCGAAATAAAGGGCGTAAGCGAGATCTATCGCGACTTACAGGTAGCCATTTTACGCTTCCTAAGCTTGAAGATCACTGAATTGGTTAACCCTAAAACAGAAAAATGCTATAGTGCGCGCCACACGGATTTTCACCGCAGAGGCTATTTCCACATGAGTTTTAAGGATTTACGCAGCTTTATTGATCACTTAGAAGCCAATGGCGAACTCAAACGCATTAGCTACCCAGTTGATCCTCATTTAGAAATGACAGAGATCGCCGATCGCGTATTACGCGCTCAAGGCCCTGCGCTATTATTTGAAAATCCCAAAAATCATCACATGCCCGTGTTGGTAAACCTGTTCGGTACGCCAAAACGTGTGGCCATGGCACTCGGCAAAGACGACCCATTAGCCCTGCGCGAAGTGGGCGAACTGTTAGCCTTTTTAAAAGAACCCGAACCACCTAGGGGTTTTAAAGACGCGATCGCTAAGATCCCTATGTTCAAGCAAGCCTTGAATATGCCGCCAAAGACAGTGCGTAATCCGCCTTGCCAACAAATCATCAAAACCGGCGATGAGGTCGACTTAACCCAATTGCCTATTCAGCATTGCTGGCCGGGCGATGTCGCGCCACTGGTGACCTGGGGCTTAACCATCACCAAAGGCCCGCGCAAGAGTCGTCAGAATTTAGGCATTTATCGCCAACAATTACTGGGTAAAAACAAGCTGATCATGCGCTGGTTGTCCCACCGTGGCGGCGCGTTAGATTTTGCTGATTTTAAACAACAATTCCCCGGTGAGCGTTATCCTGTTGTCGTCGCACTCGGCGCCGATCCTGTGACCATTTTAGGTGCTGTCACCCCAGTCCCCGACTCCATGAGCGAATACGCTTTTGCCGGTTTACTGCGCGGTGAACGTACCGAAGTCTGTAAGGCATTAAGCTGCGACTTAGAAGTGCCGGCCACCAGTGAAATCATCCTCGAAGGCTATATCGACCCAGAGGAACTGGCGGAAGAAGGCCCCTACGGCGATCACACGGGTTACTACAACGAAACCGATAAGTTTCCAGTATTTACCGTTACCCACATCACTCAGCGTAAAGATGCCATCTACCACAGCACTTACACTGGCCGTCCACCGGATGAGCCCGCCATGCTGGGGGTTGCATTAAACGAAGTGTTTGTGCCGATTTTGCGTAAGCAATATCCTGAGATCGTTGATTTTTATCTGCCACCTGAGGGCTGTTCGTACCGCATGGCAGTGATCTCCATTCGCAAACAATATCCGGGACATGCCAAACGAGTGATGATGGGCGCTTGGTCTTTCCTGCGCCAATTTATGTACACTAAGTTTATTGTCATAGTGGATGAAGATGTGAACTGCCGTGACTGGCAGGATGTGATCTGGGCGATCACCACCCGTATGGACCCTAAACGCGATACTGTGATGATCGAAAACACCCCTATCGACTACCTCGATTTTGCTTCACCCGTTGCGGGCTTAGGCTCAAAAATGGGGCTCGATGCCACCAATAAGTGGGAAGGTGAAACTAACCGCGAATGGGGTACGCCAATCGTGATGGATCCAAAAGTAAAACAAAAGATCGACTCAATCTGGGATGAGTTAGGCATAGACGACAGCCCAACCCTATAATTCAGCTTAAGCCATTACTCAAGTATCGGCTTTAGCCAAGAGAATAGGCCAATAACAGGCCTCTAAAGCGACACCTAGACACATACTGTTGAAGAAAGGTGCAAAGGAAGTTTGATGAAAACCATACGTTGTAAGATAGAGAAAGTTAACCCATTTAACGATGCCGTATATCAAGTATTGTTAAGGCCTGAAACCGCCTTCGATTTCCAAGCGGGGCAATACTTATGTGTTGTCATGGGTGAAAAAGATAAACGCCCCTTCTCTATCGCATCAGCGCCAAACGCCGAGCTGATCGAATTACACATTGGCGCCGCTGTAAGTGAAAGCTACCCAATGCAAGTGGTCGAGCGCCTGAAAGCCTGCGCCCTTGATGGCAGCACTATCGACATCGAAGCCCCAGGCGGCGAAGCCCACCTGCGTCACGAAAGCCAACGCCCTCGCCTGTTAATCGCTGGCGGCACAGGTTTCTCTTATATTAAAAGTATCATCGAGCACCAAATCGCCCTCGGCCAACAGGTTGAAACTATGCTGTATTGGGGTTGTCGCACCCAAGATGCCATGTATTTTGAAACCATCGCCCGCGAGTGGCACGACGCTCACCCTTGGTTACACTTCGTGCCAGTCATCGAAGAAGCTCCCGCTAATTGGCAAGGCAAAACCGCTAATCTGTTAGCGCAAATCAAACAAGATTTTGTCAGCTTAAATGGCTACGACATCTACATCGCCGGCCGTTTCGACATGGTGGGTGCAGCACGGGAAATCTTCCGTGAGATTGGTGTAGAAGAAGCACATCTCTACGGTGATGCGTTCGCGTTTATCAAATAACGCGATAATTTGTTAGCTTGGCAGGCTAACCTTTGTCAGCATAGGCTTAAATAATAAACCCCAGTTTTTACTGGGGTTTTGTTTTTACTTTCAATAGGACAATGACACTTGCGACATCGTCATGATGACGTCAATCATTATCCTTTTAGGATAAAATTACCTATTGAAGCTCAATCGACACCACATTGGTGACGCCTCTAGCTAAGGTTATCATGCCTGAGGTATAAAATTTGCTGCTGCTATTATCCTCGGCCTTCAAGTAATAGGCGCCGCTATTGATAATCATGGTTTCTGGGCGGTGCATCGTCATTGGCTTATCACTTAACCAACCATTACTGTCTACCGCATACAGGTAATTAGTACTTTCCATCGCCGCGCCACTGTCTTGATGGTATGCCAAAACCCTGACCATAGTCATACCCTTAGGATTTTTCTCCTGAGTAATAGAGCGGATCGCACCGCGTTCCGGAGACATCTTAGTATTCTTAGTAATATTGAATGATTCGGAATTATTCGAGTATTGCTGAGTCTGATGTTCGTAAGTGGGGATGGAACTACTACCGGAAGTGCCGCCTGAAGTACCAGTGCTAGCGATGCCTGCGATATCAGACACAGAATCGGCGATGTTTCTTACATCTGTACTCTTACAAGCAGCAAGACTTAAAACAAGGGTACATAAGATCATTTTTTTCATTGTGTTTAATCCATTAAGTTATTGTCTATCCATACCGCACATTGTATTAAGCGAGTTAAGCTCATCACAAAGTACTACTTAGGTAACCTATTATTACCAATGATTTTTTAAGTAGGGTAAATTATCAATGAGAATGTCATTAGTCAATAAATTAACAAACATGCAACCCATAAATCATAATGATTGAGATGATTTCACCATATATCGAGAGTGATTGGTGTAATGGACGGCACACTACGGTGATGCGATCGTATTGATCAAATAACACGATAATTTGTTAGCTTGGCTGGCTAACGTTTGCCAGTTGGGCTGCAAATAATAAATCCCAGTTTTCGCCGTATTTCACTTTGAATACGGCCTTACGGCCAAGAAAATCTACATATCCAAACTTCGTTTGTTATTTTAAATCAAAGTCAAAGTCGTGGAGCTTCACCCCACACCCGACCAAGGAGGACTGCTCGTCCTATCCTCCTTGGATTCTCCAAGACGCCCCCAACGGAGTTGAAAGCCCCTTGTGCTCATTGCCAAATTTGCGATCGCTTCCGAAGGATGCGTCCCTGCACCTGCGAAAGCTAGCTCGGCATCCATGCCGAGACTCACGCAATTTGTCTATTCGCCCTGCGGCAACTCCGAGGGGAGGTGTATTCTGTCACTTCGGCTTTGGCTGTTAATACCAATAGCCATCAGCATTGCAAAATTCAACAATGGGTGTCTCTATAAATGCAGGAGGAAAACAGCAAAAAATCATCGACATCGAAAAATGCTTACACTAACTTATGCATAGGATCTCCGGTGTAATGGGGCTCTCGTGGTCAAAAAATCCGATCACGAGGAGGGCCATAAGTTCAGATTAGTTAATGATCTCTAGCTACTAAGAAAGGAATCAGATAATGCAAATAAATAAGGATTGGTCATTCTCCGAAGCTATTTCAAAAATTAACAGTAGCTATAAGCCTGGAGGTCAGTTTTCTGGAAAGGCTAGAAATGTCGCTATCGAACACTGGGTGCAATTAGCAGGTAAAAATAAAGCCAAAATTGCACTTCAAGCGGCTTTGGATGAGTGCGGAACTAAGAAAGCGTTTTATCAAAAATACCAAATGGCGAGTGCTACGTTGGAAGGAATTCTGGAGCTTATCTCTAACCTGCCTGAGCAACAACTTGTACAGCAAAAAGCACATGCCAGTAAATATCAAAAAGTAGACCGAGCTTTCAGCTTTCTTGTTAGTAAGGAGCGATCAGGTGAAACTTTCACGATAAAAGAGCTTGCTGAAGCTACAGACTGGACAGTTGAGACATGCAAAACATACCCAACAAAGCGTTGGCATCAGTATGTGGAGAAGATTGGTATGGATTATTCCAGCTCGGGCTTTGCCTACATGAGTTTGGAAGAGTTCAGGACCGTTCACAGCCAAAAACTGCAACAAACGACAGATCTCTCTTCACGAGGTATTTTGCTTGAGAAAGCAAAGGAATTTGCCTTGCTAGCAGTATCAACCTATAACAATCCTTTTACTCACTATAAAACCTATGGGTTTATAGTGAATATTGTGATTGCTTACACTTCCTTGTTTCACGCAATTTTCGAGAAAAAAGGGGTGGATTATAGGTACCTGGATGGCTCTGGTAATCCAGTCATGATTGATGGGGATACGAAAGCTTGGGAATTATCAAAATGTTGTCGGTATTACTGGCAAAATACTGGAGCGGCTGAGGTAGCTAATATTGAATTTTTGGTTGGGCTAAGAAACAGAATAGAACACCGAAGTCTTCCTGCTTTGGACCTTGCAGTTGCGGGTGAATGCCAATCAGCTCTTTCCAATTTTGAGAACCTTCTGATTAAGGAATTTGGAGACACACACACCCTATGCGTAAATCTCGCCATTGCAATGCAGTTAACCAGAATTTCTGAGCAGGCTCAAATTGATGCAATGAAGCAGCTGCAAAGAGAGAACTACCGTGTTGTTCGGGAATATATGGAAACTTTTAGAAAAGACCTCGATGAAGAGGTATTTCAAAGTCAACACTTCCGATTAAGAGCATTTTTGGTCCCAAAAGTAGGCAATCATGCAAAAAGCTCTGATTTGACTATTGAATTTGTTAATGTAGAAAAACTGAGTGCTGAGCAACTCACGAATTATGAACGTGGTATAGCTTTTATTAAGGGAGTTGAGTCTCCATATAAGTTAAAACCAGGCAAGGTTGTCGCTCTTTTACATGACCATTTCCCTGAGTTCAATATGGCAATGCACACAAAGTGTTGGAAATACTTCACGGCTAGACCGCAGAGCATTGAGGTCTCTTTTAAAGGTGAATATGCCGGCTACGTAGAAGGTTTTGATCATTATCTTTATACAAAAACGTGGGTCGAAAACCTTAAGACTGTAATGAATAATAAAACTTTGATCACAAAAATAAAAAGTCATGAAAATTAATAAAAAATGAGGAGATATATAGTTACTTCGGGTTTAGAAGGCCAATGTACTTTCATTTTCAAACTACATTAACGCTAAATTGATATATCACCTTTTACAGCAGAGTATCGGTTATTAATGGTTGGTGGTCTTGCAACATATATCCGGCGTCTCAGCCCTGCTGAGAATTAAGACACTCACAATTATTTGGCTTTTCAGGGCTAACTAACAACATTAAAACTTAAGGGATACACCATCCCCTCGGAGTTGCCGCAGGGCGAATAGACAAATTGCGTGAGTCTCGCCATGGATGGCGAGCTAGCTTTCGCAGGTGCAGGGATGCATCCTTCGGAAGCGATAGCAAATTTGTCAATGAGCACAAGGGGCTTTCAACTCCGTTAGGGGCGTCATGGAGCATCCAAGGAGGATAGGACGAGCAGTCCTCCTTGGTCGGGTGTGGGGTGAAACCCCACGACTTTGACTTAGACTTAGGCTTAGGCTTAGATTTTGATTTAAAAAGTTAAAAGTTAACCTCATGAGTCAATCTTAAACGAAGTTTAAAAACCCACAGCCCTGCGGCGAATGAGCAGCCCCCTACACTTGTGGTCTATGTAGATCGAAACGCAGATCTTCTGAGATCCCATAATAAGCCGATGGGCCGCCGGCACGTAATACGGGTTCGGCGAGGGCAGTTTGATAAATCCCCTCGGCATTGAGTAAATGCTTAGCAATATGCACGGCCACCACTTCACCTAACACTAACCAAGTATCGATCTTGTCGCCATTAGCGGCTGTTAACTGGATGCATTGGGACAATTTGCATTCGAAGT
Source organism: Shewanella sp. SM73 (assembly GCF_025653795.1). Lineage (NCBI taxonomy): Bacteria > Pseudomonadati > Pseudomonadota > Gammaproteobacteria > Alteromonadales > Shewanellaceae > Shewanella > Shewanella sp. SM73. The sequence goes on from NZ_JAKKRY010000002.1 coordinate 415,932, forward strand.
TTACTGGGCTTTCAGCCACTAAATCGGCCTTAACAATGATGCCAGCTTTAGCCGTGAGTCCGGCAAAACTAAACTCATCTTGACCGCGTGGCAGCATGGCGGAGGTTTGATTCATCTGCTCGGCTAAGCCGCGAGTGGTGAGGTTCCACACAAACTCCCCTGTTTCGACGATATTGGCGACACTGTCTTTCCAGCCTGTGCTGGCAAAGCCGATGATGGGCGGTTTGTAGTTGAAACAATTGAAAAAGCTGTAAGGTGCGAGATTGCGTTGCCCCTCGGCATTGCGTGATGAAATCCAGCCGATCGGTCGAGGCCCCACAATCGCATTTAAAGGATCGTGTGCAAGGCCATGGCCTTTGCTCGGTTCGTAAAAATAGCGGTTATCAGCAGTCATACTTCATCCTTTTGTTATTGCCACAACAATACTGGTGCAATTAATACAGCCGTCACAGGTACGCTTTTATAGCCGCTATCTTACCCAAGTTTCGAGCAGCGACCAAAAGTCTGTAGGGCAACTTAAGTAAACTCCTTGAACAACATCTGGCTGCAAATTTCAAATCCAACACACTCTTCTGCTAAAGTGATACTTATCAGTAGGCTAAAAAGCCTAACTCTGCTAAATAGCATGCGGCAAATGAAGGAGCGGTGAATGGGCGCGATAAAAGGGGGATGGAAGAGGTTGTTGTTGGTCGCAGTGCTGTTGGCGACGGGTTGTGCCAGCGTAGCGCAAATCGATTTCAATAGCCTGTTTGGCACTAGCTCACCGCAAAAACGCGTCGAAAATGCACAGCTGAACGACCAATTTATTCAACAGGCCGAGTTTGTGCACAAAGAAGTCGAGCCTATTCTTAATAGCCGCTGCGTGGTATGTCATGCCTGTTACGATGCCCCCTGTCAGTTAAAAATGACCTCGAGCGAAGGTATAGAACGCGGGGCGAGTAAGGAAAAGGTCTACCAAGGCACACGCTTAGTCGCTGCCACACCTAATCGCTTATTTGTCGATGCCTTTACCCCTGAAGCTTGGCGTCAACGCGGGTTTTACCCCATGCTAAACGAGCGCGATCAAACCCCAGAAGCCAATACCCAAGCCTCGGTATTAGCCAGAATGCTCACGCTTAAGCAAATGCATCCCCTGCCCGAAGACAAGATTTTAGATAAGCGTTTTGATTTCAGCCTAGATAGGGTACAGCAATGCGCCAGCCTAGAGGAAATGGACAAATACGAGCAAAGCCAGCCCCTTGCAGGTATGCCTTATGGCTTGCCAGCACTGAATGCGAATGAACATCAAGTGTTGATGCACTGGCTCGAGCAAGGTGCGCCACTGCCGTTTGCACAAGCGCTTACACCTGAATTTATTGCAGAAATAACCCTCTGGGAGAAGTTTTTAAACGGCGACAGTTTAAAAAGCCAATTAAGTGCACGCTACATCTACGAGCATTTGTTTGCCTTCCATTTATATTTTGAGTCTTTGAATCAGCCGAACACCCAGCCTTTATTCTTCGAGTTAGTGCGTTCTCGGACGCCGCCGGGGCAAGCGCTGGATATTATCGCCTCCCGTCGTCCCTTCGATGATCCTAAGGTGGAGCGAGTCTATTACCGCTTTCGGCCTTATCGGGCAACCATAGTCGATAAAACCCATATCCCCTACGCTTTGAATACTGGCTTGCTGGATAACTGGCAACAATGGTTTATCGATGCGGATTACTCAGTCACTCAACTGCCGAGCTACAAGCCGAGCGTTGCGGCCAATCCCTTTGAAGCCTTTATTCAAATTCCTGCCAGTGCGCGCTATCGATTTATGCTGACCCGCGCCCAAGATACCATTATGGGCTTTATCAAAGGCCCAGTGTGCCGTGGTCAGGTGGCGCTCAATGTCATTAACGATAGATTCTGGGTGTACTTTGTGACTCCAGATTATATGGACGACACTGACTTTAGCGCCTTTTACCATTCCCAACTTGAAAACCTACGTATGCCTGCAGAGGAAGAAAGCACTGCATTAGCAGTAACTTGGGTGAAATATGCCGCCAAACAAGGCAAATATATGCGGGCGCGTAATCAATTCTTGAACGAGAAATTCAAAAACGGCCAGCACCTCACTATCGACGGACTCTGGGATGGCGACGACACCAATGATAATGCCAGCCTGACAGTGCTACGCCACTTCGACAATGCCACAGTGGTCAAAGGCTTAGTCGGCGAGCCCCCAAAAACGGCTTGGATTATCGATTATGCCTTGCTGGAGCGTATCCACTATTTATTGGTCGCGGGTTTCGATGTTTATGGTAACTACGGCCACCAGCTATTAACTCGCTTATACATGGATTTTTTACGTATGGAGGGGGAATCGAATTTCCTGACCCTGTTGCCACAGGAGGAAAGGCGCAAGCAGTTGAGTGATTGGTATCAAGGGGCTGGAACTCAACTCACGGCCTTTATCGCAGGGGATATCAACACCTTTCATCAGCCTACGGGCGTACTCTACTTTAGTGACGATCTAAAGGGCGAACTGTATCAAAAACTCGGACAGAAGGTTGCTAAAGTTCAACCCAATCGATATCACATAGAAAACAGTAGCTTGCAAATACATAGCAAAGCACTTTTACACACATTAGATCGATTAAAAGGCACACAAGCGACCCTGTTACCTGAACTAACTATGATCATGGTCGAACCTGAAAAAGCGGGTAAAGCAGAGATATTTACCTTAGTTCGCAATAGCGCCCATCGGAATATTTCGAGTCTATTTAATGAGGCGAGTAACCGCGAACCCGCTAAAGATGACGTCACTTTAGTGCATGGCTTATTGGGTAGTTATCCTGAGGCATTTTGGCGAGTGAAAGAACAAGACTTGCCTAACGTCGTGGCGACAGTAGAGAAAATGCAAACTGAAAAAGACTATGAGGCACTGTTAGATATGGTGGGTGTACGCCGTACTGATCCGAAGTTTTGGGCCTTTAGTGACGAACTCAATCAGATCTTTTTCGACAATCACCCGATAGAAAGTGGTTGGCTGGATTACAACCGACTGCAAAATCGTTAATAAAAAGGGGAACATTAGTGTTCCCCTTCCTTTCAAATCAACGCAGTAAACTTACCAGATCTTAACGCGATCTTCAGGGGCTAAATACAGCTTATCGCCAGGCTTAACATCGAATGCAGTATACCAAGCATCTAAGTTACGCACAGTCAGTGCGCGGTACATGCCTGGGGCATGTCCATCGGTTGCTACCCGAGCACGCAGGGCTTCGTCACGCATCTTAGTGGCCCAGGTTTGCGCAAAGCCGATAAAGAAGCGTTGATCACCCGTAAAGCCTCCAATCACTGGCGCATCTTTGCCTTTAAGCGAGGCATGGTAAGCATCATAAGCGGCGGCTAAACCTGCTACGTCGGCAATGTTTTCACCTAAAGTCAACTTGCCATTGACGTGTAAATCAGGGAAAGGCGCATAAGCATCAAACTGCTGCGCTAACGCATCGCCTTGCTTATCAAATTGAGCAAAGTCAGCGGGCGTCCACCAGTTACGCATAGCACCAGTCGAGTCGAATGCCGCACCATTGTTATCAAAACTATGGCTGATTTCATGGCCAATCACAGCGCCAATAGCGCCATAGTTGTAAGCGGCATCGGCCTTAGCATCGAAGAATGGCGGTTGCAAAATACCCGCGGGGAAGTTCAACGCATTCTGCACCGGCAAGTTCACCGCATTCACCACTTGCGGCGTCATCCACCACTCGCCTTTATCCATTGGTTTGCCAATCTTGGCTAACTGGTGGCTGTACTCCACTTTTTCGCCATTGATGGCATTGGCGTAGGCATTGGTCGCAGTCACAGCATAGCTGTCGTAATTGCGCCATTTGTCGGGATAACCCACGCCCACCGCCATAGTGGCCACTTTTGCAAGGGCTTCTTTCTTGGTTGAAGGGTCCATCCAATCGAGTTTTTCCACTCGCTGACCGAAGGCGGTCACTATGTTATCCACCATAGTGCTGACTTCTGCTTTGGCCGAAGCGGGGAAATATTGCTCGGCATAGACATGGCCTACGGCATCACCTAAATATTGGTCGAGTGCCGCTAAGGCACGTTTATCGCGGGTGCGCTGCTCTGGCGTGCCAGAAAGCTTAGTGCCATTAAAGGCAAACGAAGCGTTGTCGATAGCCGATGGCAACACATCAGCATGGCTGTTGATATGGTGGAACACGAGCCAATCTTTCCATGCTTCTAAAGGCTCAGAGGCCACAAGCGCAGAAAGTCCCGTAATCGCCGTTGCATGGTAGGCCGCAAATTTAGGCTGATTGCCCAGTTGCGCCGCCGCTAGAAAGGCAGTCCAATCGATGCCCGGTGCTTTGGCATCAAAGTCAGCACGGCTCCATACACCCGAAGACTGAGTAAAATCTTCGCTTGCTTCACGGCTGGCGTGGGCTACGGCAATCTTGTTTTCAAGGGCAAAAATACGATCGGCACGGACAGCGGCATCGCTCACACCCGCATCTTTGAGCAAAGTTTCAATGTAAGCGCGGTAAGCGGTGCGAATGTCGACCATTTTAGGATCGGCAGACAGGTAATATTCGCGCTCAGGTAAGCCTAAACCGCCCTGTAAAAAGTAAGGTAAGACTTCGCCCGGCGTGGCTAAACCTTGGGTGACGAAGATCCCAAATAGGTTTTCGGTATAAAAGTCAGTCGCGTTGAGAGGGTCGACATCGGCGCGCAGATTTCCGCCTAACGCCGCAGATAAATCCTGCTTGCTCGCAATGGCCTCATAACGGGCAATATCCGCCTCGGCAGGCTTCATTCCTGCGGCATCAATAGCAGCGGTATCTGTGTAAGCCTTGTAGAAATCGGCGATACGCGCTTCGTCGCTTCCCGCCGCATGTTGTTCTTTCACCAGATCGGCAATCAAACTGGTTTTATGCTTTTCGGTTGCTTCAAAGGCAACGAGGAAAGCGCCAGTGCTGGAGCGATCGGCGGGGATCATCGTCGTTTTCATCCATTCGCCATTGGCGTAGGTATAAAAATCATCCCCTGGTTTTACCGTTGGCGTCATAGCCGCGACATTAATGCCAATCGGCATTTGAGCCGCAATGTCTTGACTTTTTGGTGCGTTTTCGCTGGTTTTTACGGTGTTTTCTGTGGTGTTATCACTGCAAGCAGTGAGCCCAGCCAGTACTGAAGTTGACAGTAACAGCACGGGAATAAGACGGTCCGACATGAATGACTCCTCTCTTTTTTATTATTGTATTTATAGTGTGATTGCTAAGTTTGGCAGTGTAACTGGCACTGAATGAAGAAGTAAAACAAAGCCAATTTTTATGATAGAAAGTTAATGCAAACAATTTGAGCCAGACGCTTAAACACGCAGCTTAGCATCATCACGACCGCGCTCAACTGCAGGCACAAAAAAGCCGACGCTATGTCGGCTTAATCAAGTTTGGCTAACGACTACTTTATAATTTGATCTGAGTGTACTGAGTCCACGCAAGTACTTGTCCCATCTGAGGAATGATCCATACTGCCGTGTGCTCATTTTGATAAACACGATAATAAAATAAATCTTCATCACGGATATCATGCTTACGAATTTCACGGTAGAACTGCATAGCAGAATGGCTGACTTCATCCGGTTTTGTCAGTTCTTTTTGTAACACTTTAACGTGAAAAACATCGACTTTAAGGTCATCAATTGTGGTCTGGTACTGCTCAAACTCACCGCGGATAGTGTATTTAATCGGCGTCGTTAAACAATCTTGATCTGTAATACAGGAGGTCGAATAAAACTTACCCTTATTTTGCCCTTCATAGACCAGAGACATACTGAGATCGTTACGAACTAAGAGTTCGCCCGCGACGGGAAAATAAATATCCGCATGGTAATTATGCTCAAGTAACTCACCCATTCCTTTATCATCCGCAGGGAGGACAATACGGTTATAGCGAATGCGCTGCTCCATTATTTGGCTCAGCGGAATAAACTCCGCCATATTTAATCCTGCGGGTTTTGCATCTATCGCCGTGATATTGATGATGCCGTGACCACTGCAGGCATCGGCGTCCAGCTCAGGGCAAATCGCCATCGAATAATTTTTGCCATCTGTTGAGGTAAACGCACTGAAGTAATTAAGGTTATTGATGTGATTTCCCTCTGGCGCTAAATGTTTTTGCCACCATGAAGGATGTAAACGATCCTCATCACCAATATAGAAGGTTCGCGCCGTCCCCAGCGTGCCACCAATATTGAGGCTGATATATTTATCGGCATGCCATTTAGCCACCTGTTTAACCACCGCATGATGGTCGCTCACATACCAAACGATTGCCAAGATAGCGCACAAGAGGGCAATACCAGCAACTTTAGTCCAAACCGACACCCCCACTAAGGCATCACGAATTGCATTCGCATCATTGATCGCCAGCATCTTTACATGGGATTGTTCAGAGATATGCAATTGATAACCGCGGCGTGCCACGGTTTTAAGCTGCACTTCGGTATAGGGTTCAAGCTTTTTACGTAAGGTACTGATGCATTGCGTTAAAGAGGTAGGAGCAACCACCCTTTCAGGCCAGCCGACCTGCAGCAATTCTTCCTTAGTAAAAATGGCATTCGTGGATGATAACAGCAGCACTAATAAGGCCGTTTCGGAAAAAGTCAGGCTGATGGTTGTCCCATTCACATGATCGACTAATTCCTTAGCCTGTTCATCTAACATTAAATAAGATGTGATTTTATGCATGTTAAACGCCTGAAAGATCAGCCAATACTGATAAAGTTTGATTACACTAACAACATGCAATCATCATGTGACATTGTTTCTTTCCAAGAAAACGATGATATGCAATCACCAAGTCAAGATGGTTAATTTTACCTTTTAACAACATATAAGAGTGTGACTCTATACTCAGTTTAGTCATTGTTTAATAAGTACAAAGTTAGACTAATACAGAGGTCGCTAAACTAGATTTCTTGGTATTTAAAGATCCAAGAACAACACAAAAGTAATGCACCAATCCAGACACCCAGCAAACCATACATTAAGGGTAAGCCCAGACCAGTTTGAGCAAGCAGAGTGAGACTACTTTTGGCCGCGAGTGTATCCGAGGGAGTCGCGAGTAAATTTAAAGCACGGAACAGATCAGTAGGGTTCAACAAAATCAGTAGATTGAATACTGTACGATTAAACATCTCACTCATTCCAACCACAGCACTGAGTAAAATAAGATCATAAACCAGCACAAGCACAAACCATAAAATGAGTAATATCCCCAGTGCCTTGGCTTTTTCTCGCACACACAAGCTAACCCAATAACCCAAGAGCACGAACACTAATGACAGTAAAATACTACTCATAATCAAATGGATAAACCCGATAGCTATGGATAACTGGGCCTGAGTATCGCCCAGAGATATCAGTATTAATCCTGTTAAACCAAAGCCCAAAATGCAGGCAATGGTCATCACGCAGGCATGGCCTAAAAACTTGCCGCACACCAGATGCCAACGTGCTAATGGATAGGTCAGCAGTAACAACAGAGTGCCGGATTCTTTTTCACCAACAAAGCTGTCATAACTCAATAAAATCGCACCTAAAGGGAGCATAAATACCGATAAAGTGACTAACCCAGAGAGGATCTGGGCAGGCTCAAATACCACTAAGTTGCCGGACACAGCGCTGCCCATAAAACTCACACACAGAGATAGCAGCAACAAGATTCCCGCCATCATCCATAACCAACGATTACGTAAATTATCCTTAAACTCTTTGGCGGCTATGGTGCTCACTATGCTCAGGGCACTTAAACGATGGTGCGAAACCTCGGAACGGTTCATAGGACTGATTCCAAATTAATCGCCTGATTTATATCTGTTATGTTAATAGTCTTTGTGGGCATTGTTGGCGACTGAAGGGGGCAAAGACTTTCCATGTAATGATGAAACACACTCTGCAAACTAGGAGGTTCAATAGAAAAATCCCCCGCGGGCACTTTTTGTAATAAGTGATTTAACACGGCTGACTTTTGCTCCTGTGGTACAGTCAGTTTTAATCCCGGCGGCGAACTCATCTCAACACAGCTGGCTAAAATAGGATCTGCGAGCACCTCTAGCCTTTGAGTGTGAGACAAGGAATGCAAAAAGAACTGGTTTGGCAACCGAGTTGCAGATCTAAGGGCGGTTAAAGTTCCCGAAGCTAACATTCGTCCTCGGCCTAAAATCAAAGCCCGATCCATTTGATCTTGAACTAATCCTAACTCATGGGTACTGATGATAATGGCGCAGCCTTTCGCCTTAAGTTGGGCTATTTTTTGATACAGAAAAGCCGATGCTAAGGGATCTAGACCGACAGTCGGCTCATCAAGTAACAATATCTGAGGATCTGCCAATATTGCCTGAGCGAGCCCAAGGCGCTGCCGCATCCCCTTAGAAAAAGTACTCAAGCGCTTATCTTTAGCGGCCTCTAAACCAAATTCAGCAAGTAATTCATGTACTTTAGGCAAGGCAACGCCCTTAAGCTTAGCGAAATATCGCAGCAGCTCATTGGCGGTCATATTGTCATAAAAACTCACATTTTCAGGCAAATAGCCTAAGGACAAACTCTGTCTGGCATTCATACTTCCGACACTATGACCTTGAACTTGGAGCAGGCCACTTGTGGGGGTAAGTAATCCCAAAATAAGCTTGAGTAACGTAGATTTACCCGCACCATTATGCCCAAGGAGTGCGATCACTTGACCCGCTAACACCTCAAAACTCACATCATCCAGTGCCTTAAACTTGCCATAGCATTTACTGATATTTGTCGCTTTAACAACCACATCAGCATTCACTACAGGCTTATTCGCTGAGCAGGTCAAAGTTTGATGATTCATCGCGAACCTCCATCAATCAGTACATGCGCGCCACTTTGCATTAGGGGAAAACTATCACTTATACCGCTCGTCACTTGGGGCTTAAATTGGCGTTCCACCCAACGCAGTAACAACACAACGGGGCTTTCCATCAACAGTTTGGCTTCAGGATAAAGCCAAAACAGTTTATCTAAACTGTCATTCGGCCTATGGACAATATCCCCGAATCCATCGCCATTCAGATCCCAACCTTGATATTCCGACCAGTAATTCCCCTGCCCCTGATAACTCCATTCAAGTTGGCTTTCACCGACATATTTGACTTGGGTTTGATTGGACATAATACGATTATGCCAAAGGCGATTTTCCTCTCCGCCCATGGCCATACTGATCCCAGTATCACTGTAGCTAAACTCGTTATCTTGAATACGGTTATGTTGAGCAGCGTAAATAAAAATACCTTTCCCCTCATTGCCAAGCTCCACAGTGCCCTTAGGGTTATGGATTTGACTCGCAACATTGGCTTGCACATGGGATGCCTCAGTAATGTTGAGCAAAATGCCAAAGTCCCGCGCCTGAGTCACACGGTTGTGGTGCAGGTAAATATGGGTTGAATTCATTAGGGCATAACCGCCATCGACGGCAATCGCTTGGTTTTGCCACGCTTCGTCGGCTTGGGTATACATGTAGTGAATACCATATTGCAGCTTAGTGAATTGATTTTCATAAATGCGGCTGTGGGTAACGGACTCTAAATACACACCATCACGGACAAAAATGAGCTGATTTCGGTCAATTTGTGGCGAATTAACATGCTTAAGATAAATGCCATCACCCCGATCAAGCACATGAATGGCGCCGTTACCACTAATACTATTGTTCGTGATGGTGGGCGAGTTTAGCTGTTCGCCATAAATACCAAAACCATCACCCACCAAGCGGTTTCCCTTAATCAGCACATTATCCGCCCCTTTTTTGAGTAAAATGGCGGCATCACGGTAATACAGATCCCGTCCCCAGTGGCGGATATTGAGCCCCTCAATACTCACCTGAGGCGCCTCAATGACCAACGCACTGCCTTGGCGCAGTGCATCTAATGTCGCGCCTATTTCCCCCTTTAGCGAAATGGATTGCGTCACCTTAAAGGAGCCTTCATACACCCCAGTGGCTAGCACTAAGGTGTCACCTGCTTGGGCTTTGTTAAGGGCAAGGGTGAGTGAATCTGTATCTGTTACCCGAATGAGCGCTGCCCAAGTACCGAAAGAGGCAAAACACAGCAGCCAGATAAGGACGAGACGCAGCTTCATCATCACAACCTTATTTATCACCCGCGAGCAGTTCTAAGGTGATGTCATCAAATCTCAGCACTCGGCCACCGTATTCCTTAGCAAAGGCTTCGGCGGCAGCTTTGGTACTAAAAGGGGCAACGGCAGGTCCCATCACAGCTTTCTTAGTCGTACCGTAAACATAGAAGGCACTTTGAGCATCAATAAAGGCGCCATCGTCTGGCTGATCCCAATCGGTCGTGCCCGCGTCATGCACCATCATGTAATCAATTTGTCTTTTATTTTCAGGCTGTAATGCAAAGTTGAACATATCGCGAGCCGAACAAAACTTAGGTACCGTTTTCTCAGCCTTGAGGTGCACTTGCCCTTTAGGTCCAGGATATTTAGTGATCACCATGCCGCATAAATGACAACGGTCATGCTCGTGGATCATCTCGGCTTTATGAACATGGTCTGTGGCCTCGCTTTTATTACAGCCAAATAGCAAGGGTACTAACAGCAACAATGCATAGTATTTCTTCATCCTATTTATCCTTTTATTAAAATATCAACGCCTCGCCAGATTCCTTGCAGGGACAGATCTTTACGGCGAGGGTTGATAGAACGGGTTTCATCTTTCATTCATTTTGCTTTGTGCTTTTGCAATCGCATTATCGATTGCTTCACGGTTGATACTGTCCCCATTGTGTTTGAGCAAAAGCTGCCAATGGTCAATGGCCTCTTGGTTACGAGCATGCAAGTAAGCATCTGCCGCGAGTAACATATGGGTTTGAGGCTCAAAGGGAGAGAGTGCTAATGCTTTGGCAATCACCTCTTGGGTTTCAGGTGTCATTTGCCGAAGCTCACGGTAATAAAGCGCGTTAGCTTTTGCCCCTAACACTTCGGCATCTTCTCCCCCTATTTCGAGTAATTTATCTAAGGTCAGCACCGCATCTGAGTACAAACCTCCCGCATTGTAAGCCTGAGCTAATGACATAAGTGCCAAGGTGTTTTGCGGCTCACTCTGAGCCCAACGACTGGCTTTGGTGATCTCAGCCGCCACTAAATAATCAATATTTTCATCAATCCGACCTTGATCCCAATCCCTAAAACGGCCTGTTTGACTGTAGATAGCAAGGGTAAGCAGCACTAGGACGATTCCCATCGCAAAGGGCACTTTGCTCGACATGTTTGGCAACTGTGCGATTCCCATGACTAGGTTTAGACGCATGTGTTGCCAGTAAATGTAAGCAACAAACAACAGTAAACTGATGCCAATGCCTAGTCCTAAGCTCACCATTCCAGTCTCCATTTCACTCTCCAAACAACTCGTTTTAGGAGCCTGATTAACCGTGTGCAGGCATCATCTTTTTATTTTTCATCTCTTTAATTTCGCTGGGTTTCTCAATATTTTTCAGTTCAATTTCAAAGATAAGTGCTGACTCTGGAGGGATAATACCTACAGCTTCAGTGCCATAGGCAAGGCTTGCTGGTACCACAAAACGGTATTTAGACCCCACAGGCATCAACTTTAATCCCTCTTCCCAAGCGGGGATCACCGACATTAATGCAAAGCGAGTGGGCTCTTTACGCCCAACCGTATTTTCAAACTCAGTCCCATCGATAAGAGTGCCAACATATTCCACTGTGACCACATCTTCTGGATTGGGTTTATGACCTTTACCTTGGGTTAAGACTTCGTATTGAAGACCTGAGGCGGTGACTTTAACGCCAGACTTTTTTTGATTTTCAGCAAGATATGCCGCACTTGCCTTTTTAGTTTCTGCCATTTGTTTTTCAGCAACGACTGTTCTTGCGGCATTGAGTTGTTCTGCTCTTTGGTTCAGGTAGGTCAGCACTTCTTCATCGGTTAATTGCTGTTTATCTTTAAGCGCATCCACAAAACCTTGCACGACTAAGTCGACATTCACCTCTGAACCCAATTCAACTTGGTTGTAGACTTGACCAGAAATGTAATTACCAATAGAAGCGCCAATGCTGTAAGAGGTTTTATCTGCATCGGTTTTCAAACTTGTGCCAGCAAAACTGGCTACCGAAACAAATAATGCGGCGCAGGTCGCCACTGTGATGCTTTTGGGGATAAAAGAAGTTGGCATACGTGTTTTCATTTTATGTTCTCTACAATGTTAACCCTGTGGGTTTCGCCTTTTGGCCCTGCAAACCAAACCGATAAAACATCGGTCCTGTGTGTTACTAAGGTTTTTCTGTTACTCGACCTGACATACGCCAGCCATAAATACCATCGGCCATATGACGCACACCTGTGTAACCTAGCTTCATGGTTTCTCTCGCCGCCATATTGCTGCTGGTGCAAAGGCGGTTAGCGCAGTAAAACACCATGACTGCATCTTTATTCTTTGGAAGCAACTCTCTCCAATTCTGAACATTGAAAAAAACCGCTCCGGGGATAAAACCTTCTGCCCATATCTCCAGTGTATTTACGTCGAAAAAATAAACGCCTTGCTTGCCGACTAAGGTTTCCGCTTCCATCATCGAAATGGGATTTAATTGGATTTCGTTATAGGGCACTTCAGACATTTCTGAGCCACCACCGGCGATGACTGGCATCGCAGTCACGCCTAAGGCCAACACCATCAATATTCGGCTTACACTTTGACGAAGCATGTTATGCATAATTAGGCTCTCATATTCCCCGACACCCAAAGGTGTCGGGGATAACTAGGACTCAAGTTAAATTATATTTTCTTCGCACTCAGCGCATTACCATCAATAATGGCTTGGGCTTGGGTCACATAGGTCAAGGCGGCATCTAAGCGTTTTTGTGAGTAACGCGCACCATGAACACCCCATGAACCATCGGCTTTAATCAGCTTGAGGACATCTTGAGCTTTATCGGTCAACAACAGCACTTGCGTCTTATCTTCTACCGATAACTTCGCCATATTGGGCGACTTATCGATGCTAATAAGGGCTTTTTCTACTTTGTCATAGGTTTCTTTCACTGGTTTTTGCCACTTCTGAACTTTACCGTAGATTTGCTGTTGATCTTTAAAGTGCAGACCCTCACCCAACTTAGATTGGAATTGGCTATGGCAACCTTTGTTATCCACTACATCGTGATCAGAAGCGGAAGTACGAGCACAGGTCCACATCAGATCGAGGTAGTTATGGCCATTTTCGTCCTTCGCCACAGTCCAGCCCTTAGTGGATGAGTCGCGAGACTTACCTTCAGGTGGGTTAAGCGTCTTACGCAATGGATCGACATCGATTTTCCACATGTGCGACTTACGGACGTTGTCGAAACCGGCAATATCAGGGAACTGGATCGCGGTGAAGTTTTCACAACTACCCATGTTTGGCATATGACAGCTTTGACAAGTTTGTTTACTGTGGGTCTTGGTATTACTCGCAATTTCAGCCTGTGCCGTATGGCAATCGGTACATTCTTTGATGAGTTTTGGTTTAGTAATACCGGATTTCCAATCACCATCAGTCACTTCGTGTGGATCATGACAGGTAGAACAACGCATACCCTTATCGTAGTGAGATGAGGCAAACATTTGCGAACCTTCTGTACCACAAGATGGGCACGAAGATTTCATCTTCACGTTAAAGGCATATTCCAGTTTTTCTTTACCCTGTGGGGTTTGCGCAAGTTCTTCTACGAAGTTAAAACGCTGGTGACAACGCTCACAGTTAGAAGGCATACCACCACCGATACCGCCGTCTAAATGACCACCTGCGCCATGACACTCTTCACAGGTAATACCGAGTGACACTGTATGTTTTTGGAGCTCTTTAGGATTACCAAGGGCTGCAAAAAACTCATCTTTAGTTTTAAAATCAAACTTAAAGGTGTGGCACATTTCGCAATAGGAACTCGCAGGTTGGAATAAGAATTCCTTCTCGTATTTAGCACCATAGGAGCTCATACCCCATTGGTGTGAACCACTCGCGCCAAAATCTTCCATTTTAGTTGGAAATTCAGGAATAACTTTCTGAATTTTCTTCGCCATTTCAGGGGTTAACCATTCAGCCCAACCACGGGAGAATTGGTTACCGCCGGCGACCATAGTGCCAGTACCATCTTTGAGTAAACCGTCTTTCACATGGAAAGTACCGCGTACTAAGTAGCTGTCGATAAAGCCGTATTTGGTTCTTGGTGTTCCCACAGTCGCATAAATTGCATCAGGGGTAATGCCGTCTGGCAGGATAGAAGTATCCTTAGTGCCATACATGGTTTTATTTAAATCGTTATCGACTTCGGGATGACTCCCCGGAAAACGTAAGGTTTTTGAATGGCGTGAACGTTTCCACTTTTCATATTGTGGACCGTGGCACTCACCACATTTTTCAGGACCAACAAACTTATTTGGGAAATCCAAAATCGACTTGGCACCAAGGCGATATTGCAATGCCATAGGGCGATTGCCCTCTTGATGTTGGCTATATTTTTGGCTATCACCACCGTGTAAGTATTCTTCACCACGATCACTGACCTTATAGGTTCCTTTTAAACGACCTTGCTCGGCATATTTAAATACCGGATGATTTTCAAAAAGAAAATCAAACAACTCTTTTTCCTGAACAATATAATCCTGCAGTGTTCTTACACCACGGGACTCTAGTGTTAGATCGGGATTAGCCATAATTCCCTGAGCTTCCGCACTCTGTTGTTTATTACCATAGCCAGGCTTTACCTCGCCCGGTTTAGCATCGGATGCTATTCCGGCCACACTGACGATAGTACCTAAACAAAACAGCACGCTGAGTGCTATTTTGGATTTCCATCGTTTCATCATTCACTCCTAATTATCATTAGTTTTATATTTTCCACTGAACCTAATTGCTCACTGAGCGACATAAACAATTGACCAGTTACAGCATGGTGGAGGCAAAAAACCATTAAAAATCAGAGCTAGAGCACACTAAATTTGCGCTGATAAATCAAGATGAATAAAATCAATTAAAACAAATAAAATACAATAACTTATAAAATTAATGTCATTTGTTTTTTAGAAGTTAAAAAGCACATTTCAGTTATAAAAAAAACTAAAAATGCGTTTTATTTTTCAAAATAACATCAAGCGTAAAAAGGAATGATTTAATAACGGATAAGATCACATTATTAAATGCAAAACTCGACTAATCTTAAAATCAACAGTGATTAAAGCTTGTGATTAAACTGACTTTTACTACGAAAAGATTATATGTAAATTTAAAATCACAAGAAAATAACTCAAGTTTCTGAGCGAATTTAATAAAAATCAGCATGTGAAAATCACATAGGTAAAATAGCCAACTGTAAACACTATATTACCGCGACCACATTATTCTAAGGCATAATAAATGACAACTATGCTTCCAGAAATTGGACATATATTACTGATCATCATTAGCGTATTGGCATTATTTTCTGCAGCACTACCTTTAATCGGTATTAAGCAGAATAATGCCTATCTGGTAGGATTAAGCCCGATACTCTTTAGAGCTATATTTACCTCGGTATTTGTTTCACTTCTTTGCTTAATTTATGGCTTTGTCACTGATGATTTTTCTGTTGCTTATGTCGCAAACCACTCGAATAGCCAATTAGCATTGGGTTATAAAGTGGCCGCCGTTTGGGGCAGCCACGAAGGGTCAATGCTGTTTTGGATATTTGCGATTGCCCTTTGGGGCGCGATCATCAGTTATCGCATAAAGATGGCGGATTGCACTCAAGATAAGGCCAGCGATAAATACCAAGACGCCCTGTATTTTGCGAGACTGTTGGCCATTTTGGCATTAGTGATCCTTGGTTTTAACTTATTTTTACTCTTTACCTCTAATCCCTTTGCCCGCTTATTACCTAACATTCCGATTGAAGGGCGAGATCTTAACCCTATTTTGCAAGACATAGGACTCATACTGCATCCACCCATGCTCTTTCTTGGTTATGTTGGCCTCACTGTTTGCTTTGCCGCAGCGTTAGCATCACTGCTCGGTGGTGGCTTTAATACCCGTCAAATTAACTATTTACGACCTTGGGTATTATTAGCCTGGGTGTTTCTAACGGGCGGCAATGCCTTTGGATCTTGGTGGGCCTATAACGAACTGGGTTGGGGTGGCTGGTGGTTTTGGGATCCGGTAGAAAACGCCTCCTTTATTCCTTGGCTTGTGGCAACAGCATTAGTGCATTCCCTCATTCTCACTCAACATACTCATGGCTTTAAACTCACGACTTTACTGCTGTGCTTATTGGCATTTTCACTCAGTTTACTCGGCAGCTTTTTGGTGCGCTCCGGCATAGTGCAATCGGTACATGCCTTTGCCGCCGATCCGACCCGTGGCATGTCAATCCTCTGCTTATTAGTGATTTTTGTTGGGGCTGCGTTACTCATTTTTGCACTCAAAGCCCACCATTTAAAACAGGATGTGACTTTCGCGCTTTTCAGTAAGGAAACGCTGTTACTGCTCGGGATCGTTATCTTAGTCGTAGCAGGGTTTTCCGTATTACTCGGTACATTTTACCCTTTGATCTATGAGCTACTCGATTTAGGTACACTTTCAGTGGGGGCCCCTTATTTCAACGCTATATTTGTCCCCCTCACTTTCTTGCTTGTCCTGTTAATGGGCATTGCGCCCTTAGTGCAATGGCAAATAGCGCAATGGCAAATAGTGCAATGGCAAATAGCGCAATGGCAAAATGCCTCAAAGACTCGTATCGCTTCCTTGCTCATTCCTAGCCTAGTGATATTAGCCGTCGCTGGCTGGGTAAGCTTACAGGCCGCCTCGGGCAGTAGCTTATTTTTACTCCTTGGCACTGCCGCAGCACTTTGGTTGCTAGTGTGTTTATTGCTCACGATATTGGCAGCCTCAGGATTGGGTAGACGAATATATGCCCGTCAATTAACCCAAAACCGCAATGAGCACGGCTTAAATCCTCCCGTTAAATCATCAAAACAAGGGTTTATAGCCATGCTATTCGCCCACTTTGGGGTGGCTATCACTATTATTGGTGCAACATCCGTCTCCTTTTTTGAACAGGAAGCCCTCCTCAGAATGGGCCCTGGCCAAGGTAAACCGTTGGCGGGTTATATCTTAGTGTATGAAAGCACTGAGAATGTCGAAACCAACAGCTTTACGGCAATCCAAGCCAATATCAGTATCCGCGATGGTGCGAATGATGAAGTGATCCTCGGTTACGTTAGGCCGCAACGCCAAACCTTTAAAAGCAATGGGATGGAAATGTCCCACGCGGGTATCGATCATGGATTCTGGCGGGATATTTATGTGTCTATGGGGCTGCAATTAAGTGACAGCGAATACCTTATCCGCATCAGCTATAAACCCCTTGCGAGTTGGATCTGGCTTGGTGCGCTATTAATGATGCTAGGTGGAGCGATTGCCGCTTGGCCTACTCGCCATTTTAGCTACCAAGCTGATTTAACAACCTTAGGTAACCTATCCCATCACAAACCACAGGAGACACTTGCCTAATGAATCCAATATTGCGCTTTTTAGTCTTACTGCTCCCTATCACCTTATGTGGGATAGGGATCCCATGCTTATCCGTCGCGCAAGCTCAGCCCATATCAAGCCTTTCCTACCAGCAACAGGCAATAGATATCAGTAAAGTGCTGCGTTGCCCTATGGCGACGAATCAGAGCCTATTTGAATCACAGGCGCCAATCGCCCACGAGCTCAAAGCACAAATATTCTCGATGCTAGAACAGGGGCAAAGCCAAGATGAGATTATCGATTTTATGGTGCAACGCTATGGTCAAAAAATCCGTTATCAACCTGAATTTAAAGCCTCCACCTTCGCACTTTGGTTTGGGCCACTGCTGTTATTAGTGCTTGGTGTTGGGTTGTGTCTCGCATTGGTAACCCGTAGAAAAACACAAACGACTATTTAAAAGTAAAGGATAACCAGATGAAATTACACTATTTTCCCTTTGTTCTACTGGCGTGTTTGGGTCTGTTTTCTAATAGCAGCTCAGCCCACTCACTAGACAATAAACTTTACAGTACAGGAGAGCCCCTCCCTAAGCCCCTAGTGATGACTGGTTTTATAGAAATGCAGCACGCACGCGGCGTACCAGAAGTTCCCTTTATTGATGAATCAGGACAAACCCAAACCCTAAAACAGCACCAAGGGAAATTAGTTTTAGTCAATCTTTGGGCAACCTGGTGCGCCCCCTGTTTAAGGGAAATTCCAGAACTCCAAAAAATTAAGCAGCAGTATCAAGGGAAGAATATCGCCATCATTCCAATCTCTATCGATGAAGAATCTAAAGATGTACGCCCTTTTCTTAACCAACATGGCTTTAGCGGCTACGCCACTTGGCTTGACCCAGAGCAAAACATAGAACAAATCATTCCCGCGAATGTCGTACCCGCCAGTTATATTTTTGATACTAAAGGTAATCTTGTCGGTTTTGTGCGGGGATATCTCGATTGGGCTGATAAAGACGTTGGCCCTTATCTTGATCAACTGATTGCAAAATACGGCCAATAATCACCAAGTAACACAGGCTCACAATATATTTCTCCATTCGGTCATCCGCCAAAATTTGCCGAAACCCGCTGCCGCCTATTTGGCTGCGGGTATTTTTATCTCTGCCCCATCTTTGTATTCTGCGACGCATTTCTTTAAAATTGCCGCCAAACTCTTTATTTCAAGGCAAATCAGATGAAACTCACCCGCTTAACTCAACCTATTTATGACCACTTATATCGTGATATCAGTGAGTTTCGTAGCACCTTCGACTTGCCCGTTAATGATGTTGATTCTTTAGATGACAAGGCCGACACCTTACATACTTCACTGATTATTGAGGAGTTAACTGAACTTGCAGAAGCCGATAGCCGTATCGAACAGGCCGATGCCATAGTAGATTCTGTATACGTGTTAATGGGCCGTCTAGTGCACTTAGGCGCGCAAGCAATGACGGACAGACTCGAAATCAGTTACCTGATTGACTTATTGCTTTGCGTGGCTCAAAACCGTGAAATCGACTTTATTAGCTGCTGGGATGAAGTCCACTCGAGCAATATGAGTAAAGTGTGCCGTAACGAGCAAGAACTGGCCGAGACCATTGCCTTCTATGCCAAGCAAGGTGTTGAAATTGTCGGTAGTCAGCAAGGTGATTTCATCATAGCGAAATGCGCTAAAGATGTGGAAATGGCAGGTAAAGTGGTTCGCCAAGGTAAGGTACTAAAATCGGTTTACTACCGCCCAGCGGATCTGACAACACTGGTTAAAGCCTAACCACGGCAAGCCTAGGATAGCACTTAACTAAGTGCGTCCTAGGATGCGTTGAACAAGGCTAAAACGGCAGAACTCAGTCCGATGTATCACTCTTACGATATTCTAAAATATCCCCAGGCTGGCACGACAGGTACTCACAAATACTCGCCAGTGTTTCAAAACGCACGCCTTTCACCTTGCCACGTTTTAGCAGGGATAAATTCGCTTCGGTAATGCCAACCGCTTTGGCAAGCTCCTTAGAACTCACCTTCCGTATCGCCATCATGACGTCTAAATTAACGATAATGTCCAAAATTACACAAACTCTTTGTTTTCTGCCTCAAAATCTCGGGCAGCTTTAAGCAAATAAACAATCAGCAACATCAATAAAATCGTGGTGATATTGCCAAAATCGAGCGCCAAGTCGATACGGGTATCCTCAAAAAGCGACTTGTGATAGTAACCTACGCCTAAGGTTTGCAGTATCTCTATCACTAAGGCGGCAACCTTAAGCCAAACCAACCACAGATAACAATGCATACTTTCGTCGCTAAAAAACAAGCCGTCTTGATAGTAGGCTAATAATTTTTGCAGCCAATAAACACCCAGTAAAAACGTGATAAACAATGGACTTAACATTAACAGCAACAAGGTTTGACTCGCATCAGGCGATACCCATAGCGCTTGGAACAATCCATTATTCGATCCAAAACGTATCTCATCATGGACTAAGTAGCTATAACCCAGATACACCACCACAATCGTAGCGGCCAACAAAATCACCCACCGGAAAAATGCACTGATTTTTATTAACTTTTCTATGTTTTTATTCATCACTCAATCCTAAATTTAATCCAATCCCAGTGCTCTTTAACCTTGGCTAGTATACTCGTTCGGTAAAATATATTGCAAAGAAATATAATTTTATTGTTTCACGATAATTAATTTTCGTATTAACATGATGTCACTTCTAACAACTCAAGGTTACAACAATGCGATTATCCTCCTTCACAAGCCAGTTATGCAGTGCTGCTATTGCCGCTATGCTACTCGCAAGCTGTTCAACCTCAACCACTGAGCAAAAAGCCAATACGGATAGGCTTAACAGCCAGCAAGCCCAAGTGCCGCTCATTCCCATCGAAGATTTTTTCAATGAGCAAAATATTCACCATTTAAAAATGTCCGCCGACGGTAAATGGTTAGCCTTCACAAAGGAATACCAAGGTGCGAGCAATATTTATGTAATGGCGGATAAAAGCGATCTTGCAAGTGCGACACTCTTAACGCAGTCCATTGAACCCATTAAAGAATTTGAATGGTCATCAAACAGTAACGAGCTCTTTTTTATGAAAGATAAAGGGGGAAATGAAAACACCCAAATTTTTAAACTCAGCTTTGAAACTCCCCAAGGCAAAATAGAGCCAAAAGAGCAGCAACTGACGCACAATGACAAGGTGAAATACAGCGTCATGGAACAGCCCAAGGATAACCCTGAGCAGCTGGTTGTGATGGCGAACCACGATGAATCGAGTCGGATGGATATCTATTGGCTCAACACCCATGATGGCAAGCTAACGCCTATTTTTGAAAACCACTTAAACTTGGTGCAAATGAAGTTTAACAAACAAGGGCATCCCGTTATTGGCAGTAGCACTAATCTAGATAACAGCTATAGCCTCTACACACTCATTGATGGCACTTGGCGTAAAATAATCCACACAGCTAAGGGTGAAAGCATTGATATCTTAAAAGTAAACGATGCGAAAAAACTCGCCTATATCAGTGCCAACATCGGTGAGCGGGATAAACAACAACTGCTCAAAGTTGATCTTATGACGGGAAAATATGAAACCTTACATAAAGATCCTAAGGATGAAGCGGATGTTTATCAGGTATTGTTTAACGATGCTGGTGAACCTTTAGCCATTTCCTATTACGGCGGGCGCTTAAGAACCTATCCACTTGATACTGAGTTTGCTAAGCACTGGGATGTGATCAATAAGCATTTTAATCAAGATGTTGAAATAACCATTACCGAACGTAACGAGAAAAATAATCTCTGGCAGATCAACGTCGCGAGCGATAGGGCATCGAGCTTAGATTACCAATACAATGCCATTAATGGTGATATCCACTTACTCGCGGATATTCCTCCAAGCATACAACCAGAACTGTTATCACCCAGACAATCCCTAGTCTATACCGCAAGGGATGGTGTAAAAATTCAGGCTTATTTGACATTACCAAAGGGAAACCAGCGCAATTTACCCACCATCATTCTGCCCCATGGCGGCCCTTGGGCTCGGGACTACTGGGCGCTAGACTCTGGTTACTTCCATGCGATTGCTCAGTTCTATGCCAACCGTGGTTATGCCGTGTTACAGCCAAACTTTCGCGCATCGACAGGATTTGGCAAACACTTCCTCAACTTAGGCAATAACAATTGGGGCACTGGCAGTATGCAAGATGACCTGACTGATGGTGCAAATTACTTGGTCGAACAAGGGATTGCGGATAAAAATCGCTTGGGGATCTTTGGCGCATCTTACGGTGGTTATGCGGCTTTATCCGGCGCGACTTTTACCCCAGATCTTTACCAAGCTGTGATCGCCTATGTGGGGCCGTCAAGCTTAGTCACGCTAATGGCGTCTTTCCCCGATTACTGGCGCCCCTATTTAGGTCAATGGTTTGAATCAGTGGGAGACCCGTTAATTCCTGAACAAAAACAAGATATGGAGAACCGCTCCCCAATTAATTTTGTCGATAACATAAAAGCACCGCTGATGCTTATCCAAGGAGCGAATGATCCGCGAGTGACTCAAGTTGAATCAGATAATATTGCGAAAAAGATGTACCAAAAATCGTTACCCGTTGAATACTTACTCGCCAAAGATGAAGGTCATGGATTTATCAAACGTGCCAACAAGCTCGCCTCGATAATTGCGACTGAACGTTTCTTTGGTAAGTACTTAGGCGGAAAAGTGGATAATAATGTCAATCCAGCTTTGCTTGAACATCTTAATAGCTTAAATGTTGATATAGAAAAACTGTAACCTTAATAAAGCGTTAGAAGTGCAACACCGATTTTGCCAAGGAAGGCGAAATATCTTAACAGGTTAACGCGGTTAACTGTGGGCGAATAGACTAATCTATCAAGTATGACTACACCCCAAGAGATAAAAATGAATCCAGCAAAAGTCGTGCGTGCCGAGGTTAAGCAATTGACTGATTTACCCAATATTGGCAAAGCCTGTGCGGCGGATTTACGTTTGCTTGGCATAGATAAGCCTGAGCAGCTGTTAGATAGAAACCCCTACGAGCTGTATCAAACGCTGTGCGACAAAACGGGCAAAAGACACGACCCCTGCATGCTCGATGTGTTTATCTCCATCACCC
The DNA here is from genome assembly GCF_025653795.1 of Shewanella sp. SM73. Classification (NCBI taxonomy): domain Bacteria; kingdom Pseudomonadati; phylum Pseudomonadota; class Gammaproteobacteria; order Alteromonadales; family Shewanellaceae; genus Shewanella; species Shewanella sp. SM73. The sequence continues at coordinate 438,645 of NZ_JAKKRY010000002.1, forward strand.
GTTTTATGGCAGGTGAAGATCCTAAACCTTGGTGGTTTTACACCGATGAGCGCAAAAATACCTTAGAGAAATGAAGCTTTAGCGACTATTTATCCTCCTGTTTATCCATTATCGTTTCGGGCTCTTCCCTTAACCACTCACGCCAAATGGCCACCAGCAGGGCCATCAATACTGGACCAACAAATAAACCGACAAAACCCATGGTTTTTACGCCGCCGATCAAACCGAAAAAAGTCGGTAAGAAAGGCAATTTAATCGGCCCACCGACAAGATTAGGCCTTAAGGTTTTATCGACAATAAACAGCTCTATGCTGCCCCAAAGAAACAAGCCGACCCCCGCCGTCATATCGCCAGTGCCGACAAGGTAGAGTGAAATCAAGGTAAACATGGTTGGCGCGCCGCCGGGAACCAAGGCCATAAAGGCGGTTAACACCCCAAAAGCCACGGCCGAAGGTACTCCCGCAATCCAATAGGCAATCCCCAGCACTATGCCCTCACCAATTGCGATAAGCGTCATACCTATCACGGTAGAACTGACTGTTGCAGGCACCACACGGGAAAAACTATGCCAGCGAGCAGGCAGCACTCGCTCACCCACGATATCCAACTGCTTAGCCACTTGCGGACCATCTTTATAGAGGAAAAACAAAGTGATCAGCATAAAAAGTAAGGTCAACAACAACCCTAAAGTATTCCAACCCAATTGCAGCACCCAACGGGAAATGCCACTCAAATTCTGGCCACTAATGGCACTGATAATTTGGCCTAATTCATGGGGTTCACCAATAAACTGCTGCCATTGCAGGGTTAACCATTCACCCATCCAAGGTAAATCTTTGATCCACAAGGGCACGGGCGAACCGTGTTGGTTAGTAAACACCAACCAATCAACCCAAGTTCTAATCTCTTGTAACGCATAGGAAAATACAAACACCAGCGGGATAATCAGCCCGAGCACAATACAACATAGGGCAATGGTTGCCGCCAACGCCGAGCGACCACCGCATTTTGCCAATAGTTTTTGATAGAGAGGCCAACTTGAAAAACACACAATCAATGCAGCTAAGGCGGGCACTAAAAAATCGATAAAAAAGAATACGCCAGCACACAAGAGCAAAACCAACAAACTACGACCAATAGCGGCATTACTGAAAATCGGCGTCATAGTGCTAAAACCCCCCACAATAAAATTCAACGATAAAATGGAAAACACTCTGCATTACACCAAACAAGGTTAACGCTTAACCAACTCGTTCTACGAATCAGTTTATTGCGCAGTGCTTCCCATGGGCAATGACTTTAACACCGAATATTGAGCTGTGTATCTATTCAATCTTTGAAGACAAAAGGCCTTTGGATATCTATCAAAGGCCTAACATTTGGAATGAGCTTATTGAGCCGAAAGCTGCTCAACTACTTTCTCTGGCTGGCTAAAATCGGTAATACGCTGAATAACGTTACCATCCTTAACCCACAGTAAAGTAGGAATATTGCGGATTTTAAAATGATTAAATAACACACCTAATTCATCGATACTAAAATCGACTTGAGTTTGATAAAGCTGCTTAAAATCTTCGAGCGCTTTATCGTCTGTCCACAAGTGATTGACCACACCGTGCCACGATTTATTAGGCACTTTTTGCGCGAGATTATTTAAACCTTTTTGAACGGCAATACACTCTTTAGACATTTCTGGGCGGCTATCAGCCAAATACCAATCACACCATGTTGCGGTAAAAAAAAGTAAATGCTCACCTTGTTCCCAAGGTTTCAGTAACTTAGCTGTTTGTTCGGCACTGGGTGCCTCCGTTGTCTGCGCAGTCAACTCTTGGCCATTCGCCAACATATCGATAAATTTATCTAAATTGGCATCAGACTCATGGCTAGTGTAAACCACATCACCAGCACGATTGATTAATACACTATAGGGTGTGCCGACCAAACCTAAAGCCACACCTAACTCCCCTTCATTATCCAACCACACGGGCATAGTGAGCCCGAAACGCGCAATAACGTCAGCAATCTTAGGCAGCTCTTCATTAATATTGATATTCACCGCTATGATATTAATCTTGTCCTGATATTTCTTCTGCAGGGCTTCAAAATGCGGCATTTGCTCCATACAAGGTTGGCACCAGGTTGCCCAAAACTTTAGGTATATAGGCTTGTCACCCGCAACACTGGCTAAAGTCACTTGCTGCTGATCTGGATAGGTTTTAAGTGCGATATCTTGATAGGTTTTATTGCCCGCAAACGTAGCAAAACTCATAACGGCAAGGCACATAACAATGATTTTACGTAACAACATATTGTTTTCCTTAAATCTATAGCTCACTCGCACCCACGACTATAGCGCCAGTGATTTGCAGCCATTTGTACAGAAAAAAACATAATTTAAAAGAAGCGGCATTCTCACCAACAACCAACCTTTAAACGACGAGTATAAACTAACAAGCCGCTAATTTAGCCATATTAAATGTAAGCCTTGATGAGCATAACAATGAGTATTAATAACCTATCCAACAATATCTTAGACCATCAAACCTAACGCCAATTGCCTCGTCAGTTCTACGGCGGGAATCGCCTGACAACCTGTTGCATTTTGGCCGCACCAAAGTGGGCTAAAATCACCAAATCCTTGTTGTTCAGCGGCGCTTCGCAATACTGCGACGGCACTTGAGGCGAGCGGAAAATCCGGTGCGGCATTATTGATGGGGCCAAGCTCTGCCATAAAACGATTCATAATTCCACGGGCGGGTCGACCAGTGAATAAGTTAGTCAGAGCCGTATGCTGCGCTGCCTCACTTTGCAGGGCGGCGCGGTGAATATCACTGGTGGTGCATTCGGGACAGAGTAAATATGCCGTCCCCACTTGTACCGCCGAAGCGCCCATCGCCATAGCGGCGCGCACTGTCTTGGCATCGACTATGCCACCCGCAGCAATAACAGGAATATCAACGGCGGCAATGATTTGCGGCAATAGACTAAAAGTGCCTAACTGCTCGGTTAAATCATCGGATAAAAAATGCCCCCTGTGACCTCCTGCCTCTAAACCCTGCGCAATAATCGCATCCGCACCACGCGCTTCTAGCCATAGTGCTTCTTCTACAGTTGTCGCTGTCGAAATGATTTTTGAACCCCAAGACTTTATCTCCAGCAACAAATCTTCATTTGGTAAGCCAAAATGAAAACTCACCACCTCAGGTTTAAATTTAGCTAACACTTCAGCCTGGGTGCTGGTATATGGCGCACGTTGTGCCCCCACGGTTTGGCTATCAGGATTGACACCCAACTCAGAAAAATAAGGCGCGAGTTGATTAAGCCATGCGGCTTGTTTCGCTGCTTGCGGTTCAGGTTCGTGATGACAAAAGAAGTTTACATTGATGGGCTTAGTCGTCTGGGTGCGAATATGTGTCAAAGCGGTATCTAAGGCTTCGAGGGATAACATGGCGCAGGGCAAAGATCCCAACGCACCCGCTTGCGACACAGCTATCGCTAAGGCACTGCCCTGAACACCCGCCATCGGCGCTTGAATAATCGGTAATTCGATTCCAAATAATCGGGTTAACTGGCACGGCATACATCACCTCCTTTGACTTGTTATCACTTGATGCTCAATCCTGATATGGCCCTGCGGCTAAACGCTGGAAGATCCACCACAGATTGCCCACGGGATCCCGCACTCCACCTTGGCGATCGCCATAGGGCATATTCGCCACTTCCATCACTAATTCACCCGCAGAGGCGAGTGCCTGAGCCACCGTTTTATCAGCATTTTCCACATATAAATAATAGGATGCGGGCATAGGCGTAAAAGCTTCACTCGCCTCACTCAACATAAATAAACAGTCGCCGATTTGCATCTGTGCATTAGCTATTTTGCCATCAGCCCGACGGGAAATATGTAGCGCTTTAGCATCAAAGGCTTGCTGTAAAAAAAACCACTAAACTATCGGCATCAGCGATCATCATATACGGGCTAACCCGTGCAAATCCTGACGGAATAAACATAACGATTCCTTGTTACCTAAGCATGAAATTGATCATAAAAAACCACTATAAACCAATGACTATAGACTAAGCACTATGGCAAAAACCAGCTGTGGCAATTAAGCCTTAAGCGTGAAATGTAAACTTAAGCATTCAGTGAACAAGTCAAAGCGTAAAGCCTGCTAATGTAAGACGACCCTACAATTTCAACCACTCTGCAGCCCATCATAAAAGTGCCAGAACACTTCATGGCACTGGTTATTAAGAATAAATCAGCTTTATTTAGCATCGACTTAGCAACTATGGATCATTCATCTCTGCTTAATCTATTGTTAACTTAACATGATGATCCTATGCACTTTACTGCATTCTTCGCTTACTCCCTCAGGATTTGCCTCACCTTAATCCTCTATATTTTCGCCTTTGCAGTGCAGGCAACTTGGTATCCCGCCGATGTGATTGCTGATGGCAAAAAAACGGCATACACACCACTCACTCAAGCCAAAAAAGCATGGCGGATCTGCGCCTTACTTCCCCATGGTAAAGACCAATATTGGTGGGGCGTCGCCTTTGGGTTATCGCAGGAAGCCGAGCGCCAAGGTGTAACTCTCGGCATTTATGATGCTGGAGGATATGACAATATTGAGCAACAAAAACAACAACTCTATGATTGCCAAGCCCTCAAAGCTCAAGCCTATATTATTGCTGCAAATACGGCTGACGGACTGATTGCGGATATCGAACAACTCTCTGCTGCGGGCATTCCTGTTATTGATTTAGTGAATGGTATCGCGACCGACAAACTCACGAGTCGCTCCTTAGTCAGCTTTGAAGATATGTCTGCGGCGGCGATTGAGTATGTTGCATCGCAGCAACGAGACCCTGTCGATAAAGCGCCAGTGAAACTTAAAGTTGCTTGGTTTCCAGGGCCTAAGGACGCCTCTTGGGTTATAGCAGCAGAACAAGGATTTAGGCGGGCGGCAGCCAAACAAGAGTTCGACACGATTGAAGGAGGGTTTGGCACTACGGAGTTATTTATTCAAGCTGATTTAGTGCGAAAAGTGCTTACTAAACAAAGTGTAGATTATGTGATCGCCAATGCAGTTGCTGCCACTTTCGCGGCGCGCTATTTAGACGGGCGTAGGAATAAAACGGGAAAGGTCATCGCGTTCTACTCGAATGCACAGACCATAGAATTAGTGCAGAAAAAACAGTTACTCGCGACGGTCAGCGACTCACCAGTATTGCAGGCTCGGATTGCCATCGATCTCGCGGTACGCGCACTCGAAGGTGCGCCTTATCCCCACAGAGTGAGCCCAGTTATCAAGGTCATCTCCCAAGACAACATCCACCAGATTGATTTAGAACAAATATTAGCGCCACAGAATCAGTGGATGATCCATCAGGATCTACCACAGCAAAAATAATGCTCACTAAACTAAATAATCGGCGCCCAGCCCAACAAATAATGCGAGTCCTGCCCAATTGTTATTGAGGAAGGCTTTAAAACAAGGGGCTCGTTCGCGGTCAAAGATCAGCATTTGCTGGTAAGTACTAAAGCCGACAAAAGTCAGTAAACCTAGGCCATAGAGTAAACCACGATCGGCGCTCCAACCGGCGGCGATAAAACAAGCCAGCGCAGCAAGCTGAAATAAACCTATGATTTGGCGGTCATATTTACCGAACAAAATTGCAGTGGATTTAATGCCCACCTTTAAATCATCATCCCTATCGACCATGGCATACATGGTATCGTAGGCGACAGTCCAAAACCAATTGGCCGCAAATAACCACCAAGCCTCGATGGGCACTTCACCCGTCTGCGCGGCGTAAGCCATAGGGATAGACCAACTCCACACCACGCCTAGAAACATCTGCGGCATATTGGTGATGCGTTTAGTGAAGGGATAAATGATAGTGAGGATAATACCAACAACGGATAATTTAACCACTAATCCATTGAGTAATAAGACTAAACCAAAAGCAGATAAACCTAAAACGACGAACAGTATCAAGGCTTCTTTAGTGCTGATTTCACCACTGGCCAGCGGCCGAGATTTAGTTCGTTCCACAAAAGAATCGAGATCGCGATCGGCATAGTCGTTAATAATGCAGCCACAGGCACGCATGATCACCACGCCAATAATAAAGATGATCAATACCTTAAGATCTGGCATACCACCCGCTGCTAACATCAGCGCCATCAAGCATGGCCACATCAGCAATAGCGTACCTATGGGACGGTCGATTCGAGTAAGACGGGAATACACATCCCACTTCTGCTTTAAATTCATTAACTAGGTACTCCCAATACCCTCAAGTTTCCACTCGGTTTCAGGATTAGCATCATATACCCATGCTTCTCCCGATGCGAATTTACGCCCTGAAAGCGTGTCATAAAAAGCTGACATTCATCGCGTTCAGGGCAGGCATTAAAGCGCCTCTAACCGAGCGTAAGCCACCACTAACCACTTGCTGCCAAAGTCAGTAAAGCTCACTTGTACTCGCCCTTGGGCACCGCTGCCCTCAAAGTTGGTCACTTTACCTTCACCAAATTTAGGGTGATTGACTCTTTGGCCGACGTTAAAACCGGTATCGTTTGTCGCAGCCGATTTTGGGGCGCTAAAACGATTATTCGCCATCGGCGTTGAAACCTGCGCCTTGAGGCGGATTTCATCCACATATTGCGGCGGGATCTCTTTGATAAAACGCGACGGCCGAGCGTAATCTTCGCGGCCATAAATGCGCCGCGATTCCGCATAGGTTATGTAGAGTTTTTCCATGGCGCGGGTCATGCCCACATAGCAGAGACGGCGTTCTTCATCGAGTCTATCGCCCTCTTCGAGCGCCATTTTACTCGGGAAGATCCCTTCTTCGACACCCGCCATGAACACCATAGTGAACTCTAGCCCTTTGGCAGAATGCAGCGTCATTAGCTGCACCGCATCGGTAAAGGCATCGGCTTGGCCTTCGCCCGCTTCGAGCGCCGCGTGAGATAGGAAACCGTTAAGTTCGCCCATGTCCTCCAGCTCTTCTGGCATTTCGAAAGTTCGCGCCGCCGTGACGAGTTCTTCTAAGTTTTCGATTCTAGCGTGGGCTTTTTCGCCCTTTTCAGCTTCATACATGGCCTTAAGGCCCGACGCTTGGATCACTGTATCGGCCATGCGATACAGCACCATATCTTGGGTGTCTTCACGCAGTGTCATGATTAAGTCCATGAAACCACGCACAGAATTTGCCGCGCGGCCCGCAAGCACTTTCTCGTCGAGCAAACGCACACTCGCCTGCCACAGGGTTAATTCATGCTGGCGCGCCGTGGAGCGCAAAATATCCAAAGTGCGATCGCCAATGCCACGGGGCGGCGTATTCACTACACGCTCAAACGCCGCATCGTCGTCTTTGTTATTAATCAGCCGTAGGTAACCCATGGCATCTTTAATTTCTTGGCGTTCGAAGAAGCGTAAACCGCCGTAGATGCGATAGGCTAACCCTTTGTGTAATAAGGCTTCTTCCAATACCCGCGACTGAGCGTTAGAACGATATAAAATCGCACAATCACTGAGGTTGCCGCCCTTTTCGTGCCAATCATTAATTCGACCGACAATAAAGCGCGCCTCGTCCATTTCATTAAAGGCGCAATAGAGCGAAATCGGATCGCCATCGGCTTCATCCGTCCACAACTCTTTGCCCATACGTTCTGGGTTATTGGCGATTAAGGCGTTGGACGCTTTAAGGATATTGCCCTTCGAGCGATAGTTTTGCTCGAGGCGAATCGTGGTCGCACTCGGGAAATCTTTTAAGAATCGGTGTAGGTTTTCAACCTGAGCACCGCGCCAACCGTAAATCGATTGGTCGTCATCACCCACTATCATCACATTGGCAGTTTGACCGGCGAGCACGCGGATCCACGCATATTGGATCGCGTTGGTGTCTTGAAACTCGTCCACCAAAATATGCTTGAATCTGTCTTGATAATGGGCCAACAAGTGCGGTTTATTGAGCCATAACTCATGGGCACGTAACAGGATTTCGGCAAAATCGACTAAACCCGCGCGGTCACAAGACTCTTGGTAAACCTGATAGATTTTTAACAGGTTCTGCTCAAGCGGAAAACCGCCCGCATCGATATGTTTAGGGCGTAATCCTTGGTCTTTTTTACCATTGATATAACCCTGAGCTTGGCGTGGAGGATATTGTTTTTCATCCAAATTCAGGCTTTTAAGAATACGTTTGATCAAACGCACTTGATCGTCAGAATCGAGGATTTGGAAGCTTTGCGGTAAACCCGCATCTTGGAAGTGAGTGCGCAACAAGCGATGCGCCAAGCCGTGGAACGTGCCAATCCACATGCGGCCCATATTTGTGCCAGCGACTTTTTCAACTCGCTCGCGCATCTCAGCCGCAGCTTTATTGGTAAATGTCACCGCAAGAATCGAGTAAGGACTCTGCTGTTCAACCTGCATCAGCCACGCAATGCGGTGGGTCAACACCCGAGTTTTACCACTGCCCGCGCCCGCCAACACTAACATGCTAGATTGCGGTGCCGCGACAGCCTCGCGCTGCTTATCATTCAGGCCGTCTAGTAAAGAAGATACGTCCATTCTCGCCTCCAAAAAATCGAGGAGGCATTATAACAGAAGAAAACCCGCCTGCGCGTTTGATCCACTAGACAAGGGCCACAAGACGAATGACATGATGCCGCACCTTGATTTGCACTGATGTCGAACGACATTGATTAAGCACTGTCATTCACGCAATGCTTGTGGGCGGGAATCCAGCTTTTCGGTAACAGAACTTTGTTTTTAGGGTAGGAATTGAACAAATACAAGGCTGTATTAATGACTCATAGAGAGGGTGTTCATCATTCTGTTTCAGCGATTAAGCACTGTCATTCCAGTGACACGCCATTAACTCATCCCTGAGGGCTCGACGACGGCATCCATGCCGTCAACGGTCACTTCCATGACAGTGCTTAATCTTACCAACCCCGATAGTAATCTGAACCCTTTCTTACGAGCATACACTCTGTAAATTTAAAGATAGATGGCTCGTTAATTCCTGCACAGAAAATTTTATAGTCTCATCATTTTTTACTACTGCTGTTTTCTCTGCACTCGATCCCATTCAGCTTTGAGCATTAAGGGTACGATGCGCTGAAACTCTGCGAGTTTTTCTTTGATACGAGATTCGTTTGTAAGAGCTTGATATACCCTTTCCTCTGAGATAAATGCATTATTTATAAAGGTAACTAATCCTAAAATCTTATTATCAAAAGCTTTATCATTTAAACTGTTTGCATCTTTATCTGGGTTAAGCATAAAACTAATCTTAACAGTCTTTTCAATTAGTTCAGATTCAAGTTTCTTAAGCTCTGCATACGTGGATTTGACACTGTCAAAATATTCTCTTGCTTGCCTCTCGTAAATCATTAATTCTCTATAATCATTATTGTTTTCTTCAGAGAGGATTCGCGGCAATCCGCTATTTTCTTCACGGAATTTAGCTCGAAACACAGCGCACCGTCTTTCAGCACTTTTCAAATGTTTAACTATCTCAAGCATATCTTTCTCGATTTTATAGAAATAGAGTAGTTGAATTGCGACTCTGACATAACTACTAGCTTCATCTCGAAAGGTGTTAATCCACTTTTGACGAAATTCGTCAATTACGACTTTGTGACGTTCTTTCTGTTCATTTTTAGCAAGTTGAATTTTGCTTTCTAATGAATCATTATGTTGTTTCTCTTGAGTTTTAAGAAGTTCGAGATGTTCTTCCATACGCTTACTTGCATCTATTTCGATTTGTTCAACCTGCTTATCTGTTTCTCTTCGTAGAGTCCGATGAAGAAAATAGAGTGAGAGTCCAATCGAGCCTACGATACTAACTATCGCCGCCCCAAAATTAATCCACGCGGGTTTGTCAGGTGAGTCCATAAAAAGATGTAAATCGACATCTCTCTTTTCAAGCGATTCATAGTTAACTTTTTGTTCTTTAAGATATTGAGCTATCTCTGTATTTTTCCGGTTAATTTGAGTAACTTGCTTTTTGGCTTCCTCAATATTTGGAATAATAGAATTTTTAAGCTCAGTATTATCTTTAGATACAGCCTCAAGCTTTGCTGTAAGCTCTTTAAGCTGTATTGAAAGTTGTTCTACTGTGACAAGTTCGTCTGCCGATTTTAATGTTGTCTGAGAGTTCTCTGAAGCGTTTACTGCTGTTGATAGAATTAGCGCTATAAAAAATAGGGTTCTTGTTATCATATTATGCTTTTGGGAATGAAGTGCATCATGACGGCACGCTTAGTTAAATAACCAATGAGTTTAACACTTTAACGGTGAAACAAGACATCCACAACTCTTCAATGCTTTAAGTGGCCAACAGACAACTCAACAATCAAAGGAATACGCCATCCCCTCGGAGTTGCCGCAGGGCGAATAGACAAATTGCGTGAGTCTCGCCATGGATGGCGAGCTAGCTTTCGCAGGTGCAGGGACGCATCCTTCGGAAGCGATAGCAAATTTGGCAATGAGCACAAGGGGCTTTCAACTCCGTTGGGGGCGTCATGGAGCATCCAAGGAGGATAGGACGAGCAGTCCTCCTTGGTCGGGTGTGGGGTGAAGCCCCACGACGTTGACGTTGACTTTGACTTTGATTAAATAATTCAAACAAGAGTTGGGACAACATCCCGCTTGCCAAAAACCGACACAAGATTACGAATTTCAACAGATAGATCAGCAGCGAAGCTCTGCCCCAAAGCCCCTTCTCGATGAGAATAACTTTAGGTAGCGGCGGATCGCGGTTAGAATACTCACCCTGTTTTTCTTGGTTACTTTTTCGGAAACAATAATGTCCCATTCAGCGCTTAATTCTTTTGATGATTTTTACCAGCTTTTGGCTGACAGCTTGGCGAAGAATAGTCTGATCAAACTATTGTTGAGTAAGTACCGAGGGGCAGATAAAAGCCTGCAGCGCATTACGATTCGGCCGATCAGTTTGCAAAATGAACCTATGCTGTCGTTTGTGTACCAACACCAGACGAATCACATCACTAAAAACCTGAGTTATGACGAAGGGTTAGCTAGCATAAAACTGTTACTCGGTAGCGATTTTAAAAGTGCCCACTTAGCTACGGCGCAGGCAGAAGTTCAGCTTGAGATCAGCAAAAAAGGCAAAGTCCAAATCAGTACACATAATGTTAAACAAGCCGTCGCGGCGCCGTTAGAACATGACCGTGAGAAAAAACGTTTTGTGGATATCGAACGGCCTTTCCTGACCAAGCTAGGGGTGACGGACAGCCAACATAATCTTATCCCTGCGATGTCGCGCAAATGGAAGCAAATCAATAAATTTATTGAGGTTTTCAGCCAAGCACTCGAAGCCTCACCCCACAAGAATGACCAACCGATCAATGTGGTCGATTTTGGGTCTGGTAAAGGTTATCTCACCTTTGCAATCCATGATTACCTGCGCCACAGCCTACACAATGATGCGCAGGTGACTGGGGTGGAATTACGCCAAGCCTTGGCCGATTTATGTAATGAAACCGCGGCAACGCTGGATCATCAAGGATTGTCGTTTGTCTGCGGTGATGTGAGAACCCACGCACCTAAACAAACCGATGTGATGATCGCGCTGCACGCCTGCGATATCGCCACTGACTATGCGATTCATTATGGTATTCGCGCCAATGCCGACATCATCATGTGTTCGCCTTGCTGCCATAAACAAATTCGCCCACAGATGCACAGCCCAGAATTGTTTAAACCTATGCTGCAATATGGGGTGCACATGGGCCAACAGGCTGAAATGGTGACGGATTCATTACGTGCGCTATTTTTGGAAGCCAACGGTTATGCGACTAAGGTGTTTGAATTTATCAGCCTAGAACATACCAATAAAAATAAGATGATTTTGGCCGTTAAAAAGCCACAACACAATCAGAAAGACAGCGCCGCAATCCTCGCGCAAATAGCTGACATTAAAGCCTATTACGGGATCAAGGAACACTGCTTAGAAACCTTGCTCGCGCAAACCCAAGCCGATTAACGGCCGGCGGTTTGCCAGTAAAGCATTAAAACTTTGCGCTCATGACAACCCCATTGAAATTGAGGCAATCTTTAATTCTTTGCTGCTGAACTGCGCTAAGGGTGTCGATATCGTGGAAGGCAAACTCTGAATGTTCGTGGCTTAAGTGGATTGGCAGAGACTCGTCTTCTGCCACATTTTTTGCCACATCAGGCCCATCAGGCAATAGCAGTTCACAACGAAAAATAAAGGCTTGGGATTGATAGGCGCTGTGATAATACACGCCGCTCAAATAGTTAACCTGCACACTTAAGCCTAATTCCTCTTGGCATTCGCGCACTAAGGCCTCGTGAATCGTTTCACCGGGCTCAAGTGCGCCACCGGGCAAACCCCAAGCAAAATTACCATAATTGGCCTTAAGCAACAGCACTTGTCCCTGCGCATTAGTGATAACCGCGTGGCTGCTCAATCTAAAGGTATCGTTAAAGGCCACTCAGTTATCCTTGCATTTCTGTTCGGTACGTATTTGAGATATCAGACTAAATCACTTCGCCGCAAAAGTATTACAACTGGCGAGATTACCCGAATCAAACCCTGTCTTAAACCATTTCACCCGCTGCACCGAACTGCCATGGGTAAAAGCATCGGGCTGTACGGCGCGACCCGCCATCTTTTGCAGACGATCGTCACCCACTGCACTGGCGGCGGCAATGCCTTCCGCTAAATCGCCCGCTTCAAGTAAGTTAAGTTGTTGATTGACATAATGCCCCCAAATCCCTGCGTAGCAATCAGCCTGCAATTCAAGTGCGACACTCAATTGATTCGCCTGCACTTTACTGCCAGATTGCTGGGCTTGGCGCACCTTAGTGCTCGTGCCCAACAGGTTTTGCACATGGTGGCCTACCTCGTGGGCAATCACATAGGCAAAGGCAAAATCGCCGGGCGCGCCTAAGGTTTTAAGCTCATCAAGAAAGCTAAGATCGATATACACCTTGCTATCGGCAGGGCAATAGAAAGGCCCAGACTGCGCCTGTCCCATACCGCAGCCAGTGGAGGTCATATTGCGATAAAGCACTAACTTAGGCTCTCGATATTGCCCTTTGAGCAACTGACCCCAAACGGTTTCTGTGGTGCCTAAAATGGCCGCCACAAACTGGGCATTTTCATCCTGTACCGCTGTTGTTGAACTAGATTGAGATTGGCTAAGATGAGATTGAGCGCTCGGGTCGAGTGACAGACCACCGGTAAAATACTGAAAAGCAATATAAATGCCGCCGATGAGCAACACCACGCGGCCAAGTTTAGTTCTCAGCAAAAAAGGCAAGAACCTAAGTAACAAGGCACTCGGCACACCCGCAGATGCCATTTGCTGGCCGCGTCGGTCTTCGATATTGGAGCTTCTGTCAGTGTCACGCCAGCGCATCGCATTCCTTCACTCTGTAGTTAAAACTTTCATTAAACCGCTATTAAAGTCGCTTAGATGCACAACTCTGATTTCGTATTTGCACTCTAGCGCCTAGTGCTTAGTGCTTAAGAGTCTAGTGATTATTTCGCCTGTGTATCGCTTGTAGGCGCGTCTTTCAGTGAGCGTAAAAACAACCCTAAACCACCAAAGGCCAAAACGAGGATCACGATAAGTTCAAAGGCCGACATGGATTTAAAGTGGAATTGAATCGAGCTGATCACGCCCACAACCAAGGCCGTAAGCGAACCTAAACTCAGCAGCCAAGCTAACTTACTCTTAGCATCAAAAAACACCATCACAATGCCGATAATAAACGGTAGCATCACCATGCCTGTGGTAATCGACATGCCTTGCCCAAAGGCATTCACTCGATATAAGCCATAGCCCAGTCCAAAACTAGAGCTCACCTGTATTGCATTGAACAATAAATAAAATCCGCCACACATCATGGCAAGACCCATAAAAAATTGTCCCGTCCCGCCCTGTGTTCCGCCCGCACCTTTCATAGATATCCTTTCTACATTAACGATTTTTGAATGGCTTGTTCTATGGCCATTTTCAGCCGTTGATTTTCTTCTAATGCTTTTAGTTTTTCATACAAATAAAGGTTTTTATCCACCTCAGCAACACAGCGCTGTTTATCTCGCATAGGCTCATAAGATTCAACACAGGTTCTTGCACCACAGACTCATTCGGTGCAGGCAGATGTCAGCACAGTAAAGAACAAGAGCAGCATAATCAAAGGGAATTTCACCATCAAGCACGCCTCAGTGAATGACAAAAATAACACACCTTATTCATAGGTAACGCCCATATTGCTAATCACACATTTTTGCTAAGTGATATCAAGCTTATTCAGGCCCCATGTTGACATAAATTACGCTAAGGCCAACACTCAATGATGAATTTTTATACGCATGAACGACGACACTAAAGTGGATTAAATACACAGAGGCTAAAATAAGGATGCTGCAACGATTCCAATATAAGCCCTACCGTTAACATAAGGAATGCCTTTGAATACGCTATTAATAGGAAAAGGTGAACAACAGGTTCACTTAAATCTTAAGTATGCCAATCGCCATGGGTTAATTGCCGGTGCCACAGGGACAGGCAAAACCGTGTCGCTGATGAGTATTGCCGAAGGTTTTTCACGCCAAGGCGTGCCAGTTTTTATCACAGACGTTAAAGGCGATATCTCGGGTCTAGCTATGGCCGGCACTCCAAGTGAAAAGCTATTACAAAGGGCAACTCAAATTGGCATTGAGGATTATCACAACGAAGCCAACCCTGTAGTGTTATGGGATTTAGCGGGCGTTCAAGGCCACCCGCTGCGTACCACCATCAGCGAAATGGGCCCGACCTTACTCGGCCGAATTTTAGAATTGAATGACACCCAGAGCGGTATTTTAGACATAGTCTTTCAACTGGCGGACGACCAAGGATTATTACTGCTCGACTTAGATGATCTGCGGGCCATGCTGGCCTTAGTTGCCGAGGAACGCAAAGAAATCTCCGCCAAATATGGTTTAATCAGCGCCCAATCCCTCGCAGCGATTCAACGCTCGGTACTAGGATTAGAGCGCGATGGTGGCAAAGACTTTTTTGGTGAACCCGCGTTACAGCTTGAAGATTTAATGCGCACTAATTTGCAAGGGCGCGGCATTATCAATTTATTAGCAGCGAACAAACTGATTTTAACACCCCGTTTATATTCAAGTTTTTTACTCTGGCTACTCTCAGAATTATTTGAGAATCTGCCCGAAGTCGGCGATCCCGAAAAACCTAAGCTAGTGTTTTTTATCGATGAGGCGCATTTACTCTTTGAGGATTGCCCACCGAGTCTATTAAAACGCGTCGAACAGATCATGCGCCTAATTCGCTCAAAAGGCGTAGGCGTTTATTTTTGCTCGCAATTTCCTGATGATGTCCCAAACGAAATTCTCGGACAATTAGGCAATCGTATTCAACATGCCCTGCGAGCTTACACGCCAAGGGATCAAAAGGCGGTCAAAACCGCCGCCGAAACCTTTGTGCCTAACCCCAAACTGGTTGTTAGCGACGTCATATCCCAGCTCGCTGTAGGTGAAGCCTTAGTGTCTATGTTAGCCGACAAAGGCGTGCCAACTATGGTCGAGCGCGCGCTCATCGCACCGCCACGTTGCCGCATGGGACCCGCCACAAGTGAGGAGTTACAACAAGTCCGTGTCCAAAGCCCGATTGGAGGTAAATACGATCAGTTAATCAACCGCGAATCGGCCTACGAACGCCTTAACCAAAGACGAGTTGGTAACGCCACCAGCGACACCACATCCACAGCAAGTGATGCTCAAACGGGCCAAAAAGCCGAAGAACAAGGTTGGTTCAGTGAACTCATTTTTGGCAATAAGCGCCGCCAAGGGTTAGCTGAAACCTTGTCAAAACAAGCGGCACGCACAGTTGGAAGCCAATTAGGTAAACAAATTTTGCGCGGTATATTAGGTGGCATGTTAGGTAAATCGAGCCGACGTTAGGCATATGGTACTTAGTTAAGCCTCCAATTAGGGCCCACTAAAACCACAAACAATGACGAAAATAGAGGTACTGTGTCCTTGTTCGCATATTTCTTATACAGGTTAACGCTAGCATTAGCATTAATTATTCTAAGTGATAGATGGATCATGGTACGGAATTCGGTGATAAGATTATTTTGCTGTAATCGCTCATTGAGGCAAATAAATTCATAGATAATTATCAATGATTTTAGATATTTGTAATTTAAAATGTTGTAATTCGAGATAAAAATTTCGCTTCAATCAGGACGTCATGGAATAGGTTCAATTAAGTACGGCTTACATGATTAGCCTGATGAATAACCAAAGAGTACATGGAGTTTTATATGAGTAAAGAGCAAAAAAACCGTAAAGAATCGAAGAAACAACCGCTGATGTCTCCTAAAGAGAAAAGAGCAGCAAAACATGCGAAAAACGCAACTAAAGGTTTCTTAGATAACACTAAATAGTGTCTTGTTATTAGGAGGTTTGTCCTCTAATAACACAAATAGGGTTAACTTAGGTTAGCCCTTTTTATTGCCCGCTTCATTGAACCAACCAAGTTTTACCTCACAATACAACCTTGCTCAAAACAGTCTCAGATCTCAGTTTTGTGATACAAAAGTAGCCGCTATCGACTATAGCCTAATTGACCTTTTCCAGGTTTTATGTAGTTATATTGAGCTGATTACGGTATTTACCGCTCGAAAGACCCTACATAACACTATAAAAAATAAGGATATTTCATAATGAAAATCAAAAAATGTTTTGTCGCCGTCGGCGCAGCAGTGACCCTCACACTCAGTGCTGCTGCTATGGCTGCTGCCCCCGCCTTTATCAACATTCTCACAGGCGGCACCAGTGGTGTGTATTACCCTATTGGCGTTGCACTGTCGCAACTCTACGGCACAGGAATCGAAGGTTCAAAAACCTCAGTTCAAGCAACTAAAGCCTCAGTAGAAAATCTCAATTTATTGCAAGCGGGTCGTGGTGAATTAGCGTTCGCTTTAGGTGATTCAGTCGCAGCAGCATATCAAGGTGATATTGATGCAGGCTTTAAAACGCCGCTGGATAAAATCCGAGTACTTGCCTCGGCTTATCCTAACTACATTCAAATCGTCGCCAATAAAGAGTCTGGCATTAAAACCTTGGCCGATTTAAAGGGAAAACGCATCTCAGTGGGTGCCCCTAAATCAGGGACAGAACTCAATGCCAGATCGATTTTCAAGGCTGCGGGACTAAGTTACGAAGACATGGGGAAAGTCGAGTTTTTACCCTATGCCGAATCCGTTGAGCTAATCAAAAATCGTCAATTAGACGCCACGTTACAATCTTCCGGTCTCGGCATGGCTGCTATCCGTGACTTAGCTGCGACTATGGCAATCAACTTTGTTGAAATTCCAGAAGATGTGATCGCTAAGATTAACAATCCCGCCTATCAACATGGCGTGATCCCAGCATCGACCTATGAAGGCCAAACCACCGACGTTTCTACCGTCGCCATTCAAAATTTACTGGTGACTCAAAGCGGTGTATCGGATGATTTAGCCTATCAGATGACAAAACTCATGTTCGAGCACTTAGACCGACTCGGTAACGCGCACTCCGCCGCGAAGACCATCAGCGTAGATAAAGCGACGAAAAATCTGCCAATACCACTGCACCCAGGTGCAGAACGTTATTACAAAGAAGTTGGTGCACTCTAAGTTTTACTGATATCTGTGCATCCTATTCCAAACTAAGCAATTGAGATGCCGTTAAATAACGGCATCTCGTTTATATCATCTCTGTAGTCTAATGCTGTGAGGCATAATATGAGTGATCCCCAACAAGGTCTCAGCGCAAATACTGGCGATTGGCCCAAGGCTCTATTTTATACAGCCCTAATTTTTTCTATTTTTCAAATCATCACTGCCGCTTTTCATCCCGTCTCGACTCAAGTACTGCGTGCCACCCATGTGGGCTTTTTACTGTTAGTGGTTTTTTTAAGTTATCCCGCTAGAGGAAAATCTCAGCCTTGGCAGCCACTCGCTTGGCTACTCGGTCTAGCTGGCATTGCCACAGCGGCTTATCAGTGGTATTTCGAAGCCGACTTAATTCAACGTTCAGGCGATCTGACCGATGCGGATATAGTGATAGGTATCACTTTGATCGTATTAGTGTTTGAAGCAGCGCGCCGAGTCATGGGCTGGGCGCTACCTATCATCTGTAGCATCTTTTTGATGTATGGCTTATTTGGCCAATATTTACCCGGTGACTTAATGCACCGCGGCTATGGATTCGATCAGATCATCAATCAATTAGCCTTCGGTACCGAAGGGCTATACGGCACACCAACCTATGTGTCGGCGACATATATATTCCTGTTTATTCTCTTTGGCTCCTTTTTAGAACAAGCCGGCATGATCCGTTTATTTACCGACTTTGCCATGGGATTATTTGGCCACAAGCTCGGCGGTCCTGCAAAAGTTGCAGTAGTGTCATCGGCATTGATGGGGACGATTACAGGATCAGGTGTTGCCAACGTGGTAACAACGGGCCAATTTACCATTCCACTCATGAAACGATTCGGTTATCGCCCAGCCTTCGCCGGCGGGGTAGAGGCAACATCGAGTATGGGCAGCCAAATTATGCCGCCGATCATGGGTGCAGTGGCCTTTATTATGGCCGAAACCATTAACGTCCCCTTTATAGAGATAGCCAAAGCGGCATTGATCCCTGCGCTACTTTATTTCTGCTCCGTATTTTGGATGGTGCATTTAGAAGCCAAACGCGCCAATCTCTGTGGCCTGCCTAAAGATCAGTGCCCTAATCCATGGGCGGCAATTAAAGAGCGTTGGTATCTCCTTATCCCCTTGTTTATTTTAGTCTACTTGCTGTTTTCAGGTAGAACGCCGCTGTTCTCAGGCATGGTAGGACTCGCCCTCACATCGATAGTGATTTTAGGCTCAGCCATAGTACTGCGACTTTCCTCAATGGCGATGCGGATTGCCTTTTGGATTGCCCTTGGCATCCTATGCGCTGGCTTCTTCCAACTCGGGATCGGGGTCGTATTTGGGGTTATCGCCTTATTAGTCGCCATTTGTTGGTTTATTAAAGGTGGCAGAGATACTCTCACCATCTGCTTGCATGCACTGGTAGAAGGCGCCCGTCATGCCGTGCCTGTGGGTATCGCCTGTGCTTTAGTCGGTGTGATTATCGGCATAGTGTCACTGACAGGAATTGCCTCGACCTTCGCGAGCTATATTCTTGCCGTTGGCCAAGATAACTTGTTCTTATCACTCGTGTTAACTATGGTCACTTGCCTAGTGCTCGGCATGGGGATCCCCACAATCCCTAACTACATTATTACTAGCTCGATTGCCGCTCCCGCATTACTCGACCTCGGTGTGCCACTGACTGTGTCGCATATGTTTGTATTTTATTTCGGCATCATGGCCGATCTCACGCCTCCCGTTGCCTTAGCCTGTTTTGCCGCGGCGCCAATCGCTAAGGAATCAGGCCTTAAGATCAGCCTTTGGGCAATCCGTATCGCCATTGCAGGTTTTGTGATCCCCTTTATGGCGGTTTACGATCCCGCTTTGATGCTTCAAGGTGATAGCTGGTTAGCCACTGGGTTTGTCTTGCTAAAAGCGACTGTGGGTATTGGTATTTGGGGCGTCATCTTTACCGGATATCTATTACAAAAACTCTACTGGTGGGAACGCGTTATCGGCTTCCTTGCGGGTGCGAGCTTAATTCTTGCTACGCCGTTAAGTGATGAAATTGGCTTTGGGCTCGCGCTGCTATTTATCGTGCAACACAGCTGGCGAGCACGCAAACTCAAACGTCTTGCAGAGCAAGGATAATCTCTTGATATTATTGGTTATTAATCAGCCATTGAAGGTAAACAGATGCTAGGCCTGTGCTTAGGCCTAGCGGGCACGCTGTGGGCCCAAGTGCCCACAGACAACTTCACCTTGGCATGGAACCACAGCATAGAAAAAATTCGCTGGGAGGAAGACTATAACGTCACGCCACAAGGATTAGTGTTGGTCGAAGCAAGAGTGAAAGGTACGGGTGCAGGAATGGAAATCCCAGATGATGCCTATCTTAAAAATGGCAGCTGGCATTATCAGCCCAAGCTGCCCATTTTGCCTGTGTTGCGCTTAGGTCGCACGCCCGAAGCAGGGGATTTTGAACTTTGCTTCACTCAAATCTCAGGAAAAGTGCAATGCCAAGCCATGAGTCATTGGATTGGCGTACCCAACAAACAAACAGCCACGGTTGAACTTTGGGGTTGCAACTCTTTGCCTTAAGCGCGTTTATCCATATATTTACGCTCAATTTCTATTAGGCGCTGATTAAAATCCTCAAGGTGTGCAAACATTTCGGCCTCAGCTTTCGCCCCATCTTTTGCGATAACCGCTTCGACAATGACATCATGCAAGCCTAAAGGATGAATTTCATCAGTCGGTGGCTGAAACTTAGTCGTTTGATTACTTAATAAAACCAACAAGGATTTTACGATCGCTTCTAAAAAGCGATTTCCAGACATTTCAGCGAGCAAATAATGTACTTGAGATCGCAATATGACAGTTTCGGGATAAGCCAATGAGTCACTTTCATGACTATTCGCCTCTTGCAAAGCTTTAGCTTGCTCTGGAGTGCAATTTTTAGCAGCCATTCTAGCCACTTGCGGTTCAATCAGCATGCGTGCTTGACACAGTTCAGGAAGGGAAAGTTTCCCCATTAGAAATAAATCTTGGCAAGCATCACTTAAACGTTCAAAGGTTAAGTGCTTAACAAATGCGCCACCTGTTGCACCTTGGCGAATCTCCACTAATCCACCCGCTTCGAGGCTTTTGATCGCCTCTCTCACCACAGTGCGACTAACTTGAAATAATTCTATTAATTCGCGCTCAGAGGGTAATTTATCGCCAGCCTTATATTCGCCATCTAAAATAGCATTTTTCAGTTGCTGCCCGACTTCACTCGATGCTCTTATCTGCTTAATTGGCTTGAAGATATGCACTTGATTATCCCAAATATGCTTAGTGTCGCCATACTAGCATAAAACCGCATTAACGCAGAAAAAGTACTCTCATCTTTCCTACATTAGTGATTAAAAAACATTCACATTTGTTGATCCAAGTAACATCTGTGCGAATTTCGTAACTAGTTTCTCATATTCATCCTAACTTCGTTGTCGACATTAGTCATACGTCATACATTTAACCTAAGAATGTTAAACATAATTTCTTTAACTAGCTCAGACAATTCTGATCAGGGCTTACTAATAATAGGGAAGATGATGATGAAAAAATCTTATTTATCTTTGCTTGTGCTATCTACGCTAGCGATTCCTGCTACAGCAGATACCAGCATTGATCAAATGTTTAGCCAAGGGACATTAAAGGGCGAACTACGCCTATTCGACTTTACCCGTGACTATGATACGACTAACACCAAACATGACACCTCATTCGGCGGGCTGTTTTACTACAACACTGCAAAGGTAAATGGGATCAGTTTTGGCACTAGCTTCGCGTCGGCAAACCCTATTTGGATCAACGACTCTGATGATGTTTATGGTTTAGTCGCCCGTGATGCCAACGGTGACCATAACGACGTTAACCGCTTACAAGAATATTTTGTCCAAGGCGATTGGTGGGATACTCAATTCAAATTAGGTGCACAAGAACTGCGCACACCAATGATGAATCCCCATGACATTCGTGCGATCCCACGAACTTTTCGCGGCTTTTCAGCAGAAAATAAGAGTGTTGATAATCTAACGTTATCAGCACTCTATATTACAGATTCCATGGGGTGGTCTGACAATAGCTTCGTATCCGTAAAAGAGGCGGTACAAAGCGAATTAGCAAGAGCGGGTATTGTGGCAGATGTTGCCGATAACCCAGTTTATGCCCTAGGTGCTAAATATCAATTGCCCTTTAAGACAGTCCAAACTGAAGCCCATCTTTGGCACTACAGCATGGAAGATGTTTTCAATCAAACCTATGCCAAAGTGAAACTAGCCGCTGATGTTGGTCCAACGAATTTGTACTTAACACCTTCCTATTTAACTCAACAGGCAATAGGTGAAGAAACCGGCGGCCCACTCGATACCTATCAATATGGCTTCCATCTAGGCGCCAAATTGGCGGGGGCAGATCTCACTTATATGTACGCCAAAACTGGGGATGACACAGTACTGACCCCATGGGGCGATGAAAAAGTGGTCATTCAACAGGTATATCAATCTGCACGGGCGAATGAAGAGGTCAACGCGTTAAAGCTGGCCTATGACTTTGAAAAATTAGGTGCGAGTGGATTAGAAGCCTATGCCTTCTATGGGCAGTACGATGTGCCAGAGGGGACTGCGTCAGATTTTAATGAAACAAACTTTTCAATCGCCTATAAATTTTCAGGCATGTTATCGGGCCTAGGTCTTAAGGCGCGTTATGCCATGGTCGATTTTGATCAAGCTGAAGATCTTGACGATCTGCGTTTATATGTCACTTATAAATTTGCCTTAGGTAAATAGTTCATCAGTTTTAACTCCCCTGCACCAAACCTTATACGGGTGTATCAGCCTTGTTCGATACACCCAATTTTTGTACCGCAAAATCACCGATACCCAAGTAAAAGTTGCGGTAAACACTTTGACTTAAGGATTGAGATTATAATGGAAACAAAGAATTACTTACTTATTCCAGCCGTTGCTATGTCATGTTTTTTATTTAGCGGATGTGGAAATAACGATAACGCCGAAACCCCATTACCACAGTTAGCTCAGGCCACACCCGCCACACTGAATCTATGTAGTGAAATTGCTGCACAATATAGTTTCAAAAATACTGTGATAACGAATTCACAAATTATTGCGGCAGGAAATGTTCAATATAACGCCACTGAAAGTTACCGAGCACCGGAACATTGTTTAGTGACAGGCTATATGAATGAGAGGATGGGAACTGGCATTGCGGGAGAGACTCGCTATGCGATTGGCTTTGAAATGCGTTTGCCCACTAACTGGAATGGTCGATTTTATTATCAAGCCAACGGCGGTCTCGATGGTTCGGTCGCTAAGGCTGTAGGCCGAATAGTGTTTTCCGCAGGCCCAGATTCTGCCGCCCTCAATGAAGGGTTCGCCGTCATAAGTTCTGATATGGGGCATCCAGCGCCAACCCCTTTCTTTGGGTTAGATCCTCAAGCAAGGCTTGACTATGGTTACAATGCTGTTGCCGAGTTAACGCCAATGGCGAAAGGTTTAATAGAAAAAGTATATGGTAAACAACCTGATAGATCATATTTTGCCGGTTGTTCTAACGGCGGTAGACACACTATGGTCGCGGCCAGTCGTTTTGCCGATATGTACGATGGCTTTCTGGTAGGCAATCCAGGATTTAACTTACCTAAAGCTGCAGTAGCGCAAATGTATGGTGTTCAGGAGTATTCAAAGCTGGTTGAATTTGATGGTCCTGATATTTTAGCCACACTACAAACCGCCATTACCCCTGAAGAATTCACTCTCGTTTCCCAAAAAGTCCTCGAGCAGTGTGATGCCCTTGACGGCGTGAGCGATGGCATGATTACCGACACTTATTCCTGCCAAAAGACCTTTGACCTTGAACGTGATGTTCCAACCTGTTCAAGTGGCAGAGATAATACCTGTTTAACCGCAGAGCAAAAGCAAGTACTCGGCAATATCATGGCTGGCCCCCATAACAGCAAGACAGGTGAAGCCATTTATACTGACTTCCCATACGATGCGGGTATCGGCGCATCTGGTTGGGCTTCCTGGGAATATAATATGGCGCTCAATCGAGACCCCGGTGCCGTTGGTTTTATTTTTAGTTCGCCACCAACCCCCTTTAATGGTGCAACTGAACAATCCAGTTTGGAATTTGTGCAATCATTTAGCATGGATGAGGATGCCCAACGGATCTATGCCACGGATTCGGTTTACTCCGAATCGGGTATAGACTTTATGACACCACCCCAGCCAACGGATCTTTCGGTCATAAAAAATCGCGGCGCTAAGATGATGTTGTTCCATGGAACATCTGACCCCGTATTTTCAGCCAATGATACAGTGAACTGGTATAACGAATTAGCCGAGGCCAATGCTGGGCACGCAGAAACCTTCGCCCGTTTATTCCTTATCCCAGGGATGAATCATTGCGGCAGCGGTCCTACCACAGATAAATTTAACATGATCCGCGCATTGGTTGACTGGGTTGAAAAAGGAGTCGAACCCCAAAATATCACGGCTTCAGTGCGCCCTGAAAATGCCGAATTACCCACTGATTGGTCAAAAAGCAGAACTCGGGTCCTCTGCCCATACCCACAATTCGCAAAATACAATGGTATAGGCAATGTTGAAGATGCCGCCAATTTTACCTGTGTATCACCTAAATAATCCCTAGGGCATTAAAGCCCAAAGGCCACCTCAATATTGTTGAGGTGGCCTACCTCAAATCATGTTTATTTATAAATAGTCCCTATTTGTTAACGACTTAAACATGCATAAAATCAGACGCTCATATTTCCCGCGTCGCCAAACTTATTCATTCAATAAAGTCCTATATTAGATTGTTTTAAAAAGAATAATCACATTCATCGCTCAAAACTCCAGCATTTTGTGAAGCACTGCAAAGATGTAATTAATACCTCTTTTGGTTTATTGTCATATGTCATACATTTAAACGTATGTTGTTAATGAATGAGAATTTAATCACTTTCACGCAACTGCACTTCTAGTTTTTAAAGCAAACAAATCACATGCGGTTATGGCCAGATCCATTGTCGTTGCTAACGATGTCATATCGACCTTAGCAATGAGGACCCAAGGAGTATCAAAATGAGTAAAGAGCATTCACAGAAACCGAAAGAAATCGATCAATACACTGCTAGCGTGCTTCAGAATGGTATATCTCGAAGAAGTTTCCTAACTCGAGCTGCAGTGGGAAGTGGTGGCTTAGCCTTTGCAAGTCTTGGTATTGCTTCAGCGAGTGCTGCACCACTTCAAGTTGGCACTGAATATGGCGAAATTGGCGGCGCAACGCTCAATTTTCTACTTAAGCCAAAACCGATTGCCGATAAAGATATTGCAACAACCCAAACCTTTGATGTCGTCGTCGTCGGTGCTGGAGCCTCTGGTGTGCCTGCGGCTCTATCCGCCAGAGAAAGTGGTGCAACCGTTGCTTGTTTACAAAAGCAAGCCATTCCAGTCTCTCAAGGAAACACTGGTTCAGGGATTGACCTGAAAAACAGTGATAAATCAGCAATTGAAGCTTTAGTTAGCCGTTTAATGGCGGATAACGCGCACCGTTCACATCCCGGTCTTCTTAAGCAATGGGCTTACAATTCAGGTGAAGCTGTCACTTGGGTTATCGATAGAGTGAAACAAGGTGGCGGCCAGATTGTTGACCAAGGTACCAAAGTGCAGCACGGTATTCGCGGAATTGCTGATACTGATGACCGTTTAAATTTTATCACTTCTTTCTGCGGCCCTAAACCCTACACCACGGGTGATGCTATGCGCGCATTAGCTAAAACAGCGGAAAAAGCAGGCGTTAAGTTTTTCTTTAATACTCCTGCACAACAATTAATCCAGGATGAGTCAGGAAAAGTCATCGGCGTCATTGCTCAAACTCGTGATGGTAAGTACCACAAATACATGGCGAAGAAAGGTGTCATTCTGTCCTCTGGTGACTATCAAAATAACAAAGCCATGTGTGACTTCTTCATCCCCGAACTGAAAAACTTTGAACGTAAACAAATGGATCGTACCGGTGACGGTTTTGCTATGGCCTATTGGGCTGGCGGCGTTATTGAACCTGTTGGACATACCAAAATGTTGCACGACTTCGATGCCGGCCCGGCATCCATGTGTGACATGCCATTCTTAGCGGTAAACCGTAAAGGTGAGCGCTTTGTGAATGAGAAGGTTGAGATGTCTCTAATGAATAACTACTTGAAAGATGAGCAGAATGCCGGACATTACTCACAAGTATTTGATTCTGACTATATGACGCAAGCGAAGGATTGGCCTGGCCACCTCTATTCTCCTGAAGAGCTTAAAGTTTATATGCCTGAAGTTCCTGGTGAGAAAACAGGAGTATTTCCCTCTTTGATCAACACCCATTCAGCTAACACATTAGAAGAATTGGCTGTGAAGTTAGAGTGCGATCCAAAAACCTTTGTTGCCAGCGTTAACCGTTATAACGAGCTGTGCAAAAAAGGTAAAGATGAGGACTTCGGTAAACCTAGAAGCAAAATGGTACCAGTGCTCAAACCACCGTTTTACGGTATTCACCGTCGTATGCGTATTTCTACTTTATGTTCAGGAATTCTCGTTAACGACAACCACCAAGTACTTGATGCCGATGGTAAGGAAATTCCAGGTTTATTCATTGTTGGTAACCTAGGAGCAGGTTTCTATGGTGGCGTTGACTATCCATTAACGGTATTTGGCTTGTCTTTAGGTCGCTGCTACACCTTCGGCTATTTAGCTGGCAAATATGTAGCAAAACTATAGAACACATAGTCATCAATAATGGATGCCTCACATTTTGGCATCCTGTGAAATGAATAATGGGATCAAACAATGAAAAACTTAACAATTATATTGGCTATTATTTTGGGTATTTTCGCTGGCAGCGCGTTCGCTAAAGAGAGTACTTTACTCGATCAAACTCATATGGCGAAAGGGCTTAAATGTGCAAGCTGCCATGGTGCAGAAGAACGACAAGCCATCCCTATGCTCAAGTGTGTACAATGCCACAACACTAAGAAATTAGCGGAAAAAACGGCGGATGTAAAACCAACCAATCCTCATAAAAATCGCCACTTCGACACAGAAACTGATTGCAGTAAGTGCCACCATGTACACAAAAAATCTGAAAACTATTGTGTCAGTTGCCATCAACCATTTAATTTTGTAACTCCATAAGCTGATGACACTAAGCTTAAAAAGCTAAAAACAAAAAACCACCATTAAAGGTGGTTTTTTGTTCGAATAAGGCACTGTAACCAAACCTAAATGAAGTATTACTAAGATCTGCAGGCTTGGATCATTATTCCGACGACTGATAAAAACAATATCCATGCTTTCCTTGGTGTTTCACGCGATACATGGCGGCATCAGCGCGATCACAACTCTCAGCAAAACTATCACCATAGCCAAATATATCAATACCGATACTCAGGCCTACCTCTACTTCACAACCTTCTAGCAGGAATTTATCTCGATAAACATCGAGCAATGATTGTGCGAGCGCCCCTAAAGATTCACGATCAAATGACGGCAGTAATATCACAAACTCGTCACCCCCTAACCGTGCGATCTGCGCAAATTCACCGGCGTGAGATACCAAAGTATGCGCAACGTGCATCAACAGGCTGTCACCAAACTTATGGCCGTGACGGTCATTTAACGCTTTAAAACCATCAAGGTCGATAAAAAATAACGCACCGCGAATACCTGGTAGCGAAGATTCATCGAATACTTTGGCAATAGCTTGGCGATTCATTAAGTTGGTGAGTGGATCACTGTGGGCTAAACGGGCTAAATCTATTTCGTAGCGCTTTTCTTGAGTAATATCGATATGGCTGCCCATCATTCGCAATGGTGTTCCATCAGCTAAGCGCTCGACAATACGCCCACGATCGGACACCCAGGTTATGCTGCCATCTTTGTGTAGCATTCTGTGAACTGCTTGATAGTAATCGGCTTGACCATTCACATGATCTTCAAAGGCTTTTATCACCCATTCTTTATCTTCGGGGTGTAATTTACTTTTCCAGATATCAACATGGGCAGCAAACTCTTCAGGACTAAACCCGAGCATTTCGCCCCAGCGCATGTTAAATATGGTTAAATTTCCGCTTGGAATATGCTGTTCCCATAGACATAAACCATTACCATCGAGGGCCGCAAAGAGTTTTTCTTCGGCACGATAATTCAACGCCGCTAAATGAGCGTTTTCACTTTTTAGCTGAGCGATCTCAGCCTGAAGTTGCGCAATTAACTCTGCTGCAGTATCCGAAGCCACGACAAATCTCTTTCCATTAAGTGGGAAAATTGAGTCCAGTGTAAATCACCCAATGCCGAAGCAACATAGCGAAGAGTGCAAGATGAGCCAGAATCATATTGGCTCAATCGAGCTTACACAGACTCTCGCAGTCCTGTCACGCTTAGTCGCGAGTCAGCACTTCGAGCAATTCGATCTCAAAGGTGAGATCAGAATTTGGTTTGATATGAGCCCCCACTTGACGCTCGCCATAGGCTAAGTGAGCTGGGACTAACAACTTACGTTTGCCACCGACTTTCATCCCCATAATACCTTGATCCCAGCCTTTAATCACACGGCCAGTACCAATTACACATTGAAACGCCTGACCACGATCATAGGATGAATCGAATTGGGTACCATCCTGCAAAAATCCACGATATTGGGTGGTGATCAGTGCGCCTTTTACCGCTTCTTTTCCTTCGCCCACTTGCAGCTCGATTACTTCTAATTCAGTCATATCTTCATTCTCTTTTCTTGTTCGCACTTAGGGCGTGATATTCAACTTTGCGCGGGATTTTATCACCGACGAGCGGGCTTGTCGGCGCAATCTAAACATTTCTGCAGCTCGGTTCACTTCTTTATCCTTAATAATAAGGTCATCATGGGCGATAACATCATCACTCGCTCTTTAAATTACTGTCGGTTCGCCCAATATATAAGTCATATAAACGTTTTATTTTGGAGCTTTGCCATGATTATTGCCTGCCCCCATTGCGATACGTTAAACCGCGTTCCCGATGAGCGTTTAAACCAACAACCCACTTGCGGTAAATGTAAGCTCAGTGTCTTTACGGCTGCGCCAATTGAACTCAATAGCGCAAACTTTGCCAACCATGCTAATAAATCAGAGCTTCCCCTTGTCGTTGACTTTTGGGCCAGCTGGTGTGGGCCCTGTAAAAGTTTTGCGCCAATATTTTCTGCAGCAGCTAAAACTTGGGAGCCTCAATTTCGCTTCGGTAAAATCAATACTGAAGAACAGCAAGCCCTCGCGGCTCAATTTAATATTCGATCTATTCCAACCTTAATGATTTTTAAACAAGGCCACATACTCACCCAGCAAGCCGGAGCTTTACCCTCCTCAGCGTTTAACCAATGGTTAAATGCCTATAAATAAGAGGATTGAGCTAAGATACAAACGCTCAGCCGAGCTAATTTTGTAAAGGTAACGAAAATTGAAAAAAGCAATGTTCTTACTGGGCGCAGTACTCTTGCTAGTGGTGACAGGATGGGGTTTACAACAACATCTCACAATTGATACTTGTCTCGACAAGGGAGGGACTTGGAACGATGAAACTCAGCAATGCATTCGTCCATTCGAACAAGGGATAGCCTTTACTCGCAGTGATCATAATTCTGCCGAGCCGCAGACAGCTTATGTTTATCTTTCAGAGAATTTACAGCAAGCAGAAGTGTTTTTTGCCATAACAGATAAGCCTATTATTTTACAAGCCGTTACTGTCACTGAAGGCGATACCACTCCCGTATTATATAAAAATGACATTGAACAGATTGATATCATCAATGTAAAAGAAATCTTTTATCTACGTTATCAACATCAAGCAATTTATAGCGCAAATACTTTTAGTCGCAACTTAAGCTCAAATTAAGTGCAAAACATAAGCATAGAGTAAACTTCGAAACACTAAGCCCAAAAACTCGGTACGACTCAGCTAAAAACAAAATCAGTATCCGCCCTATGCTCTTCATAAGGCGAATACTATTCTAGCGGCAACGTTGAAACACAAAGTTGCCATGAACTATATCAGTGTTAAATATCCCAGAAGGTATGGGCGATAATACCCAAGACTATCATACTGATAAAGTTGATGATCATACCCACTCGCACCATTTCCGATTGCTTGATATGGCCAGAACCATAAACGATAGCATTGGGCGGTGTCGCCACCGGCAGCATAAAGGCGCAAGAAGCTGCAATACCAATCAGCACAGATAACATCACAGGCGATATGCCTAATGCCTCAGCAATCGCAGCAAATACAGGCACTAACAGTGCAGCGCTGGCGGTGTTACTGGCAAATTCAGTCAACATCACCACAAAAGCAATCACAGCAAAGACGAACAACGACATGTGGGTGCTACCGAAAATATCTGTCATCCAGTGAGCTAAAAATACGCTGGTGCCAGTCGTTTTTAGTACTGCGCTCAGTGTTAAACCGCCACCAAACAATATGAGTACGCCCCAATCTGTGGTCGATTCAATTTTCTTCCAGCCGACCAAACCTAAGCCCGAGAGTAAAACGACGGCACCTAAGGCGACTATGGTATCAAACTGAGTGATGCCACCTAATGCCTTAGCTAACGGTACACTGAAAATCCAGCAACATACGGTAGTCAGGAAGATAAGCAGAGTAAATTTCCCCTGAAATGTCAGCTTCTGAGCTTCAACATTCACATCAAATTTGGCAGAAAGATCAGGCTTAAAATACCAATACAAGGCAATCAACATCATAGGTAGCATGAGGATAACGGTTGGAATACCAAACTTCAGCCAATCACTAAAACTTAAGCCCACTTGAGCCGCAGCAATCGCATTCGGTGGGCTACCCACTAAAGTACCTATACCGCCGATGTTGGCCGAATAGGCAATCCCGAGCAGAAGGAATACATAGGTGCTGTGGTATTTTTCGCGGTCGAGCTGCTGCAAAATCCCGAGTGCCAATGGCAACATCATCGCCGTGGTCGCGGTATTGCTGATCCACATCGATAGCAACGCAGTTACTCCAAACAGCATCAAACAGGCGATACTGAGTTTGCCCTTAGAGGCTAGCAGCAGCTTTTGCGCTATGAGGGTATCAATCTTTTGATGGTGCAAGGCCGCAGCCAATACGAAACCACCAAAGAATAAGTAAATGATGGGATTGGCAAAGTTACTCATTGCCTCCTTGGTTTCAAACACCCCAAAGAATACGGCGAGTATAGGAACGAGAATCGCAGTGATACTGATATGAATCGCTTCGGTCAGCCAAAGAATCGCGGCAAAGAACAAAATGGCCAGCCCAGTATTCACCCCTTGTTCAAAAGGTAAACCGTAATAAAGTGCAAATAACAGCACAATATCAGCCACTAGGATCAGCATTTTTTTCTTATCGAGCCCCTCGCTGACGGGAGCTTTATTAGGTGGAGCAGTACTTGAATCTGTTAAAGACATGGTTACAACCTTAATACCATTTTATTTTGACGCAAATTTAGGGCATAGATCACACTTGGCAAAGCGGTTTATTTTGTAATTTTATCACTTGGCAACAACATTTATTGCTGAGCTAGCACGCACAAACGGCCGATTAGCGACAATAATCACCAAATTCTGATCGACACCTTTGTTTTAAAATTTCAAACGGACAAAGATCGAACAAAACCTTGCCCACGTTGTAATTTAATTAATGTTTAAAACTGAGATATAGATCACGCCACACTTTTTACCAAGGTGATAATCAACTAACTAATCATACCTTCTGATCATTGGTAGGATTAGGTATTATTCCCGAAATTTGGCACAAAATTGAATGTGTGTAGCGCTAAATCGAATCTAGGTATCGTTGAATATGCACTAAAACTGCGACGCAGTGAACAGCAAGCGACCAACACAAACGTATTGCAACAAGGCAACATAGAAAACCCAATATCTACATGAATAGTAAACACAAATATTATTCACCACCACAGTCAATCTAACTCACTTTACCCTGTTAGCGATCCAGCCTAAAGTCGCGACCGCAACCCTGCCCGCTGTATAATATTTGTCTGTTTTCGGAACCGCCCGTGGAAAAAATTGCCTTAACTCAGTCGGCTCAAAAGCCCAGCCTTTTCGTCCCCGTAGCAGGGTTAAGTTTGTTTGCTTTGGCATCAGGCTACTTGATGAGCTTAATCCCACTGTCGCTCACTTTTTTCGAACTCAGCACCTCACTTGCTCCATTACTGGCCAGTATTTTTTATTTAGGTTTATTACTGGGGGCGCCTTGTATTGCTCCTGTTGTTGCCCGTATCGGCCACAGTAAAGCCTTTATCCTTTTTTTGAATATCCTTCTTTGCAGCGTTGTCGCTATGATATTAATCCCCAAAAGTGGAGTCTGGTTAGCCTCTCGACTTATAGCGGGATTTGCGGTTGCAGGGATTTTTGTGGTGGTTGAATCATGGCTATTAATGGCCGATACCCAAAAGCAACGCGCTAAGCGGCTTGGACTTTATATGACAGCGCTTTATGGAGGCACTGCCTTAGGACAATTAGCCATTGATTATTTAGGTACAAAGGGCAACCTACCTTACCTAGTGGTCATGGGATTATTAGCCGCGGCAAGTTTACCTGCGTTATTGGTAAAACGCGGTCAACCTCAGGTAAGCGAACAACAGTCAATGTCATTGTCTGCGCTAAAAAACCTAAGTCAGCCTGCCATTATGGGATGTTTAGTCTCTGGGTTATTGCTTGGCCCTATCTATGGTTTACTTCCCATCTATGTGGCACTGGATATGGGGCTTGATCAGCAAACAGGACAATTTATGGCCCTCATTATAGTGGGTGGCATGCTAGTACAACCTTTAGTCAGTTATTTATCTCCTCGAGTTAACAAAAGTGGCTTGATAGTAAGCTTTTGCCTACTGGGTGTCGCAGCATTATTGCTACTCACTCAGCATTCAAATATGACACTGATTATTGGATTTCTCTTGCTTGGCGCCAGCGCTTTTGCCCTTTACCCGATTGCAATCAGCTTAGCTTGTGACGACTTGCCTGCTAGCCAAATTGTTTCAGCGACTCAAGTGATGCTATTAAGCTATTCGGTGGGGTCAGTGATAGGCCCATTAGTTGCCAGCAGTTTTGGCCAAACGGAGTTCGGCTTACTCATTTATTTAGGAATATGCTGTATTCTGAGCAGTATTTACATTTTTGCTCAATTACTTATTAACACTAAGCCAAGTTTTTCCTCGCCTTAACAAGTCACATAAAATGCATTGCACTGCGACTCAATAAGCAGCCACTTAATGAACGACATGCTCATCGAGTGGCTCAAATAAAAAATATCTGCGGTCAAATCAACACAAAGCGAACAGCAAGATGATCCACAAAGGTCATAACGTTAAAAATCAGTACGCTCAGTTTTAACATTCAGACAGGGCAGTTGCTTATCCTCCCTAAGTCGCGATAATGCAGCTTACTTAAACACCTGTGCTGATTGTTTTTCCTGAGATTTCACTATGCGCCTCGATAAATTCCTCTGTAAAAGCACAGATCTTGATCGCAAAGCCGCAAGAGTCACCATTCTTGGCGGCTCAATCACAGTCAATGGCGCTATCGTGACAGACTGCGCAATGCAAGTGCATGAAAATAATACTGTCAGCCTTAATGGAAAACCGCTTACGCCACGCCCATCTCGCTATATCATGTTGCACAAACCTGCTAATACCTTGTGCTCAAATGTGGATGGAGCCTACCCTTCGCTATTTCATCTGCTCGATATAGATCGCGCATTTGACCTGCACATCGTTGGCCGCCTAGATGCTGATACCACAGGCTTAGTGCTACTGACTGACGATGGCCGCTGGTCGTTTAATATTATCTCGCCTCAATATCAGTGCGAAAAAATCTATCGTGTTCAACTGCGAGATCCACTCGACAGCGAAGCGACTGCAGCCATAGCCGCAAAGTTTGCCGCAGGGCTAAATCTACAGGGCGAAACCGCCCTCACTCTGCCAGCAACACTGCAGCAAGTGGATGAAAAAACCGTGCTACTCACGCTCACCGAAGGCAAGTTTCATCAAGTCAAAAGGATGTTTGCCGCCGTGGGCAATAAAGTGATTGCCCTACACAGGGCGCAAATTGGTGCAGTGGCCTTAGATATCGATGTAGGGAAATGGCGCAACTTAACCTTGGCGGAGATAAGCACCTTCCCATCCTAATCAATTAACAAGGCTGAAGCCGACAGGCCGCCTACGTTTATCGACGATAAAAAAGTAAACAAATACTGATAGGTTTGCAAATCAATCCCATAAAAAATCCCAGTGTTAGCAACAACACTGGGATGTTTATTTACGCGATAATTTAGCTGAATATGAACCGATTAAGAGCAACAATCGTTGCGGCGAACCCAGCTTCTTGGGATCTTCTCAAAAACCACTTTTGCCATGAGTAATGCCAGCAATATGCCCGAGCTTGCCACTAACCATTGAGGTAACATTTGGTGCTCTTCACCAATTTGTGGCATCACCACAAAACCAAAGGTATTAACCAGATAATTGACCAACATACCGGCCACTAAGGCCACGCCAATCACACCGCCAAGATAGCCCCACAGCGCACGTTTACCTAGCTCTTTAGCCACTATGCCTAAAGTCGCGATATTGGTTGCCGGACCAGCCATCATAAACACGAGTACAGCACCCGGTGACACTCCCGCCAGTAATAATCCAGCGGCAATCGGTGTCGATGCGGTCGCGCAAATATACATAGGCACAGAAACGAGCACCATCACTAGCATAGCTAAAATGCCATCGCCCCATTTAGCCAAAAAGTCAGCCGGCACATAGGTTTGTACCAGAGCTGCGAAAAATAAGCCCACCAGCAGCCACAGCGTAGTATCACGCACTAAATCCGTTGCCGCATATTTAAGGCCAATTCCGATACGACTGAGTACCGATTGCGACTTAAACTCAGTCGCCATATCTTGAGTAGACGCACAGCAGCTATCGCCTGCAGTGTTAGCACTGCCACCACAGCAAGCGCCTTTTTTCACCACCACTATTTTTTCAGGCTCTGTGGTTTGGCTGCCACAACATGACCCCACGCTTTCTGCTTTAGCAGCGTTAACCTTGACCACAGAACCCATAGTTTGAGCAGATCCCATGGTTTGACCGCCAACAGCCATAACACTTGAAGGACCCGCCATTAAGCTCGGCGCCGCCATAGGCGTCATTTTGATCTTCGGCTTTGGCTCGGCTGCAGGTGCATCAACACTGTCATTACCACAGCAGGAAGACTTTACGGGCGTTATCGTAGGCGTAGTCGATGAGCAGCAGCTTTTAACCGCTTCGGCTTTTACCATCTCTGGCTGAGCCACTGATTTTGAGGCGCAGCAAGACGCCACTGACGCCTCACCCTCTAATGGCTTATCTGATTGAGTTTCTACCTTAACCACTGACTTGCCATCGTCATCATCGCGACCAACGAGTAAGCCCGCCACTATCGCACTGGTAATGGCCGCAATCGGTCTAATGATTGCCATAAAAGGACCAAGTAACACATAAGAAACCGCGATGGAATCGACGCCCGTTTCAGGGGTTGAGACTAAAAAGGAGGTGGTGGCTGCTTTAGATGCACCAGAACGACGCAGCCCAACTGCTGCGGGAATAACGCCACAAGAACACAAAGGTAAAGGTGCGCCAAGCAGCGCCGCTTTCACTACGGTTTTAAAACCGTGACCACCGAGCTGCTTTTGCATCCACGCCATTGGCACGAATACTTTTAATAGCCCAGCTAAAATCAGGCCCAGTAACAACCAAGGCGCCGAGTCTAAAAACAGATCAATAAAATTCTTCAGTAACATAATTAATTCCCTGACTCTTCATAAATGGCTTTGCCGTGATTATTCTGTGCTTGGTACTGATTTACATTATGAGAGTGATGCTCAACGCGTACCCGCTCAGTGCTGGACTCCAACGCCTCTAAAATAGAGCAATGTTCGGCGCTACGTGGCCCACCACAGCAAGCATCAGACAAGCTTTGTAAACTCGCTTGAAAATGATTCAGCTCAGCAATTTTGGCCTGTACTTGAGCCAATTTACAATCAACCATACCTTTTACATCGGCACAGACTCGGTTAGATTTATCGAGTTCAATTGACAGCAATTCACTGATTTCATTGAGGGTAAAACCCACAGCTTTCGCCCGTAAAATAAAGCGTAATCGCGCAGCATCGGCCTCGGTATATACTCGATAGCCAGACTCAGTACGGCTCGACGGCGCGAGTAGACCGTGCTTCTCGTAGAATCTTAACGTGTCGGCTTTCACCTCACATAAATCCGCCAATTCACCAATACGATACATGTCTTCATCCTTTGCGAAATAGCCCACAACTCAGGGATCATTTCCAGCATACAACTCAATAATGCAAGTATAAACCTTGGAGCCTACTCCAAGGTCAAGAGGTAATTTTAACTTTACTGAAAGCCAACACGGCAATGCCGCTTTGTTCTGATATGAATATTGTGAAATCACGCAGAAAAAACACCCGTAAATCGAGTTTTACGCTAGAATACGCGCGCTGTGACGAAGGGATAAAAAGTTAGCTAATAAAGTAAAAATAGGACCAAGGGACTTTTGGAAAGCAGTACAACGTTAAGGCTGTTCTGTTTTCCGAAAGATCCTTGAAACTAAAATAACTGGACCCTGTACCCAAATGACTGCTGCAAATAATGCCAGACCCATTCGTCGCGCGCTGTTAAGCGTTTCAGATAAAACCGGAATTCTCGAGTTCGCCAAAGCACTTCACGCCCAAGGTGTGGAACTGTTATCAACTGGCGGCACCGCTCGCCTGTTAGCGGATAACGGCGTGCCTGTTATCGAAGTATCTGATTACACAGGACACCCTGAGATCATGGACGGTCGCGTTAAGACGCTGCACCCTAAAGTGCACGGCGGCATTTTAGCGCGCCGCGGTCTTGATGAAAGCGTGATGGCCGACAACAATATCAATGCCATCGATCTGGTTGCGGTTAACCTTTATCCCTTCGCTGAAACTGTGGCTAAAGCTGGTTGTACCTTAGAAGACGCTATCGAAAATATCGATATTGGAGGTCCAACTATGGTGCGCGCTGCGGCGAAAAACCATAAAGATGTGACTATCGTGGTGAATGCGGCCGATTACGATCGCGTACTTGCAGAAATGACGGCTAACAATGGCTGCACGACCCATGCGACGCGTTTCGATTTAGCGATTGCGGCCTTTGAGCACACTGCGGGTTACGATGGCATGATCGCCAACTACTTCGGTACTATGGTTCCTGCACACAGCACGGACGAATGCTTTGCTGATTCTAAGTTCCCACGCACGTTCAACACCCAATTAGTGAAGAAACAAGACTTACGCTATGGCGAAAACAGCCATCAAGCAGCGGCTTTCTATGTTGACACTAAAATTGATGAAGCTTCTGTGGCTACCGCGATTCAGTTGCAAGGCAAAGCCTTGTCTTACAACAATATTGCCGATACCGATGCCGCCCTTGAGTGCGTAAAAGAATTCTTGGAACCCGCCTGTGTTATCGTTAAACACGCTAACCCCTGTGGTGTGGCCTTAGGTAAAGACTTACTCGATGCCTATAACCGCGCTTATCAAACTGACCCAACCTCAGCCTTCGGTGGCATTATCGCCTTCAACGGCGAATTAGATGCTGCGACGGCGAGTGCGATCGTTGAGCGTCAATTCGTTGAAGTGATTATCGCCCCAAGCGTTAGCCAAGCGGCGCGCGATGTGGTTGCGAAAAAGACCAACGTACGTTTATTAGAATGTGGTCAATGGAATACTAAGACCCAAACCTTAGACTACAAACGTGTTAACGGCGGCTTGCTGGTACAAGATCGCGACCAAGGCATGGTCGGTTTAGAAGACATCAAAGTGGTTTCTAAACGTCAACCGACTGCAAGCGAACTGAAAGACTTAATGTTCTGCTGGAAAGTGGCGAAGTTCGTTAAATCTAACGCCATCGTTTATGCCAAAGACGGCATGACTATCGGTGTCGGCGCTGGCCAAATGAGCCGCGTTTACAGCGCTAAAATCGCCGGCATCAAGGCCGCAGATGAAGGCTTAGAAGTGGTGAACTCTGTGATGGCGTCCGATGCTTTCTTCCCCTTCCGTGACGGTATCGATGCCGCAGCGGCTGCGGGCATTAGCTGTATCATCCAACCGGGCGGCTCAATGCGCGATGCTGAAATCATCGCTGCTGCAGACGAGCACGGCATGGCCATGGTGATGACAGGCATGCGCCACTTCCGTCATTGATAACAACTTAAATCAAACTTGGCCCTAGCGATTAGGGCCTTTTCCTTTGCGATGTATGGGAGTTTTAACCATGAAAGTGTTAATCATTGGTGGTGGCGGCCGCGAACATGCCCTAGCTTGGAAAGCCGCTCAATCGGCTCAAGTTGATACCGTTTATGTAGCACCCGGCAATGCGGGCACAGCCCTAGAACCTAATGTTGAAAATCTGGCGATCAGCGCCACCGACATCCCTGCTCTGCTCGATTTTGCGAAAACCAATAAGATTGAACTGACCATAGTCGGCCCAGAAGCACCACTCGTTATCGGTGTCGTCGATGCCTTCAACGCCGCAGGTTTAGCGATTTTTGGCCCAACTAAGGCCGCAGCCCAACTCGAAGGTTCAAAAGCCTTCACTAAAGACTTTTTAGCCCGCCACAATATTCCTACGGCGGGTTATAAAAACTGCACTGAAATCAGCGATGCCAAAGCTTTCGTGCGTGAATTAACGGCCACAACAGGTTATCCAGTGGTCATCAAAGCTGACGGTTTAGCCGCGGGCAAAGGCGTGATCATCGCCCAAAACCAAGCCGAAGCCGATGCCGCAATTGATGACATGCTCGCCGGTAACAAGTTTGGCGAGGCGGGTTCGCGCGTAGTGATTGAAGAGTTTCTCAAGGGCGAAGAAGCCAGCTTTATCGTGATGGTCGATGGTAAAAACATTCTGCCAATGGCCACCAGCCAAGATCATAAAGCCCGTGATAACGGCGATTACGGCCCAAACACGGGCGGCATGGGCGCTTACTCGCCAGCACCTGTGGTGACTCAAGCGGTACACGATTGGACTGTGGCGAACGTCATTCGCCCAACGGTTGATGGTATGGCGGCAGAAGGCAATATCTACACAGGCTTCCTGTATGCGGGTTTGATGATATCGCCCGATGGCAGCGCCAAAGTACTCGAGTACAACTGCCGCTTCGGCGATCCAGAAACTCAGCCGATTATGATGCGTTTAAAGTCTGACTTAGTGGAACTTTGTTTAGCCGCCACCCGTGGCGAGTTAGATAAAGTGACAGCTGAATACGACGAGCGCGCAGCCGTGGGCGTGGTATTGGCCGCTGGCGGTTACCCAGATGAGTATCGCAAATTTGATGTGATTGACGGTCTCAGCCTTGGCGATAACAATGGCAAAGTGTTCCATGCGGGCACTGAGATGAAAAACGGCCACGTCGTTACCAACGGCGGTCGCGTATTGTGTGCGACGGCACTGGGTAACACAGTCACCGAAGCGCAAAAAGCCGCCTATAAATTGGTTGATGAAATTCACTGGGATGATGTGTATTTCCGTACCGATATTGGTTATCGCGCAATCGCACGTGAACAGCAAGATTAATTAATATCTCTATTAAAAAACCGGCAAGAAGCCGGTTTTTTTGTGCCTGTTTTTTGACAAGCGTCAAATATAACATCATGATTTTCAATAAAATTATATAATTAATTCTATTGAAAACAGGAGCAACAAGATACAATGTCAACCAAATGTTAAATACACAAGGTTCAAGGACTCCCATGAGGATTAGACTACTTTATGCCTACATTGCCATACTGCTTAGCGGATGCGGTGGCGGCTCAGAAGATACTGGCACGACAACACCCACTCAGCCGCCAGTCCAACCTCCCGCGCTGGTGCAATACACCGCCAGCAGCCTATCGGTAATAGGTGGCGCACTGAGTCCAAGCAGCCAAAAAGTGGAGTCTGGCAAAAGCGCTATTTTTAGCATTACAGCCGATACCGGCTTTACACTTGAGGGCATTACTGGCTGTGGTGGCACACTCAATGTGCTGACTTACACCACTGCGGCCATGACGGCCGATTGCACTATCACGCCGACATTTATCAGTAATGCCGAAAATGCCATTAAGCACCAAGACCACAGGCTTGCCAATGCGAGTGAGTTAATTGATTTCAGCATCGCCGAACTCGCTAATATCGACATCAAACGTAAAGCCCAGATAAATCAGCTATATCAAGGTGTCGGTAGCAGCATCTCTTGGCATCCAACCCATGACTCAATTACCTTTTCGAGCTTTATGCCGGAGAACACTTTTACAGTCTTGCCATCAAATGTCGATGGCAGTGGGGAAAGCGCCGTTCGTGGGTTAGTGATGGCGGGCGAGCAACAGGGGCAAAGATATGCGGCCATGGGAGGAAATCTATTTTCTGTCAACACTTCGGCGCAAACTGATACTTTATTGAAAAATCTTTTAGGCTGGCTGACCAAAGGTGCCGATAAAAAAGACGGCCTCAGCATAGTGACCGCCCAAATGCCGAGCAAGGTTGACAGTTGGTACTTTCCCCATAATGAAGGGATCCGCACTTGGCTTACAAACAACTACCCCGCAGCCCATAGCATTAATACAGCAAATACCTGTGACTACAGCGAGTTAAGCAACTGTATCAACACACTGAAACCGGATCTGATTATCATTAGTGACTTAGACCGTCAGTCACTCGGTTTTGCAGGCATAAAAGCCGCGATCGCCAAGGCCAAAGCGGCAGGAATTCCCTTGTTGCTCTCTAACTACTGGCGTAATGAAAGCCCAATACTGTCGCCACTTTACCTTGAGATGGGGCTTTCTACCTCTGGCAATTACTGGTCAAAACTCAATGCCAATAACCTCAGTGTGACCGATATTTTGGTCGAAGACACCGCCCTGGCCAAGGTGAATAATTTGCTCGGTAAGCTTAACGAAGGGCGCTTCGACACCTCAGTACTCAACGACTGCGGCGGTAATTACTTGAGCTGTAATGCTGCCGCCTTTGTTGACTCATTCAAGGCGGGTGCCGATTGGTATCGAGCCAATGCTGAAACCTTAGATAACCATGCTATCGATGTGTTTACCAAAGCAGACTTCCCCTTGATGAAGGCCGGACTGCTGCTCGCCGATAAGTATCGCAGCGAGATTGACTACCCCATAGCCTACAGCGAATACGCCCAGTGGCAGCAGGCCCTGTTTGCCGATTGGACTGTCAGCTATGCCCGCGTCCATAACTTAGCCCAGCCA
Organism: Shewanella sp. SM73; assembly: GCF_025653795.1. Lineage (NCBI taxonomy): Bacteria > Pseudomonadati > Pseudomonadota > Gammaproteobacteria > Alteromonadales > Shewanellaceae > Shewanella > Shewanella sp. SM73. The sequence goes on from NZ_JAKKRY010000002.1 coordinate 479,767, forward strand.
GATTTAGGTGAATATGTTACCGACAGAGCTAACCTCAGCAAGGGCAGCAATGCGCACTACACTTATCCTGCGACTGTCACAGAACATAAAACCATTAGCGTACCCTATGCAGGCCAATGGACGACCACAGGCTGGTATGCGCTGCCAGGACAAACCATTAAACTGACTCGTCTCGATAGCAGCGCTGCAAATGTGGAGATCAAACTCAACTACCACAGACGCAATACCAACCGTGCCTATGAGCAGAAAATCTACCGCGGTCCATTGGAGTTGGCGCAGCAACGCCTGCGCTTAGCTCAAGGACAAAGTCTTGAATTTTCTTCCCCCTACGGCGGGCCAATTTATCTGTATATCAGTGGTGATACTTCGAGTACTGATGGCGGCGCGTTAAGTGTCGAAGTCAGCGCTGAGCATGTGGCTAAACATCCGACCATTATGGATTTTTCAAACCCTGCAGAAATAGCAACCTTTAACGATCGCATCCAAAATACCGAATTACCCCATGTGGACTTGCGCACCGATGGTGCCGAGCAGCATCTGCGTCGCGACCGCTTTTTAAACGCCATCGGCGGGGATGTACCCGATGTAAACGCGCTACTCAAAAGTATTGTCGATGACCATATCAACAGCGTTTACACCCTTGCGGGGCTTAAGATCCAAGGCAAGAGCTTAAGTGAATCCTTACCTGCCGATGTACTAGCGGCCTGCAAAGGACTGTTTGGCGACGACTGTATCGATAATAGTCTGCATACCCGCACTATCATTCAACACGCGAATTATGACCAAAATGCCCAGTGCGGTGGAGGTTGTAGCGGTAACCCTTGGGACGCAGCATGGAATATCGACCCAACGGGTTGGGGTGATAACCATGAGTTAGGCCACAATCTGCAAACTAACCGTCTCAATGTGCAATATGCTGCGGCAAGTGATCATGATAACTGGGCAGGTTATGGCAGCCGCGCAGGGGAAAACTCCAACAATATCTTCCCCTATGTGGTGAAGTGGAAAACCCATTATCTGCGCGACGGCAATACAGGCACAGTGACCGATGGTCACATGAACCACAAGGATCTCTTTTATGTGTTTATGTCCGATGCCGCAGGTACAACAAACACCAGTGGTAAACGCGTAGTGTTTGGCGCCAATTGTAAGGTGCTCGATGCTGGTGAAGACAGATACACTGCGCCTTGGGCCAGCAATGCTTATGCTGTCCATAACGGTTATCGCATGGCGTTTTACATCCAAATGGCGCTTAAGGCTCACGGCATGACACTCAGTGACGGCACCACTCTGAACAATGGCTTTAATCTCTTTACCTTGCTGTATCAACACAGTCGTATTTTCGGTAAATATGCGAATAACGCCAGTGATTGGGAAGCGAATCGTAGCAAACTGGGCTTTGGCCAATTTTCGTTTGAAGGCAATAGTGTCTACGGTGGCAAAACGGTGAAAGATATTCCGGGCAACGACTTTATGCTAGTGTCTTTGAGTAAACTCACAGGCAAAGATTGGCGCAGCCATTTCGATATGTTAGGCCTACACTACTCAAGCCTTGCGGCCTCGCAAACTGCCGCCAATGCCACATCAGGGGCTATCCCCATGGGCATGTATGAGTTAGAAACCGACTTGCCACCCGCCAATATGAGCCAAGGTTTGACCTTTGTGCCCCTGTCACTCACTGATGGCACTACACAGTGGAAAGGCGTGGGTTCGCCAACCCAGTGCACCAAACCATAAGTGTGCTAAACCTTAATCTCGCTAAGATCATAAACCTCGCTCTGGCGGGGTTTATGTTTGCCTGAAAATGTGATGTAAAGCACATACCTAGGTTCAGATGACGTGCACCATCTAGCTTCTTATATTTTTAACAATCATGAAATTAATGGGGTAAATATATGGGTTATTCGATAAAAGATCTTATTTATCAAGGTGAAAAATCAGGCGTGCATAACTGGCAAACCCTAGAAGGAGCCAGCTTTTACTGGCATCCAGATTGGTTTCATATTGCAGAGGATATGACGGGCCATAACGCGACTGTGACTATCGATATCGATGGGGACAAAGCGACTCAAAGTGAAGCTGAACAATCCATCATTAAGCATCTCAATAAGAGTGGCAAATAGCTTGTAGTGGCAAAGACTTTAGTGCCCGGAGGCGATCGCCCTGCGGGCAATTTTGTCGATTAAGCCTGGCGCGATCAGCTTAAGCCAACGCCCCAAACGACCGCGAAGTGAAGTAATCAGTTGACGGCCTCGAGTTGCAATCACTGGCAACATCATATTAGCGCATTGCTCAGCCGTCAGTATCTTAGCTTCCTGCATCGGAGATTTACCTAAAGGATGACCTGCACCATCGAGGGCACGTTTGTGAATTTGTGACACTACAAAATCGGGGCAAATAACAGTTACGGCCACATTATCATCCACTAATTCAATCCGCAAAGAATCGAAAAAACCAATCACAGCATGTTTAGATGCAGCATAACCGCTGCGAGTAGGAACGCCCGTTAATCCAGCGACTGACGCCACAACCACCACTTGGCCTTTACTGGCTTTCAAGTGCGGTAACGCGGCATGGGTTAAATACGCAGGACCAAGATAATTCACCCGCATTATGTCTTCAAGCACTGAGAGCTGAGTCAGTTCATCAAAACGTGACCACATAGTCATGCCTGCATTATTAATCAAAATATCGAGATGGCCATAATGCGCAACTGCAGCTTCAACTAAGGCTTCACACTGTTCAGGACTGGAGACATCGGCGGCAAATACAAAAGGAGGCGGACCATAATTAGCGATTTCTAAAGCGAGTGAGGCGAGGCGTGTTTCATTACGCGCACTGAGCACCAGTTGGCAGCCCATTCGCGCCATTGCCACTGCGAGCGCCCGACCAATACCTTCTGAGGCACCCGTGATGATCACGACCTTGCCAGTGAGTCCATCCATAGTCATTCCTTTGTTATCGCTATGTTAATTACGCCTTTTGCTAAATTGGCATAATCACGCTAAAAGCGCAATCCTTCACGCGCGTTGTGCAAGCCTCATCTCATATTGCTCACGATAATTAGCTAAGGGTTGCGGGCGCCCTATCGCATAACCTTGCGCATAGTTAATGCCTATGCTCAACAATCTGTCAATAATATCCTGATTCTCAACAAATTCAGCAACAGTCTCGATTCCCATAACCCGACAAACATCCTGAATCGATTTAACGATGGCGTAGTCTTTAGCATTCACGGCGAGATTCTTAATAAAACAGCCGTCGATTTTGACATAATCCACGGGCAGCTCACGCAGATAACCATAAGAGGCAAAACCACTGCCAAAATCATCCAGTGCAAATGAGAAACCGAGTTTACGTAACTGCTTCAACATTTCCATACCACGATTGCGATTTTGGATCGCGGTGGTTTCAGTAATTTCAAAACAAATACATTGGCTTGGAATATCAAAAATGTGTTGCTGCTGGGCGATATATTCCACCATACCTTCGGCACCTAAACTATTGCCCGAAAGGTTGATCGAAATACAATGATCAGGCCAAAGCACGGGGTTCAAAGACAACCATAAAAAAGCTTTGCGGATGACTTCTTTATCGATATCTGGCATCAACTTAAAACGTTCAGCGGCGGCTATAAACTGCGCAGGCGCCAAAATGCGGCCACAGGGCTCTTGAATTCGTAACAGAATTTCCATTCGTTGTCGCTGCGGACCACTGCCTAGTCCGCGGATCGGTTGGTAATACAGAATCAACTCGTTTTCTTCAATCGCTTGCGCGATACGTACCGCCCACTTAGGCGCATTTCTTTGGTAGGTGAGTTCTTTATCTTTATCATCGTAAAAATGAATTTGATTGGCGCCCTTAGCTTTAGCGGCAATGCAGGCGATATCAGCGTCTTTTAATAACTCTTGTGCATCGATATAGGGGGCTCGGCCAAAGGCAACACCTATGCTGAGGCCAACTTTATAATTACAGTTTTTATCGTTCAACACTTGCATGGAGACTTGCGCGATCATTTGCTTCAGTAATTGCGCCACAGATAAGGCACTACGATTACAAATCACTAAACCAAACTCATCGCCACCAAGGCGCGCCAATAGCTCCTGTGGCCCAAGACAAGCCTGCATTGCCTTAGCCACCATAGCAAGCATACGATCGCCTGCAGTATGGCCACAGCTGTCGTTAATCAACTTGAATTGCTCCAAATCGAGATAACAAACGGCGATAGTTTTGGCTGAGGCGGCAAATTGGGGTAACTGCTCATCAAATGCCTGACGGTTTAGCAGCCCTGTAATGCTATCGAAATTTGCCCTTTTTTGTAGCTGGTGTTTAAGCAACTCTTCTTGAGTGATATCCCGCAATACCACGACAGTACCAACAATTTCTTTATCGTGATTGCGCAGATTGCTGATACTGCGCTCCATAATCCGAGGCGAAGCAGTTAATAGCTTGATTTTCTCGACCTGCGGTGCTGATTCTTCGAGACGAATGCAGGTAAAAACCGCCTGATTCAACTGCTCCCCAGCCTTTAACAGACTCGCAAGGCTCTGACCTATGGCATAGCAACTAGCAACATCGAGAAGCAACTCGGCCCGCGGATTCATATAAATCACGTTGGCATCGACATCGGTCAAAATCACCGCTTCAGCAATGGATTCTAAGGTGATTTTCGCGCGTTCTTTTTGCTGATAAATTCTGGCCAGCAAGCTATTAACACGGCTGGCGAGCACTTCTAATTCTTCATTACCCTCGCTTGTAACGGGTTGATATACACTGGACATAGGATCGACCAGCGCCAATTGATGCATCAGATTTTTAAAAGGTTTGAGTAAGCCCGAACGCAGCCAAATATAACCAAGACCAACAATAAACACACCAAAGAGAATAAATCCGAGCGATACCCAATCAAGTTGAAATTTAACCTCTCTAAAGGGACCATCGGAAAACAGCACTTGCAGGTAGACAGGCTTATCTTTTAACAGACTTGGAATGTTAATCGCGTCACTGTGCACACCATCAACTGTTGGCGTAACTTCGCGAGAATGGCTCATGCTCACCTTAGTCACCAATAAGGCCTGAGCATATTCCAGTAAGTCTTTATCAGTCAGTTGGCGTACCAGCAGCACAGATTCATTGGGCGCAGAAGCCACGGAAGTAACGACATAAGCATACTTGCCCATCAAATAAGCGCCAGCAACACTGGGCTTATCGGCACTGACAATAGCATTGGCGATTTCTCGTAACCTATCATTCTCAAAGGGACGTTCATTGGGGAAAAAAGGGTGCAATTCACCCTGCCGTAGAATATACCAACTCAGATTGGCTGACATTGAGCTATCGCGCCACGAGGATTCAAGCTTTTTAAGTTGGTCTTCATCTAATTGAGACAAAGGTAAGGCATAGATATTAGTGAGAAAGGTTAAGCGATCGACATCAATTTGAAACTGCTGCTGGATATTGGCAAGCTCACGGTTAGCACTATCTTGACGTAGTAGCTCGACGCGATGGTCGTACCAATAACCAAGACAATAGGAGACAATTACCACCGCAGGGAGACAAAAGCCCGCAATAAATACCATTATTTTCTTGCCAATGTGCATCTCTTACCACGGCTTATTATGACTAAATTGATTGACGGCCTTGCATAATCCTTCATTACGCCATGCAACATATCTCATTTGCGAATAGTATTAAACATCACTTCGCTTTAGTCGTTGCTAAAGTAGACATTTTCATGCAATTAAATCCATTTCATACCTTTGATTTAAAAATAAAATTTATAAATTAAACAATTCTGAATTTTACTTTTTATCAAGATAATTCACACATAATCAGTATGTGAATATAGGGTATTTAAGTCGTTATTTAAAAGTAAGACTCATTAAGCTCGCAGACGATAGAAACTACCGCATACGCTAATCCATAAAGATACCTTCGCCAGAAGCTCCAACGCTATCAAATTCAAATGTCGGATATAAAACAGGCCCGCAAGCGGGCCTGTTTCGCAAACCAAAAATTATTTATGGTATTGCTTTGATTGTGCATGAACCGCCTTGATAAAGGCGCCAGCATGTTCTGGATCGACATGCTGATGAATACCATGGCCTAGGTTAAATACATGGCCAGTACCTTCACCATAACCCGCTAGAATATGGCCAACTTCCTCTTCGATACGTGGAATTGGCGCATACAACATGGATGGGTCCATGTTGCCTTGCAATGCAACTTTATGGCCTACACGACGACGGGCATCGGCAATGTCTACCGTCCAATCCAAACCTAGTGCATCACAGCCAGTTTCTGCCATCGCTTCTAGCCACAAACCACCGCCTTTAGTAAACAGCGTCACTGGCACTTTACGGCCATCGGCAAAGCGTGTCAGACCATCAATAATCTTCTGCATATAACGCAAAGAAAACTCACGGTAAGCAGAATGCGATAACGCACCGCCCCATGAGTCAAATATCATCAAAGATTGCGCACCGTTAGCAACTTGAGCATTCAGGTATAAGATCACTGAATCGGCTAATTTATCTAACAGCATGTGTAATGCCATTGGCTCAGCGTAAGCCATCTTCTTAATTTTTTCGAAGGTTTTGCTCGAACCACCTTCAACCATGTAAGTAGCTAAGGTCCAAGGTGAACCAGAAAAGCCAATTAACGGCACTGCACCATTCAGTTCACGGCGAATAGTGCTAACGGCTTTCATCACATAACCCAGCTCATCTTCTGGATCTGGAATTGAGAGCTTTTTGATCGCATCGATAGTGTCTGTTGGGCGTTCGAAACGTGGGCCTTCACCCGCCTCAAAATACAAACCTAAACCCATAGCATCGGGCACTGTTAGGATATCGGAAAACAAAATCGCCGCATCGAGATCATAACGACGTAAAGGTTGCAGCGTGACTTCACAGGCAAGCTCATGATTTTTACACAAAGACATGAAGTCACCCGCTTGAGCGCGAGTGGCTTTATATTCAGGAAGATAACGGCCAGCTTGACGCATCATCCACACAGGGGTCACATCGACAGGCTCTTTTAGTAGGGCGCGTAAATAACGATCATTCTTTAATTCTGCCATTGGGCTTGGTTCCTAGTCTTATTGAGATCCGCTGGGTCGGTAGTTTAGCATTTACGCGAATAATGTAACCTTTATGTGCAAATTTATGTGAGCTATTCCCCATCATTGGCGTCGATTTGACCGCATAAACCGGAAAATGTTAGCCAGCTAACATACTGCTCATTTATTCGTAACGAAGTCACACTCAGACAGAAAAAAGTTGCGCCGGTTCCCCGCCTTTGGTATAAAAAGTCTGCGCTAGCAAGAACAATCAAGAAGCTCGTCGCATCGAGCCTGCTATAAACTTTACTCGCCCAACGATAGGTTTCTATCGTTGGGCTTTTTATTTGCATTTTTCGATATGAAACAGCTGGTTTGTCCATTTCGTCATTCTCGCAAATTCGCATGAAAAGAGTTGATCGATTAGCAACTTGTCCCTACATTAGAGTTATGTGCTGGCACTTAAATGGAATGCATCATGCTGAGAGAACTCGAAAAAGCAGAACAGAAGTGGGGCGGTTCAAATAAGCTTATTGATCAATGGCTAAAAAACCGTCGAAAACTGTTAGTGCATTACTGCCAAATTGCTGGGCTTCCTCCTTACAGTAAATCAGAAAAATCGCTTCCCTCGTTCGAACATGTTAAATCTTTCTGTGACTTATTAGTTGACTATGTCTCCGAAGGACATTTCGAGGTCTATGATAAAGTCGTTAATGCCTGCAGTGAATATGGCGAATCAAGCAAAACGCTCGCGCAACAAGTACTGCCCAAAATCACGCCAACCACGAATGCAGCATTAGATTTCAACGATAAATATGCGGAAACACAAGACGATTTCGTATTATATCAACTCGATAAAGACCTATCTGAGCTCGCCCATAACATGGAAACACGCTTCGAACTCGAAGATGAACTACTTGAAGTTCTCCATCGCAAACATTCTGAGCACAACCAGTAGCCCCCTTCCTAAGCGCACCTTGCTGCATCTGTGCGCTTATCTATCCTTTCCCTCAATCGTTTTGAAAATGAAGTAGCATGGCTTTGGGCTACAATAGGAACACGTCCTAGTGCCATCAGACAGCAACCGTTTGAATCAAATTGAATCCGATAGAGCAGATGTAGTCATGGCCGAGGCAGCACACATTGGCAAATCGTTGTTTCAATAGGTATGGCGATATTGTTATGTAATGCTCGATAGCATTAATGTCTTGAGGAGCCACAGAAGATGGCTCAGTTGTGCTTTCGGGAATGGATAAACTTTGCTAATTAATAGAATAGGTTTAGCTTTAAAACAAAAAATTCATATTCTGGTAAGGATTTCGTCTGCATGATGGCCGAGTATGGCGATAACCACATGCTTCGAGCCCGAAGCATGTGCGTCACTGACACGAAATATCCACAACGCCATAACGAAAAAAGCCTCATCTTTCGATGAGGCTTATCTCTTAATGTTGGCGGAGCGGACGGGACTCGAACCCGCGACCCCCGGCGTGACAGGCCGGTATTCTAACCAACTGAACTACCGCTCCTTTAGGTTAACGTCTACACGTTAACCTAAATTAGGCGCTTGGCGATGACCTACTCTCACATGGGGAGACCCCACACTACCATCGGCGCGTTTGCGTTTCACTTCTGAGTTCGGGATGGGAT